>CALKYM010000221.1 GCA_938003525.1 uncultured Planctomycetales bacterium | reverse complement strand
GTCGTCTCGCTGGCCAACGACTACGCCGGCTACCTGCCCACCGCCGAACAACACCGCTGGGGCGGCTACGAAACCTGGCGAGCCCGCTCCAGCTACCTCGCACCCAACGCGGAAGCCGCGATTCGTGGGAAGATTCTCGAACTGCTGGGGGAGTTGGCTTGACGCTCGCCTCTTCGTCTGCGATCGCATCAATGAGTCACGTTCCCATCGACGTTCCATGGCCCCGACCGCAGTCGCAGAGAAATTAGTAGGTTCCTCTTACCGTCCCTAGACCTATTCAACGGGCTTTCAAGCCTTCGAGTCACGAAGATGCTTCCAGTAAGACTCGGGACTGTTCAGAATGCCGCGTGTAATCTGATAATGCTTGGTATCGTGAAGCGCGACGACCTGCAACGATGGGCTATCGAATGATATGATGGCGGCTTCGGGATACGTCAGGAGAACGGGAGAATGAGTTGCAATAATGAATTGGGAACGGCGGTCACGCACTCGGTCATACATCAAAGCAAGTAACGCCAACTGCCGTTGTGGTGACAGTGCTGATTCGGGTTCATCGAGGAGGAATAGGCCATTAGCGAAGCGGTGTTTCATAACGGAAAGAAAGGCCTCGCCGTGGGACATTGCATGTAAGGACTGTCCGCCATAGCGACTATACGGATTTCCAGCAAAATGTGGGTCGTTGCTCCTATGATCGAGCAGTGATGCGAAATGTGCTTGTAGTTCCGCACGAAAGAAGTACCCATCCTTCGGTCGCTTGACGAAGCCAAGACGCAATACTTCAGCCAGCACACTTCGCTCGTCAACTCCGTGTCGCTCGCCTATCTCGTTCGTTCCACCGCCGGAAATAGGCAATCCAGCGATCACGGCAATTGCTTCCAGCAGAGTTGATTTCCCAGAGCCGTTTTCACCGACGAAGAATGTGACAGACGACGGAATATCTAGGTGAAGATTGCTTGTGAACGGTAGGTTTCCAGGAAAGCAGGAGGTGTCCAGAGATGTGTCTGGATTGAGCGTGATGTAGCTAATGTACGGAGCTGACATTGCTGCGGGGACTACGTTGGAATAGCGCATAAAGGGTACTTACTGCTGTTCCAGTAAATGAAAATTCTTCCCTTACAGACCTCACGCACCCACCAACTTCTCCAGCACGTGGCCTTCGTTCTGATCGATGCGTTCGGGGCGGCCTTTGTGGTGGTAGATGAGTTGGCGGTGGTCGATGCCGAGCAGGTGCAGGATCGAGGCGTGGAGATCGTGTACATGCAGGCGGTCTTCGATGGCCCGCAGGCCGATCTCGTCGGTGGCGCCGATCACGCGGCCGCCGGGTAGTCGGGCGCCGGCCATGCACATGGTGAAGCCGTAGGGGTTGTGGTCGCGGCCGTCGCCTTTTTCGCTCATCGGCGTGCGGCCGAATTCGCCGCCCCAGAGCACGAGCGTCTCGTCGAGCAAACCGCGCCGCTTGAGGTCTGCGAGCAGTCCGGCGACCGGCTTGTCGGAACGACGGCACTGCGCCGTGTGGTTCTCTTCGATCTTGGAGTGGGCGTCCCACTTGCTGCCGGCCCCGTGATAAATCTGCACGAAGCGAACGCCCCGTTCCACCAGCCGCCGGGCCAACAGGCAGACGCGTCCCATCGGCGCGGTTTGCTCTTCATCGATGCCGTACAGCACCTGGGTCTCGGCCGTTTCGCGCGCCAGATCGACGGCTTCGGGCGCGGCAGCCTGCATGCGGTAGGCCAGCTCGTAGCTCTTGATGCGGGCCTCCAGCTCATCGTCGCCGCCTTGTGCGTCGAGATGCCGACGGTTGAGCGCGTCGATGTACGCGAGTTGCGCCGTCTGCCGCGCGCGGCTGAACTCGGGGGGCGGCGAGAGATTCGCAATCGGTTCGGCGCCCGTCGCGAAGCGCGTGCCTTGATAAGTGGCCGGCATGAAGCCGGCGTTCCAGTTTTGCGAACCGTTGATGACGGTGGTGTTCGTGTCTTGCAGCACGACGAAGCCCGGCAGGTCGGCGTTCTCGCTGCCCAGGCCATACGTGACCCAGTTTCCCAAGGCCGGTCGGCCGGCGATGGGCGAGCCGGTATTCATCTGGCACACGCCGCCGGAGTGATTGATGCCGTTGGTCCAGCACGAACGGATCACCGTCAGATCATCGGCCGAGCGGGCCATGTGCGGCAGCCAGTCGGAAATCCAGAGGCCGCCGGCGCCGTGTTGCTTCCAGGTTCGCTGCGAGGCCAGCAGTGGGGCACCGTACTCGCCCATCGGCGTGATGACCGTGCCGAAGCTCTCCGGCAGCGGTTGGCCGGCCAGCTTGCTCAACTCCGGCTTGGGGTCGAACAGGTCGATATGACTGGGACCGCCTTCCATGAAGAGGAAGATCACGCTGCGTGCCCGGGGCGCGTGGTGCAAAACCGGCGTGGCGTCCGCCTCTTCGCTGAGCAGGCCCGCTAGGGCCAGCGCGCCGAAGCCGGTGCCGGTGCGGCTGAGGAATTCCCGTCGGCTGACAGAAGGCTGCTCGCCGTTTGGCCCGTGTGCTGCGTGGCGGTCAGTCGACATAGTACAGCTCACTGGTGTTGAGCAGGGCGTGGCAGAGGTCCTGCCAGGCGGCTGCCGCGGCGTCCTGTTCTTCGCCAAGGGCGGCTCGGATGATCTCGCGCTGTGCATCCAGAAAGTCCATGGCCGCCGCGCGCTCATTGGGTTCGGCCGGCCGGCCGTACAACAACTGGTACAGCAATTCGATACGCTCCGCCGGCGACGTCGCTTCTGCGCAGACGCGCCGGCTCAACTGTTGCGCCCGCTCGACCATCCACGGATCGTTGAGCAGATAGAGCGCTTGCAAGGCGGTCGTCGTCACCGGGCGTTCCGGCTGGCTGTCGATCATGTTCGGGCCATCGAACGCGGCCAACAAGACGTTGCGCTGGTTGCGGCGCTTCTCGAGGAAGATGCTGCGGCAGTGGCTTTCGGCTTTGGCGCCGGGGCCGTCGCTTTGCGTTGCCAGCTCGCCGCAAATCGCCAGCAGCGTGTCGCGAATGGCTTCGGCGCCCAGGCGGCGCGGCGACCAGCGCCACAACAGCCGATTGTCGGGATCGGTTCGCAACGCCACGGCCGCCTCCGGGTGTTGGGCCGACTGGCGATAGGTGGCGGAGCTGACCAGCAACCGGTGCAGCGCCTTCAGGCTCCATCCTCCCTCGACCAGTTGCCTCGCCAGCCAGTCGAGCAGTTCCGGATGGCTGGGCGGGGTGCCCAGCCGGCCGAAGTCGCTGGTCGAGGGCACCAGTCCCCGTCCGAAATGATGGTGCCAGAGGCGATTGACGATCACGCGACCCGTCAGAGGATGATCGTCGCGCGTCAGCCAAGCGGCCAGCGCCGCGCGGCGACCCGATGAATCGGCCGCGGCCGGCGACGTGATCACGTGTGATTCGTCACCGAGGATCGCGGGAAAGGCCGGCTCGACCGCGACGCCCGCCGGCGTCGTCGTGGCGGCGATCATGCCTGAGCAGTCGCTCACGCTGCGCATCGATGGCAGCGGCTTGGGCATCGAATCGGCCAACGCGTCGCGAATCGCCTGCCAACGCTCCTTCTGTTCGTCTTTGAGACGCGCTGCTAGTTTCCCCGACTCTTCTCGCACCTGGCGATCGACGAGATCGGCAATCTGCTGTTCGTAGGAGTTCCGCTCGGCGGCCGGCTGGCGATAGATCGCCTGCACGGCCGGTGGGAAACGCCCGATGGCGTCGTCGGCCAGCACCGAGCGATGCGGCTCCTCGATGGCGTGTAGTTCTTTCTGGAGCTCTGACGTCGCGGCACGCCACGCTTCCATGTCTTCCGCGTGTCGGCTCTGCTGTTCGGGCGTGGCAAACGGGACGTCATCCCGCGGCAAGGTGGCGGCGAAGAATGCTTGCAGCCCGTAGTAGTCTTGCTGCCTGAGCGGGTCGAACTTGTGATCGTGGCAGCGGGCACAGGCGAAGCCGAGTCCGAGGAAGACTTCGCCGACCAGGTCGGTCAGTTCGTTGAACGAGTCGTCGCGCTGCGTTTCCGCATCGCGCTGGTTATACTCGTACACGCCGTGCCGCAAGAAGCCGGTCGCCACGCGGGCCCAGGGATCGTCGGGCGCCAACTCATCACCGGCTAGTTGCTCGGCCACGAAGCGGTCGTAGGGCAAATCGTCGCTGAACGCGCGGATCACGTAGTCGCGATACCGCCAAGCGTCCGGGCGATACCCATCGGCTTTGAAGCCGTCCGACTCGGCGTAGCGAACCACATCGAGCCAGTGTTGCGCCCAGTGCTGGCCGTAAGCGGGGCTCTCCAGCAGCCGCTCGACAAGCCGCCCGTACGCATCCGCGCCGGTGTCGGACAAGAAGGCGTCCACTTCCTCCGGCGTCGGCGGCAGTCCGGTCAGGTCGTAGCTCAGGCGGCGGATGAGCGTGCGACGATCGGCTTCCGGCGCCGGCGTGAGCTCGTGCGCGTCGAGCGCAGCGAGGATGAAGTGATCGACGCCGTTGCGACACCAGGCCGAGTCAGAGACTTCCGGCAACGCGGGACTGGCCACCGGCTGAAAGGCCCAGTACGCGCGATCCTCGTCGCTGAACGCTTTCGTGCGAGACTCGCGCGGCACCGGCAGCGCATCGGCGTCGGGCCACACGGCGCCGTCGGCGATCCAGCGCTCGAGCACCGCGACTTGCCGCTCTTCGAGTTGATCGTCGGGCGGCATCTCCAGGGATTCGTACCGCACGGCTTGCAGGATCAGGCTGTCGTCGGGATCGCCGGGCCTGACGACTTCGCCCGACTCTCCGCCCGCGCGCAATCCCTGAACCGAATCGAGCCGCAAACCGCCGCTGGGTTCTTCGCCGCTGTGGCACTCAAGGCAGTTTTCGATGAGCAGCGGGCGAACGTGCTGCTCGAAAAACTTTAGCTCGGCGGACGCCGGCTCAGCCGCCGGCACCACGATGCACGGCGCGACGGCGACGCCCAGCAGGGCAAGCCAGACTGAGAGCCGTGATGGTCGTTCGCTCATTGCTCGACACTCGCGCGATCGACGCCGCTCGACGTTCGCGTGCTGCTGGGTTGCGTCCGGCGTGGGAGGGAGACGCGAGCGCATTTCGAGTGGCGTTATGCTGGCCCATCGTAACGCGGCCGGATGCGAGGCTTCAAGTTTCGGCCGCCCGGTGATTTAGGGCCATGTGTAGCCGCATGTGGCGCAATCATCCGCAGGGCGATGATCGCGTCCCCCTTCGCAAGAGCGCGAGCGCTGCGGCGGGCATTGGGGCAATGGCCCCAGCGAACGCGTATCGGGTATGATCGGTCGCTTGCCTCGCGGATGGAGCTGACCTCCGCGCAGTGCCTGGATGCAAAGTTGCTCAGGGGTTGTTGAACAGACGCCATGCTGGATCGCCGCTACATCGTTGAACAGGCCGAGGCTGTCAAAACCAACTGTCAGCAGCGAGGCGTCGACGCCGACGTCGACCGGCTGGTGGAACTCGAATTGCGCCGCCGACCGCTGCAGCAACAGCGCGAAGAGCTCAACCGCCGCGCCAACGAAGTCTCGAAGTCGATCGGTAAAGCGAAGGACCAAGAGGAACGCGAAGCGCGCAAGGAAGAAGGACGCCAGCTTCGCGAGCAAGCCGGCGCCGTGAGCGAGGAGTTGCAGTCGCTCGAAACCGAGATCGATCAACTCCAGCGCGGCATCCCCAACATGTCGCATGCCGAAGCGCCCGTCGGCGACGAGTCGGCCAGCCGTGAACTGCGGCTGGGCAAGACGCCGGTGCCGAAGTTCGACTTTCAGCCGCGCGATCACGTCGAGCTGGCCGAGGCGCTGGATATCCTCGATCTCGAAGGCGGCGCGCACGTCGCCGGGCACGGCTTCTATTTCCTCAAGAACGAGGGCGTGCTGCTCGATCTGGCGCTGCAGCGATTCGCGCTGGACGTCGCGATGGAAGCCGGCTTCGCCCCGACTGTCACACCCGACCTGGCGCGCAACGAGACGCTGCACGGCGTGGGCTACATCCCGCGCGGGCCTGAGACGCAGATTTATAGCATCGCCGACAGCGATTTGAGCCTGATTGCCACGGCCGAAATCACCCTCGGCGGACTCTATGCCGGTCAGACCCTCGAGTCCGATCAGTTGCCCTTGCGGGTGGCCGGCATCAGCCATTGCTTTCGCACGGAGGCGGGTGCCGGTGGCCGCGCGGCGCGGGGACTGTATCGCGTACACCAGTTCACCAAGGTCGAGCTCTTCGCCTTCACGCTGCCCGAGGCGAGCGACGCGATGCACGACGAGTTGCTCTCGATCGAATGCCAGATCTTTGACGCGCTGGGCGTACCGTACCGCGTGATCGATACGGCGACGGGCGATCTGGGTGGGCCGGCCTATCGCAAGTTCGATCTCGAAGCGTGGATGCCCGGCCGCGGCGAACGCGGCGAGTACGGTGAGATCACCAGCACGTCGAACTGCACCGATTACCAGGCACGCCGGCTGGACATTCGCTTCCGCACGAAGGGCGAGAAGGGAACCAAGCTCGTGCACACGCTCAACGGGACGGCCGTCGCAATCAGCCGGGCGCTGATCGCCATTTTGGAGAACAACCAGCAGGCCGACGGTTCGGTGGTCGTGCCCGAGGTACTGCGGAAGTGGGTCGGCCGAGACGTGCTCAGCCCACCGGAATCGAAGCCTCGAAGCTAAGACTCTCGACGAAGTTCTTGGCCGCCACGTAATCGTTGGGGCGGTAGTCGCGGATGTTGTCTTTGAGCGCCGAAGCCAGCGCGTCGCACACGCGACCCAGCTTCTGATACTCATCCGGGCCTACGTGCCCCTGCGTTTCGGCGCGGTGGGCAAACATCGCTTCGATCTGGTTGCGATAGTCGGCGTATTGATCCTCTTGCAGGATCATCGGCCAGTTGATCTCGCCGGTCACCGGATCGAGCTGCGAGGGAGCCATGCGGTCGGGAATGGCCGCGGCAGAGCGGCGGTAGGCGGCCGAGGGTGTATCTGCGGGTCCCCGCTCGGCGGCACGGTAAGCGTCGTTTGCCTGCCGCATTTGGAAGTACGTGTCCGTCTGTTTCATCCGGTTGTCGAGTTCTGCTGAGCGTGCCTGCTCGTAGTTGATCGCCGCTTCTGAGTTATTCAGGTTGGTCTGGCCGGCCGAGCGGACTAAATCAGACGCGCCTCGCGCGTAGCTTTCGGCGGGAGTCGCGGCCCGATTGTCATAATACGGGCCTGCGTATCCACCTCTGTAGTACGGCTGTGCCTGAACATTCGCCGTCCAACAACCGAGCAGCACGACAATCAAACCAGGTATGAGCGAACGCATGTCAGCTCTCCAAACCAGGAGGCGGGTGTTGGCAGTGGGTTGCAGCTCGGGGATCGCAATTGATGCGCCGCGATGGTCGCTGCGGCGACAGGCAGCGTAGGCGATCTCCTTCGTTTATACTTAGCGGGTACGTGGTTCGCAATTCAGCGTGGGGCATCATCCCGCGAAGGCCGTTCGTTCCGGAGAGCAATACCGATGAGACTGCGTCTTATTTCAGCTCAGGTGCTGATGGCTGCCTGCTGCACGCTGGCCCTCTCGGTGGCCGTGCTGGCCGATGACTCGGTGGACGAATTGGTCGAGCATCTTGAGTCCGATGATGCGGATGCCCGCAACGCCGCAGCCGATGCCCTGGCCGACCTGGGATCGCGCGCGGGTGACGCGGTGGACGGACTTGTGCGGGCGTTGGAGTCGGACGCCCCCCAACTTCGTTGGCGGGCCGCGCGGGCTCTGGCGCAAATTGGGTCTGAGGCGGCACCGGCTACGGACGCCCTGGTCACCGCTCTGGAGGACGACGCCTGGCGGGTGCGGGCACATGCCGCGCGGGCGCTTGGGCTCATCGGAAATCGTGATCAGGCCGTGGCAGATGCGCTTGTCTCTTCTATTACTGACGAACAGCCAGCCGTGCAGCGCGCCGCAGTTAGCGCCGTCGTGTCGCTGCGGCTTGATGCCGATGTGTTGCTGCCGCTCTTCTTTCGCGTGCTCGACGAAGCCGATCCGTCGGTGATTGCGCCCACGCTGCACGCCTTGACCGAGCACATCGAGCCCGGCACGCCCATGTTGCGCGAGGCTTTACGTCGACCCGAAGGCCGTTACTGGGCATGCTTGATCGCAGCGGAGTTAGGGCCAGCGGCCGACCACTGCGTGCCCGAGTTGATCGAGGCCGCCGCCGACGAAGATCCAGAGACACGGCTTCAAGCTTGGATGGCCGTGGCCTCGATTGGCCCCGCCGCGGCAGACGCGGTGCCGGCGGCCATCGCGGCTTTGGACGACCCGATGCGCGCTGTGCACTACGCCGCAGCCTATGCGCTGGGGAACATCGGCGCCGCTGAGGCGATTGAGGCTTTGGAAGCCCACGTGGAGAGTGACGACGCCATATTGGGCGCTATCTCCGAATGGGCCTTGGCGAAGCTGCAATCCAAGAATCGCGAGGTGCAATTGCGGGCATTGAGGCGGCTGACGATGTTGGCCCGCAGTGGCGACAATCCGACGCTGCGCGCGTTCGCCGTGCGCGGCTTGGCCGAAATCAAAGTCGACCCGACGATGGTGGCGCCGGCGTTGGTCGACCGCCTGGCCGACGAAGATCCCACGGTCGTGGCGACGACCGTCGACACGCTGGTGGCCATGAAAGCCTCGGGAGTCCAGTATTTGAGTGCGGCCTTGGGGAGTGAGCGATTGCGTGCACCTGCAGCGGCCGTACTCGCTCGCCTGGGCGAGGACGCCCAGAGCGCGATCGGCGCGTTGACGCGCGCCTTGCCGGAGGCCGATCCGACAACGCAGGGGGAGATTCTCTTCGCGCTCGCCGCCCAGGGAGCTGCGGCTGCGGAGGCGACCGACGTGATCATCGAGCGGCTGGACGATGAGAGCCCCGAGGTGGTGTACGCGGCCTGTTTCGCTCTGGGAAAAATCGGTGAGGCTGCTTCCGCCGCCGTCGCGCGTCTCGAACAGAATCTCGACAGCGACGATGACTTCCTACAATTGGCCAGCACCTGGGCGCTGCTCAAAATCAGCGGCGGCGATGAAGAACTGGTCGCCAGAGCCGTGCCCATGTTGGCCGAGGCGCTGGGCGAGCTCGACGAGCCCGGCCGCATCGAAGCCGCCGTCGCATTGGGCGAACTCGGCGCAGCCGCCGCCGAAGCCGAAGAAGCACTCCGCGCCGCCGCCGAGAACGATTCCAGTGCCGCCGTACGGGCTGCGGCTGGGGACGCGCTGGAGCGAATTACCAGCGGGTGAGTGCGCCACGGCGGCCGTGCGCTGTTATCAGCTTGCCTGCGATGGCCGGGTGACGCAGTTGGCTTGTCCAACCGGGCCGCGACGGCTGCATGGTGAGTCTTGTTGCCCGTGATGAGTGTCGATCGACCAGTGGGCGGCGAGCACTGCTGGGCGAGCCAGCAGTGGCACCCGCGATTCAACGCTCCCTGACCGCAGCTCATGCGGGTGAGCTTAGTCGTACAGCACCCAGTTGGCGCGGAGGTCGAGTTCGAACTGGGCGAGCTGGTCCTCGCTCATGGGCTGGGCGTCGAGGAAGCGCTGTTGCTGACGGCGGGCGTCTTCCACGGTTTCGGCCTGTATGAGCCGGCTGATACCGCTGGAATCCTTCACGTGGTACCAGAACGGTACGAAGCGGTCGTTCTGATTGCGGGCCGTGAGCTTTTGCCGCATGCGGCCACCGAACTCGGAGAACTGAATCAGCAGGTAGCCGTCGCCGCGGCCTTCTACGCCCAAGTATTGCGGCTCTTCGCCGACGGACGGCGGGCGCACCGAGTAGCGTTCACCAGGATCGAGCGTGAGCGCGTCGGTCCAACCCATGCCACGTGCCCGTCGCAACTGAAACGTGAACGGCTCATCGTCCAGGTTCATCAGCCCGCCTTCGGTGGGCGCGTCGAGCGGTTCCTGCGCTGCTGCGCTTCCGGTCATTGCCACACTCGCGGCAAGCAGCAGAGCCGCTGCTGAGCAGGCAGCACGGACGTGCCAGACTCGTGCTCGTTGCAAGAGCCCGTTCCGTCGACCCGGGGTGCCACTGCTGGCTCGTCTGGCTGTGGCCTGTGCCGGACGCGCACTGCTGGGCAAGCCAGCAGTGGCACCCAAGGCCAATCCGGTAGAGCGTTCTAGCGAGTCGTTTGTTACGAGCATATCGAGTCTCTGCTGATTGCAAGGCACGTCGGCGTTCATCACGATCGGTTGAAAGATGATCCAAACGCCGAGTACTCCATAGTAACCCGCAGGCGAATGCGTGCGCACTGGCGTACAACGAAATGCATCGCGGCGGGGCGAACCACTCAGTCGCGTGCGTCTGGTGGGAGAAGCTGTGCAGCGCGGCGGCGCTAGTCGAACAGGTTGTTGTCGATCAGGGCCAGGTCGTGGGCATCAGGCCCGCGGCGGACTCCTGGGGCGAGCGTTTCGGCCATCAGTTCGTGTGCGTGACCGTCGGCTGCCAGATCGTCGAGCCCCAGCGCGTGTCCCAACTCGTGGGCGACGACCGTGAGTAGATCTACGCCGGCGACGTTGCCATTCGCGAACTCCTCGTCGTCGTCGGGCGTGCGGTCGACGAACCAACCGGCGCCGGCCGCGTCTCGATCGAGCAGGATGAGCTGATCGAGCGCCAAGCCGAGTTGGCCATCCGGCAGATCGGAGATCCGCACGTCGATGCGATCGAGCAGACCGACGGCAGAAGCCCCCAGTCCCGCGGCGGCCCACTGCGCGATGGCTTCGCTGACGATCGGTTCGAGGTCCGTTGCGCTGAGCAGACGATTGCTTGTGCGTTGAGCGACCGTCGTGTCGAGCCGCAGCGTGCTGGCACCGTTCCAGTCGCCGATGATCGGCTGCCAGCCGGCGCCACCCGGCCCGTAGTTGAATTGCGGAAGGTCCGCCACGCCACTGGTGTTGGAGTTGCGGAGGAAGAAAGTTGCCGCCGCATCGACATACGCGCCGATCGTATCGGTTCCATCGAAATCCCAGTCGCCGGCCAGCGGCGTCCAGCCCGCCGCACCAAAGTTGAAGGCCGGCACGTCGGCCACGCCCGTCGTGTTGGAGTTGCGGAGAAAGAACGTCGCGGTGTCCGGGTTGTAAAGTCCGACGGTATCGGTGCCGTTGCCATCCCAATCACCCACGATCGGTACCCAGCCGGCGATTCCGTAGTTGAAGACCGGTATGTCGGCGACGCCCGTCGTGTTTGAGTTGCGGAGGAAGAACGTCGCCGTCAAAGGATTGTAGACGCCGACGGTATCGACTCCGTCGCCGTCCCAATCGCCCGTCAGGGCAACTGCACCGGGGAAGCCGTAGCTGAACGGCCCAATATCGGGCGGTCCGCCAGTGTTTGAGTTGCGGAGGTAGAACTGCGATCGCACGGGATCGTAGACGCCGATCGTTTCGACTCCGTTGCCGCTGAAGTCGCCGCTCACGGCTTTCCAGTCAGTGTCGCCATATTGGAACGGCGAAATGTCGGCCACGCCCGAGGTGTTGGAAGTCCGCAGGTGGAAGAAGGCCGAATCGGGATTGAACAGCCCGATCGTGCTCTCGGAGGACTGGAACGCGCCGCCACTTTGCGTCGTGGGGGGATCGATGTTGCCGAACAGCGGCAACGCGAACTCATCGCCGAACTGGGCGAAGATATCGTTGCCCAAGGGTGTCGGTGAGAAGGGGTGATTGAGGGCGTTGACCGTGCCGAATCCGTTCGGTGGCGGCCCGACCTCATCGAAGAAGACCAATTCTTCGGAAATGAGGAAGTACCACTCGGCGGCTTGCTGGGGCAGTTGCCCGCTGCGCCCGGGCACCCACAGGCCGATGTCATCGATGCCGTCGAGGTTCAGATCGCCCGCCACGGGCCGCTCAAGCACGCCGCTGAAGCCGAAGTTGATCGTGTCGTCGGTCTGCCCGTCGATGCCGTCGAACCCCAGATCGAACTGAAAAAGCTCGTTGGCGTAGGTGCCGAGGTCATCGGCGCCGTCGCCGTCAAAATCGCCGACGATGGGGAAGCCGGTCATGTTGCTCGGCAGCGAAATGTCGAATTGGTCGATGACGTTGTCACCGTTGGTGTCGAGGAACCAAGTCACACCATCGTAGATTCCAACCTCATCACCGTCGGCGGGATTGCCGTTGAACTCTCCCGCGACAGGGAGTCCGTCGATGGGAAGCGGGTTGACAAAGTTCTGATCGAAGACGCCGTCGTTGTTCGTGTCGAGGAACCATTGCCATTGCCCGTTCACCAGGCCGTACGCGCCGAGCTTGTCGAAGCCGTCCGCTGGCAACCCGCCCGAGTTGAAATTGCCGAGGAACAGCGCGTCGGTGGCGAAGCCGAAATCGAACACCAGATCGCGATTGGTGAAATCGCCGCTGGTGGGATCGAAGGCGAAGTTGCCGTTGGCGTCGATGTAGACACTGCCATCGCTGTAGGTGCCGATCTCCGGGCGGCTGTCGACGGTGAAGCGAGCCATGAAGTCTTCGCCCGGCGTTCCATCCCCGGTGGGAAACAGCGGGATCTCCTGCGGCTCGGCAGCGTTCGAGTCGCCGTCGAGGTGGTTGCCCGGCCGGTCCATCAAGCGGTCGAAGACGGTCAACGTGAAGCGGTCATCGGGGAGCGGCTCGAAGAACTCGAGCTGCACGGTCGTCTGCCCCGGCCCGCCGGGTTGGGTGTTGTCAATGTAATTGATCGCCTTGATGGGGATGATGCCGTTGTGATCGCCGACTAGTTGATAGTTGCCCGCCGTAGTGGCCAGTTGCTCGTTCACGGCCGGGTAGAAGAAGCCGGTGGTCACCGAGGTGATCAGCCCTTCGAGTAGCGCGGCGCTGAACGAGGTGGCGGTGTTGCCACCAGCACGCAACTGATTGAGATCGCTGACAAGCCCTTCGGTGGCGAAGCCAAGATCGACATAGTCGGTGACCGTCGTGCCGGCACCTCCGGCCACGTTGCCACCTGCGCCGCTGGTGAAGCCGCCGAGTCCGTCGGCGACAAACCACGTGCCGTCGAACGACAGCGCGAGAGCCGTGCTGTTGGTGTTGTCACGGAGATCGACGTCGTAGATCCCGTGCAGCGTCGCGTCGGCGATGTTGAGCGCGTTGAGAATCGAGGCGAACGTGAGCGTAACGTCGGTGTTGTCGCGATCCTCGTCGGTCACCAGGATGATCAGCGGTTTGGCTTCGGGCCGTAGCGGATAGACCGCCGGATTGAGCGCGAGATCGATGCCGTCGTAACCATCTTCCGTGCCACCGTCGGTGAGTAGGCCGGCCGCGGCGGTGACGAACTGTTGTGCTGTGCCGAATGCGCCGCCGTTGAGTGTGAACGAGCGCGCGTCGACCGTATCTGAGCCGAATCCGACCAGTCCGTACCGGTTGGCGGTCACGCCTGCGCCGATCAGACCCGCCTCGAGATCGGGGACGAAGTCGCCGAGAAACGCCTGCTCTCCCGCCATGCTGCCCGACTCGTCGACCACGAAGATAACGTCGAGCGTGCCAGAGGTCGCCTGACCGGGCTCACCGCGGAGTGGGAAGTCGAGGAAGTCGATATCCAGGCTGGTGACGGGCGGCGTGGGGCCATCTTCCGAGGGCTTGGGATCGAAGAGATCGTAGGCCGGGTTGCCGGTGAGCGAGACGTTTTCGATTTGCGGAGCCTGCGTGTCGAGAAAGATGTCGAGGAACGTCGCCATCGGCATCGGCCCGTTGACGCAGACGTTGCCGGCCACGTCTTCTGCAGTGGCGGCAATCTGCCGCAGGCCGTCGAAGGGGAACGCCGGTGAGCCCGGATCGTTCAAGTCGAACAGCAATTGCGTGAGGATCCACTCGCCGTTCTGGAAGGCCTGATTGCCATCGAGCGGTATCGCAACGGTCTGACCGATGAACGTGTCCGAACCGTCGATCACGCCATCGCTGATCCCGGCTCCATCGGCATACACGCGGACCAGCGAGTCGGCCTCCGCGAATCCCAGAAAGCCCGGCGTCGAGTCGTTGGTGATGCGATCGGTGAACGTATCCGGTTGGCCTTGAATTCCCGAGTCGCTGGCCGGATCGAGGATCAACGTCGGCGGCGCGGGGGCAATGGTGTCGATGATCACCGTGAGCAGGAAGTCGTCGCTGATGTTGCCGGAGCGGTCTTCGACTTCGAGCTTGAGATTGTGCACGCCGTCGTCGAGGGCCAGCAACGTGTCGACGAACACGCCGGCCGTCGTTAATCCGGCCAGCGAGATGAACGAATCGATCAGCAGCACTTCGACGTTGGGACTCAGGCGATCGAAGATGCGGTAGCGAATGTCGTTGGGGAACGGGTTGATGCCAGGCGTGAACGGATCGTCGGCCGTAGTGATCACCGTCGGCGTGTTGTCGTTGGTGATGTTGTCGACATCGCTGCGGCCCGAGTCGCTCCCCGCGTCGAGATCGAGCACGGGCGTGTTGGGTTTGACCGTGTCGATCCAGATTGTCAGCCCCTGGCTGGCGACGCTCAGATTACCGGCCAGATCTTCGACAATCGTCGTGATCACGTACTGGCCGTCGATCAGCGGTTCAACGGTGATCTCCCACGCGCCGAGGCCGTTGGGCGTGGGATCATCGGTCAGGTCCGAGCCGATCACGCCCTGCCCGACGTCCAGGGCGGGTCCGCCATTGCGGGCAGCAAAAATTCTAATCTTGTGATTCGCCGGACCGACGCCCGCGAAAGCCGGCTGCATCTTGTTCGTGACGTCGTCATCGTCGAAAGTGCCCGAGTCGCTCGAAGCCAACAGGTCCGCCAAGTTCGCCGGATTGGGCGCTTCGGTGTCGATCGTGATCGACAACGGCACGGAGAGCAGGCTGCGGCCCATCGCCGGGTCGGGCGCTCCGCCGCCATCTTCCTGCAGATCGAAGATATCGACGGCCGCCGAGATCAGGTGCACTCCGTCGTCGAGCGCCACCGCTGGCGTGAAGGTAAACAGCGTATTGGAGGCGCCTACCGGGTCGGCGAAGCCCTCGACGGTGTTGCCCGTGTCGATGTTGGTGATGAACACGCGCACGGCAGCACCGGGATTTGTGCCCGCTGCCGCTTCGGCGGCCGTGAGGATCGGGATGCCCATCGAAGCGAAGTCGAAGAGATCGGCCAGGATGAGCAGCGTCGGCGTGTTGTCGGCGGTCACACGGTCGTTGTCCAACATGCCGGTGTCGGAAGTCGGGTCGAGAAACACCGCCTGCGGGACGGGGGCAGCGAAGTTCTCGATCTCCAGCGCGTAGTTGTTCACGGCGTCGTCCACGCCGAGCACGCGCACGAAGTACATCTCTTGGGCCACGACAGGGATCACGAGTTGCTCGTTGTCGGTGATGCTGTTGCCGATCGCCAGCGAGTTGCCCAGGCTGTCCTGAATCTCGACGTCAAGATTGCCGACGTCATGGTCGAACAGCAGGTTGACGATCAGCTTGCCTGTCTTGTTGGCAGTGACTTTGAAGAAGTCTTCGTCGTCTTGGTCGTGAATACTGAGGTTCGTCAGCGTGACTTCGGGTACCGAGCCTAGCACAGTCGCCGTTGCTAGAGAGTCGTTCTGCTCCAGCGCGTCGGAGGCGATGATCGTCTCGATGCTGGTGAAAACGACGTCCTGCCGATTGCCGAACGTGGCCGTGCCATCGGTCACGCCGACAGGAATCGACGGGTCGGCGACGCCCAGCAAGTTGAGCGCGAGCACGTCGCCGGGCGGTACGCCCGCATCCCCGAGGATTGGCGTGCCGCCGTTGACCGTGATTTCTGCCAGCGCCGAGGGTGCGATGAAGAACGAGTCGTTCTCAGCGCCGCCGTTGAGTGTGGTCGGCAGCGACGTGTCGTCGACGTCGCCTTGGTCGGTGCCGTCGCCGAGGTTTACCTGCAGCGTGTTGTTGTTGTGGGCAGCCGAGCTGCTGTTGATGGTGACGAGGTCGTTGCCCGCAACCGTGTTGGTCTCGATGAGCACTTGATCGTTGTTGAACAGCGCTGCGGCTTCGATGGCGACTCCGCCCGATGTGCCGGAGACGACCAGCGCGGGAACCGCGCCGGTGGCGAAATCGAATCCGTCAGCAACGTCGAGCACATCGTCGGCGCCGGCCGGATCGATGATGGCCATCAACATGCCAGAGATATCGACCGGTTCCAGGCCCATGAACGTGATCAGGCCGCCGTCGAGATCGACGGTGCCATCGCCCGGGGTGGCTGCGTCGGGAGTGTAGGTCGCCACGTTGGTGGTGTCGCCATTGACGCGCAAGAGATCGCTTGTGGTCTGTCCGGAACCATCGAACATCACGCCACCGGCCGGAATGGGACTGCCGCCGGGGGCGGAATCGACGAGCAGCGTGTCGTCGCCGGTTCCGCCCGTGTAGGTGAACAGGTTGAGGTTGGGCATCTCGACCGGCGAGGTGGCGTTGAGCACGAACTGCGTCGTGCCGGCGTTGACCGTGAGGTCGACCTGAGCGTCGCCAGCGACTCCGGTGCGATCGACGCGAACTGTCGCGCTGGGCGTGGTGGCCGACACGACGGTGATATCTCCGCCAAAGATGGTCTCCGCCGCACTTTCCACTTCGAACGTGGTGAAGCCGGTGATCGGTCCGGCAAAAGTGGCCGTGCCGGTGCCGGCCGCGAACTTGGCGGCGCTCAACAGTTGTGATTCGCCGTTGTACGTTTGATCGCCGGTGGTGGTGACCGTCGGTGTGGCGACGTTGGCCATGTTGAACTGCGCGTCGCCCTCGACGGTGAGGAAGCTCAGTGCGTCGTTGCTGCCGACGAAGTCGGAACCGCCGTTACCGAAGCGTGTGAAGCCGGGGGCTTCGGTCACCAGGCCGAAAGGGCCATCGCCAGACTTGGTGTCAATGGTGTCGAAAAAGTTGATGGCCGAACCGCCGTCAGTGGTTCGCAATGAGATGTCGCTGGCCAGAATCACTTCGGCGTTGTATTGCTGCGTGCCGGTCGTCGTCATCGACGGTGTGGCCGTCGTGCCCATGTTGAAGCGGGTTTCGTCGTTGCCGGTGAAGGAGGCCAGCGGTCGCGTCGCACCGACGAAGTCGTTGCCGCCGTCGCCGAAGACCGTGAATCGCGGCGCGCTGGTGATCAGCGACCAGGGCCCGTTGGCGTCGCTGTCGAGCGTGGACTGGAAGAAGATCCGCTGATTCGCGCCCGTGGCAGTGAGAATGGTGTTGGCCGTCAATTCGACCGGGTCGGCATAGTCCTGGCTGCCGCCTGTGGTCGTTACCGCAGGGCCCAACAACGTCAGGTCGTTGCCGGCGCCGGCGTCGATCGACACGTCGACGAGCGCGGGAAAGTCGGCCGGCACAACGTCGGTCAAGTCGACGACGTTGTCGAACGTGCCGGTATAGCCGGAGGCGTTGATCTCTGTGAGGAGATTCGCGGCCAGCGGTCCGCCAGTCGGATCGACTGCCGCACCACCGTTGATGGAAACCTGCACGTTGCCGCCATTGACAGTGACCGCCACATCGTCGTCCGCATCGCTGGAGAGGTTGAGCGTTGTGCCGACCAGCGTCGCAGTGAGCGCCAGCAGCCGGCGCTGTTCGAGCGGCTCAGCGAATCGTCTCGCGGGACGGCGGCGCGCTTTGGCCGCACTGCGGCGCTGGCGAATGCTGGCGTTCACATGCCAAGGAAACCAACGAGCCATGGTGGCAAGCTCCTGAGTTGTCGTGCGTGGAGAGGTTGGTCGCGAACATCCGCGCAGCGCGCGCTGACGAAGACGCGGTCTGGCAGAGTCGATGTCTCGGCCTGCGGGCGAACGACGACACGCAACAGTGGCGCGGCGCGAGTCGCAGACCGCTTCTTAGACGGCGAGCGCAGTCTCCGTATCGTAAGCCGACCGTAACACGGGCGGAAGCAACTAACGGAGTACGCGCCGCGCTGGCCCCATTGCGCGCGAAGTGGCGGAAAACGCGTGTGCGCCGCGCGTGGTGAGAAGTGCCGACCAATCTCCCGCGCGGTTATTGCGCCTCGGCAAGGCATACTCCGCGCGTACACAATTCGTCCTCGACGAGAACAGAGGTAATAGTTGCTTACCAATTGTCGATGATGCGCGACCGGGTTGGCGCAGCAACGGGGCGATGACCGCTTGGGCAGGTCCCGCGATCTGCCGGCACGAAGATGAGGGGCGTCGTTGCCTTCAGAGGGCGCCGATGGCGACCAGGGCACGTAGGGACCGGCCTGATTGTTGCGGGGCGGGCTGACTGGCGGATAGTGTATATCTGTCCACATTGCGTCAGGCGAGTCGATCAGGCGCGACAGCAACCCGTGGGCGATGCAGATCATTCGCTCAGTCTCTGATACTGGCAAGCTGGGCAAACCTTGCGGCCTGCTGGGCCCCGATTCATCCGCAGAATCGTTGCGGTCGACCTTATTGGCAGGACTGATGCGACCGGCGCGACCCGGCCGATCGTCGCACGCCGCTGTTGCCTAAGATCGCCGAGACGATCACGGCGGGCGTGCTTCGGTCTTCGAGAACGGCAGACACACACGCGGCGGAGAGAGAACGATGCGAATCCAGTACCTAATGGCCATCGCGGCGGCGATGCTGCTCAGCCAAAGCGACGCGGTGCGAGCTCAATCGCCGGCGCGCGTTGTCCACTCCCAGCGATCAGACGAGATGCCGGATCTGGACGCGCTGATCGCGCAAGCGGGGCGTGAGTTGGACGGCGCCCAACCCTTGGAACCGTTGGAGCCCGTTCCGGAAGGCACGCACGCCGCGCCCTACGTCGACCCGGTCGGGCCAGCGCATTCGTGCGCCGGCGGCTGCACAGAATGTGGCGACTGCGGGGGCGCCTGCAGTACCGCCTGCGGCTGCGACGCGTCGTGCGCTACGGCTTGTGTGATGCCGTGCCCACCGGCGTGTGAGCCGAGGGTCTTTGCGCATCGCACGGGCGCGTTCGGCGAGTACATCTTCTTGCAGCCCTCGGGCGCGGATGTCGCTTACGTGCAGCCCCGGGACGGGCTCGATCCGTTGACCTCTGTGCCGTTCGGTCCGGTTTCGGTGGTCGACCCCGACTATCAGCCGGGTGCGCGCATCGGTGGTTCGTTCGCGCTGGACGGCTGTTCGAGCATTCGCGGCACATACACCTGGTACGAATCTTCGACCAGCGACAGCGTGGCGATCGACGTGCCCAACTCGTTGCACTCGCTATTGATCTATCCGGGGACGTTCACGGCGGCTTCGAACAGCTTGCTGGCGGACGCGGCTTACGACATCGATTTCCAGTTGATCGATGTCGACTACCGCGCGACGTTGTTCAATACCAACCGTACGCAGATCAACTATCTGCTGGGTGCGCGGTATGGCCAGTTGGATCAGGAGCTGATCTCGAACCAACAGGCGTCGCCCGGCACAACGACCGTCGAGAGCGACATCGATTTCGACGGGGCCGGCATTCGCGTCGGTTTGGAAGGCGAGCGGCGATGCTGCAACAATGGACTGTTCGTGTACGGACGCGGAACGGCCAGTTTCCTGGTGGGCGAATACCGTTCGAGCTTCGTGCAAACCAATACATTTGCGGGAGTTCAGGCACAGACCGCCTGGGACGACGACCGCATCACATCGGTGCTGGAATACGAAATCGGCGTCGGCTGGTCGAGCCGCGGCGGGCGGCTCCACCTTTCGGCCGGCTATCTCGTCGCCGCCTGGTATAACGCCGTCACCACGCCGACATGGATCGATGCCGTGCAGGCCGACAACTTCGTGGACGTGGGCGACACGCTGACCTTCGATGGTCTCACGGCCCGCGTCGAGGTGGGCTGGTAGAGAAACCGCACGACTCACTCCTACGCAACGATTCTCCGCCAACGCCGACGGCGGCAGGTTGCTCCTCGCGAGACAGCCTGTCGCCGTCGCGTCGTTTGTAGCTTTGCGGGTGAGTTGCGATGCGATACCTTGCACGAACGGCGGTGCGAAGGCTCGTCGATCCCGAGGCACGTTTCTTGCCCAGGAAGACTGCTGTCTCCTGTACCGGCACTTCACAAGGAGACTCACGTGGCGCTCAATCAACAACAACTCGATCAGTGCTCGTCCAGCCGTTGGGACTTCTCGGACCTCCGCGCGTTGTTTCTCAACTGCACGTTAAAAAAGTCGCCCGAGCTGTCGCATACCACGGGGCTGATCGACATCGCGCAAGCGATCATGGAGAAGAACGGCGTCAGCGTCGAGGTGCTGCGGCCGGTCGACTACACGATTGCCAGCGGTGTTTATCCCGACATGACCGAGCATGGCTGGGATGTGGATGACTGGCCGCAAATCTACGAGAAGGTGAAGGCCGCTGAGATTCTGGTGATCACCACGCCGATCTGGCTGGGCGAGAAGTCATCGGTCTGTACGGCCGTCGTCGAACGGCTGTATGCGAACAGTCACATCCTGAATGAGGAGGGGCAATACGCCTACTATGGTCGGGTCGGCGGTTGTCTGATCACGGGCAATGAGGATGGCGCGAAGCACTGCGCCATGAACATCCTGTACTCGTTGCAGCACCTGGGCTACGTGATCCCGCCACAGGCAGACGCCGCGTGGGTGGGCGATGCGGGGCCTGGTCCTTCTTACTTGGATCCCGATTCCGGCGGGCCGGAGAACGACTTCACGAATCGCAACACCACGTTTATGACGTGGAACCTGTTGCATCTGGCCCGCATGTTGAAGGACGCGGGCGGAGTGCCCGCCCATGGGAATCAGCGTTCTGAGTGGGACGCGGGTTGCCGCTTCGACTACCCGAACCCCGACTATCGCTGAGCCGAGATGCCGGGCCGGGTGTTGCGGTATGACACCCCCCGGTGGGAGTCGGAGCGAATCTACAAGCCGAACTTCAACTGCACATCAAATCGCCTGCTAGCGCGGCGCTGTTTTGGCGATTCGCGCTTCGAGAAATGAGCCCGGTTTCTGGTGCGTTGACTGCTGCAGCGTCCCTATCAGAACGCTCGGTCTAAGACGCCAAATCAACAGTGGGCGTCACGCCGTGGTGGCGGTGTTCGAAGGCACTTTATTTTGCCGCCCAACGCGGTCGACAACAGGGCGTGATATTTCCTTGACACCCTTGTTGGCCCCAAGGAATATGGCCGATTGGGTCCGTATTTTTGGAAAGTTTGCGAAACGGGCGATGGTGGCTTGCACCGGTGAGCCACGCTGCGGTTTTATCAGCTTTCCTCGGCGGACAGAGAAACCGGCCGAATACCTTTTGGGGTGCGACTGATGATACGGCGCGGGCAACGGGGTGAGCGGCAGATTCCAGGTGCGCTCGGGACCAACGGTCTGAGCCGACGGCGGCGCCGTCGACCGGCATTATCGCGTGCGCTGCCATGTGTCGAACAGCTTGAAGCGCGGCGGTTGTTGGTCGTGCCAGTCGCGATCAACGATGCGGCGGTCACGGTCGTCGACACGGCAGTCACGATCGATGTGATTGCCAACGACGTTGACCCGGACGTGGGCGGCGGCATTGATCCTTCGACCGTCAACATTCTCACGCCGCCACAAAACGGCGTGGCGGTCATCAATCCGCTCAACGGCCAGATCGTTTACAGTCCGAACAGCGGTTTCACCGGTCAGGATGTGCTGCTTTACCAGGTGCGCGACGTCGCGGGCGAGCAGTCGAACATTGCCACGGTGCAAATCGATGTGCTGCCCTCCACGACCGGGCCGATCGCTGTCGATGATCTGGTGGGCACGCTGGAAGACACGCCCATTCAGATCGACGTGCTAGCCAACGACCTGGCGGTTGGCTTGGCGATTGATCCCACGACAGTTGAATTGGTCACCTTGCCGACGCTCGGCTCGGCGACAGCCCATCCGGTGACGGGCATCATCACCTACGCCCCGAATTCGCAGGCGTCCGGAGCCGACGTGTTCACCTATCGCGTGCGCGACGCCGGTGGCGCGGTTTCGAACGTGGCCACTGTCACGTTGGGTGTAATCTCCGTGCCTGATCCGCCGATTGTTTTCGACGACGTCGGGGTGGTGGAGGAAGATGGTGCGACGGCGATCGTTGTATTGGCGAACGACCTCACGCAACCGGGCGATGCCATCGACGTCACGACGGTGACAATCGTCGATCCGCCCAGCAGCGGCATCGCGCTCGTCGACCCGGTGACGGGCGTCGTGGGCTACTCGCCGGTCGCCAACTTCAACGGTCCTGACTTCTTCCGCTACACCGTGACAAGCGTAGCGGGTGTTGTCTCCGATCCGGGCCGCGTCGATATTTTCGTCGTACCCGTCAACGACGCTCCGGTGGCAGTCGATGATACGGGTCAGGTGTTCGAGAACACCCAGACGTTGTTCAACGTGCTGGCCAACGATACGGACATCGACAGCGCGCTGGATCCCACCAGCGTGACGATCGTCAGTGGACCGTTTAACGGCATTGCGGTGGTCGACCCGGTGACGGGGGCCATCTTCTACACGCCCAATCCCGACTTCTTCGGCCCGGATACGATCACGTATCGCATGCGTGACGTCGACGGAACCGATTCGAACGTGGCCACCCTGTCGATCGAAGTGCTCGAAGTCAACGACCTGCCGGTCGCCGCGCCCGACTTTGCGCAGACGTTGGAAGATACGCCGGTGCTGATCGACATCCTCAACAACGACTTTGATCTGGACAACGGGATCGATCCCACGACTGTGGAGATTCTCATCGGTCCGGCGAACGGGATTACACAGATCAATCCTCTCACCGGCGACGTGACCTATACGCCTAACCCCGAGTTCAGCGGGATCGATACGTTTTCGTACGTTGTGCGCGATCTGGGTGGCGCGCTCTCGAACTTGGCGCTGGTGCAGATCAACGTCATCGATTTCAACGATCCACCGATCGCCTTCGATGACTTTGTGGCGACGGTGCCCAACACGCCGGTGGTGATTCCCATCGCCGGCAACAGTCTTGATCTGGACGGCACGATCGATCCGGCCAGCGTGACCATCGTGCAGAACGCCTCGCGCGGCACGTTGATCCCGAACCCCACCACCGGCGAAGTGACCTATGTGCCCAACGCGGGCTTCCAGGGACTCGACCGCTTCACGTTCCGTGTCCGCGACAATGGCGGCGCGCTGTCGAACATCGCGGAAATCATCGTGCGGGTGGGCGACCCGGTGAGCATCGCCGGTTCGGTGTACGTCGATACGAACGGCAACGGTCTGCGTGATCCCGGCGAAGTCGGCATTCCCAACGTTCAGATTCTGATCGACAAGATCGACGGTCCGATCATGTTTACCGAGACTGTCTTCACCGATCTGAACGGCAACTACCTGTACACGGCGACCACCGACTTCGGCTCGGCGCCTCCCGGCACGTACAACGTCCGCGAGATCCAGCCGTTCGGGTTCCTCGATGGCATCGACACGCCGGGTGTCCCGCCGCCGGGCATCACGCTCAACGACCAATTCAATAACCTGGTGCTCGGCTCGGGCGTCGACGCCGAGGGTTTTCTGTTCGGCGAAGGCGGGCTGGCTCTCGGCTTGCAGGGGATCGTTGAGTCGAACCAGTTTTACGCCTCGACCGTGACGCCCGAGGGGTTGAATCTGCTGGAAGCAGGCACGACTGAAAGCCTCAACCTCGGCGGCGGCGATTACTGGTACGGAGTAGACGCAGGCTGGCAAGGTGCCGCCACGTTTACCGCGGTGCACAATCCGGCGGCCGGCAGCGCGAACCTCACCCTGTACGACGCGCAGATGCAGGTCATGGCACAGGGCGTGCAACAGGGTGGCGCCACGTCGCTGAGCTACAGCGCCACGGCAGGCCAGGCTTACGTGCTAAAGGTGTCAGGAACCAATTCCAACGTGAGTCTGCAATCGGCCGGTCCGCAGGTCGCCTTGCCTGCGGGACCGGCTGGCGAATCGACGGTTGGCGCGGTGAACCCGGCCACTGCGACGTTCTTCCTTCGCTACACGAACAACTCCGGGGATGCCGACGTCCCGGCCTTCAACTACGGGCTCAACCAGCCGAGTTGGATTCCCTTGGCTGGTGATTGGGACGGCAACGGCGTCGACACGGTCGGCGTCTACAACGCCGATACGGCGACGTTCTTCCTTCGCAACGAAAACTCGGCCGGCGCGAGCGACGTGCAGCCCTTCAACTTCGGACTGCCGGGCTGGGTGCCGGTGGTGGGTGATTGGAATGGCGACGGCGTCGATACCGTAGGCGTTTACAATCCGCAGACGGCGACGTTCTTTCTGCGCAACAGTAATACGACGGGCGTGGCCGACGTTGCGCCGTTTAACTACGGACTGCCCGGCTGGCAGCCGCTGGCCGGCGATTGGAACGGCGACGGTACGGACACGATCGGCGTCTACAATGCCCAGACGGCGACGTTCTTCCTCCGCAACTCGAACACCTCGGGCGACGCGGATGTACCGGCCTTCAACTACGGCTTGCCCGGCTGGCAGACGATTGTCGGCGATTGGAACAACGACGGTACGGACACGGTCGGCGTTTACAATCCGCAGACGGCCACCTACTTCCTCCGCAACGCCAACAGCAGCGGCGTGGCAGACGTGCCGGCCTTCAACTACGGCCTGCCCGGTTGGCGGCCGATTGCCGGCGACTGGAATCCCGGCGGTCAGGCGCTGACGTTGGGGCCCGATGCCGCGGCAACCGCCGGCTCGACCATCTCGGTGGCCGACGTGACGCCGCTGGTCGAAGTGGCTTTGGGGTTGTGGTCGGCTGCCGGCGTCGATCCGGTGGCCATCGATCGCTTCTCGGACGTCGACGTCGTCATCGCCGACCTGGCCGGTGATCGAATCGGTTGGGCGGATGGCCAGCGGATCTATCTCGATGCCAACGCCGCCGGTGCAGGCTGGTTCGTCGATGCGACACCCGAGAATGATGACGAGTTTGCCGGAGACGTAGCCGGAGTCGATTTGCTCACCGCGCTGGCGCACGAACTGGGACATTTGCTGGGCATGGTTGACCTCGACGAGAGCCAGTTTGCCGACCACGTGATGTCCGAGCTGCTGGCTCCGGGCCAGCGCAACCTACCGTCGGCCATCGACGAAGTGCTGTCAGACCTGGACGAGTAACTCCCACCAAAGGGCCTACCCACGTGACTGCTTCCACGTTTTCCGCGTCTAATTGTTAGCTGTGGTGTGCGGCCTTTACCTCCCCTGGAGCCTTTGTTTCGCGGCCAGTGACATCGCGCGAAATAAATGTAAGTGAAGTAACCGTATCGCTTTGCACACGCTGAGTACTTGCAAGACGGCATAGCGGCGGAACGCTCTGCACGAACGGATACCGGCGGGGTCCCATGCGCGATCAATAACGAATCGGCATGTGTCCCCACCTTTGGGTGCGATTCAACTATCGTGATGGGTGCTTCGGAGCGGGCCAGAGGCGTCGACGTCAATCGGCAGGCACCACTCAAACGTATCAATCTTGAGGTCATCAACCGCCACGGAACCGCACAGCGTCATCTAGAGACGGTGCGCAGGCAATCCGCTGGGGGCATAAGGGGTCTCGCCATGTTGAGGCGAAGCGCGGGTCGGTATCGATTGCAGCGACGCGGTGAGCAGCTCGAAGAGCGAAGGCTCCTGTCGGTCACAGCGCTGGACGACGCACAGGCGGCGGCCGCAGTGGGCCAGCGATCGTTCGACACCCAGGTTGTGTCGATGCCCGAAGGATTGCCCTTTGGCATGCTGCAGGCGGCGGGTACGAGCGTCGATGCACTCAATCCGGATGGAACGTCTTCCAGCACGTTTCTGGCGAGCACGAACGACTCGAGTGTCGCGTTCGCTTCCAGCCTCGAGCCCGATCCCCCGACCGATACGCCGTTCGACATCGTGCTGATTCCCAGCGACACGTTGCTGGAGCCGGAAAACCGTTTGTTCCTGGAGGTGTATCACAAGTCGGCGGAAGTTTGGGAGCAGCTCATCGACGACCCTGTCACGGTGTTTCTCAACATCGACATCCAGGACTTAGGCAACCCTGGTCCCCTCGCATTCGCGGCGAGCGTGCTAACTAACACGAGCTACTCGACGATTCGCCAGGCACTGGTCAGCGATGCCGAGCTCGATGACGAGGTGACGCTCGCCTTGCCGACGATCGATCAGTATGACGCGCTACTACCGAGTGGATTCGGTTTGACCGGTAACGTGACCGCGAACAAGGCGGTGCTCAAGGCTCTAGGCTTCACGAATCTCGACGCGCAACTGGGGCAGAGCGACGCTCAGATCGTCGTCACGACCAACGACAGCGTCATTTGGGATTTCGACAATACGGATGGAGTCGATCCGGTCGCGTTCGACCTGGAAAGCACCATTCTCCACGAGATTGGCCACGCGTTGGGATTCACGTCTGGCGTGGGCATCGTGGACACGCTGCTCTTCAACTTCCAGACGGGCATCGTATCGCCGAACGTGTTGGACATTTTTCGCTTCGAGAACAACACGCCGGGGCGCGATCCGTCGAACGAGTTTGAGTTTACGTTCTTTCCCCGTTCGATGTTGCCGGGCGGTGACACGATGTTCGACGATCTCGATGACGAGTGGCGGTTTTCGACGGGACCGCTAACTGGCGACGGCGCGCAGACCAGTCACTGGAAGTCGAGCGTTTTTACCGGCGTTCCAATCGGCGTGATGGACGCCTTCGCGAGTCCCGGGGTGATGGACGACGTGACGCGCGCGGACCTGCGCGCGTTTGACCTGATGGGCTGGGACATTGTTGACCCCGCAGCACGCGCGGATGTGGTGGGCGACAGCCTGTCACTTGTGCAGGATCCGTTCTTATTCGGCGGCGATCAGTTTGACCTGGACTACCGACTGAAGAATATCGGTTTATTGGCGGCGCCCGACTTTAACGTCTCCGTCTTCTTGAGCACCGACCCCGTCATCGGCGATTTCACGGATGCCTTCCTGGGTACGATTCCAGTCAGCAGTATTGGTGCGTTAGACAGTAGCCCACTGTTGCGCAACGGCCTCTTTCTGCCGCCACCATCCGATTTCTATTGGCAGGGCAAGGTGGCGGGTGACTACTTCATCGGATTTGTCGCCGACCCACTCGATGAGGTGTTCGAGTCCATCGAGACCAACAACTCGAACCTCGGGCTCGGTACCGACATCATTACGACGTTTATCACACCGGACCCCATGTTGCCCGACTTAAGGGGAAATTCGTTCGACGTCGAGCAGGCGTTCGTGACACCCGGGGATTCGCTCGACCTGGACTTCATGGTCGAAAACGACGGCTCGGGCGACGCGACGCCGTTCACCGTCGAGTTTCGCCTGAGTACGGATCAGAGTTTCGATTCCAGCGATTTCTTGCTGGGCGAGCAAGATTTCCCCCTCGGCTTGGCGCGGAACACGATAAGCGGACTCAACGAGGTCGTGGTCAATCTCCCCACGGCCGGCCACCCGATCTACAACGCGGGCAACGGACCGTACTTCGTGGGGATGATCATCGATCCTGAGGATCTGATTCTGGAAAGCTTTGAGAACAACAACTCAGGGCTTGGCAACCTGGTCGACTTTGAAGTGATCCAGGTGATCGTCACGCCGCCGGGGCCGGACGTGCGGGGCGATCTGTTCAATGTGGTGATCGAGCCGTTGGCCGCAGGCGACAACGCGATCATCGACTTTGCGATTCGCAATGGCGGTGATCTCAGCGCGGGCCCGTTTAACGTCAACTTCTATGTGAGCACCGATCCGACGATCGAGACCAGTGACTTCCTGCTCGGCCAGCACACGATCAACAGCTTGAACAACAACACGAGCACGCCGTTCCTCACGCGCGTGTTCCAATTGCCGGAGGGCGACGATCCGTTCTGGGAAGGCGCACAGACGTATTACATCGGCCTGATTGTCGATCCGGAGAATCAGCTCTTTGAAACCAACGAGCTGAACAACAGCAACCAGGGCGACGCCATCGATCGCGACGCGGTCGACATCGACGTGCCGCCACAGCTTGCCGACCTGGTGGGCGAGGCCTTCGATGTGGTGCCGCTGACAGCCAATCCCGGCGAGACGGTCGACATTGAGTATTCCATCGGCAACATCGGCGCCGGAGCCGCGGGGCCGTTCGGCGTCCGCTTCTATTTAAGCACCAACCAGCTCATCACCACGTCCGACACATTGCTGGTGCAGAACAATCTGGCCGGGCTCGCCGGGGGTGCGTCGACGGGCGTGCTGACGCAATCGGTGACGTTGCCCGCCAATCAGCCGCCGGGCACCGTGTTCCTGGGCATGTTTATCGACGCGGCGGGGGTTGTGCCCGAAGTCAGCGAGTCGAACAACCGCAACCAGGGTGATCTGATCGACCTGAACGACCTGCTGATCGTCGCCCCGCCGAATCTGGAGATCGAAGAAGAGTCGCCCGTCACGGACACCATCGGGGCTTTCAATCCGGCGACCGCGCAGTTCTTACTTCGTAGTGAGAACTCCAGCGGGCCGGCCGATGTGGCCACGTTCAACTTCGGTCAGCCGGGCTGGTTGCCCATCACGGGAGATTGGGACGGCGACGGCGTCGATACCGTGGGACTGTACAACCCGGCCACGGCGACGTTCTTCCTCAAGAACAGCAATAGCACCGGCGCGGCCGATATCACGCCCTTCAACTACGGTTTGCCGGGTTGGATTCCAGTGGCCGGCGACTGGAACAACGACGGCATCGACACCATCGGCGCTTACAACGCGGCGACCGCCACGTTCTTCCTCCGCAACAGCAACAACAGCGGCGTGGCCGATGTGCCGGCCTTCAACTACGGGCTCCCGAATTGGGTGCCGATTGTCGGCGATTGGAACAGCGACGGCTTCGATACCGTGGGCGTCTACAACGCGTCGACGGCCACGTTCTTCCTCCGCAACAGCAACGACAGCGGCGTGGCCGATATTCCCGCGTTCAACTACGGGCTGCCGAACTGGGCTCCGATCGTCGGCGATTGGAACGGCAATGGCGAAGACACCGTGGGCGCCGTCAACCTGGCGACCGCCACTTACTTCCTGCGGAATTCCAACTCGGTCGGCGAAGCCGACGGGCCCGTGTTCAACTACGGTCAGCCGGGGGCGATTCCCGTCGCCGGCCTGTGGACACTGCCGGGCGCCCCGCTGTTGGCCACAAGTCTAGGTAGCGGCGGGCCAGCGCTCACGGCCGATCAGGTGTTGCCGGCGCTCGATACGGCGGTCGGGCTGTGGATCGCGGCGGGACTCGATCCGTCGGGCGCTAGCGCGCTGACGAGCATCGAGATTGTCGTGGCCGATTTGCCAGGGCGGCTGTTGGGTACGGCCGCCGACAATCGCATCACGCTCGACGTGGACGCCGCTGGTTGGGGATGGCACGTCGGTACGACATCAGACGTCAACGCTGGTGGCATCGATCTGCTCACCGTGTTGGCGCACGAGTTGGGCCACCTGCTGGGACTGGAAGATCTCGACCCGGCCGGCAGCGACGACATCATGGCGGCCGCGCTGGCGCCAGGAGTCAGACGTCTGCCGACTGCAGCGGCCGTCGATCGCTTGTTCGCGAGCGTCTGAAAAGTGCCCACCGGCTAGCGCGAAGGCAACGTGCTGCCCAGCGGCAAATGTTCAGTCCCACCACCAGATGTCTCGGCCGACGTTTTCCGGCTGCGCGTGGTGGCGTTGGCTGTCGAGTTGCCCGGTTGGTTCGCGGGCGATGGCGGCGGGCTTCACAAACTGCCACGGGTTGGCGCTCACTCCGCCGCTGACCACAGCCACCACCTGGCGGCGATTGATGGTCCGATAGTTCATGATCGTGTCGACGCCGGTGGGAGCGATGCCGGTTTCGGTGACGTATTGGGCTTCGTCGAGGAAGCAGGTCTGATGCCAGCCCACCTGTTCGTCGAGTCCCTGGGCTTGTACTAAGGCGGCTGCCAGCGCCAGAGCGAAGACGTTTTGGAGTTCGGCGTACACGCCATACTTCTTGGTCAACGCTTCGAAGTGTTGCGTGAACTGATGGGCGAACTCGCGATTGATGGGCTCGGCGGCGCCGGTGTGCATCCGCTTGCCCAGTTCAGTGAGTAGTTCGTTCTCGCTCTGCAATCGCACGCCCGAGCCGCGCAGCGCGTAGGCCAATCCGTCGGGCGTAGTCTGTAGCGATTCGAAATCGAGCGTGAACCACCACCGCAAGACGTCGAGTGCCGGCAGCCCTTCGTGTGCCTGCTCGACAAGCAGATCGAGGTAGTTGGGAAGTCCCGGCGTGGTTTCTGCCAGCCCGATGCCGACCAGCTTCATGTGATAGTCGGCCTCGACGATGACGCGACCCACGTGGCTTTCGGGCGGAACACCGTAGGTTTCAATCTCCTGCACGCCGACAGCGGCCCGCAGTTGTTCGAGCCACTTGTCGCGCGCCGCGATCGAGATCGAACGCTGCGCCGACGCTTGTGCGACGGCTCGGGCGCGAGCGAGTCCCTGGGACGTGGGCGTGATGGAACAGCCAAAGTCGCTGCCGGGCCCCTGCGCCATGGCTCGCAACAGGACGACCAGATCGTCGAGCAGCAGAACAGGACGGCCATCGTCATCGCTGACCAGGCGGCCTGCGCGATCACGCCGCCAGGGCCCGGCGGGTCCAGCGAGCACGATATCGCCCGTCTCTGGGTAGACGAGCACATAATCGATGCGTTGGAGACCGGCCAGAGCGCGCATGGCCTCGCCGGGCGCGCGGCCGGCTGCGAGCCGCAGTTGCACGGCGCGCTCCAGCCGCGGCAGCGATACCTTGCGCAGCGGCGAGACACGATGCGGATTGGCTGATTCCGCGCCTTCGACGGTCCGCGCAGCGGCGAGCCGCAAGTGACTCAATCGACCACCTTGTTCGACTCGTTCGAGTCGGCTGAGCATCCCGCTGGGATCGACATAGACGCCGCCGGCATACTCGCGGATGGTGCCCGGTCCGCCGACGTCTTCCCAGGAGGTCGGTTCGACCGTGCTGATGATCAAGTCGATGAGCTCGTCGAAGTCGGCCTGAGCGCCACCACCTTGATTGCCAATGTTGGGCCCAAACTGAACTCCGCCCTGTTGATTCCCGCCACCCGGCGGCGCGTCCGCGCCGATGACGTTACCGCCTGGCTGCATGGGCCCGCCGAACTGTGCAAGCACACTGCGGTCCAGGTGCTGGCCGACCGCCGCGCCGCGAATGCGATCGTCCTGAATCTGCGACAACGTTTCGACGAAGGCGTTCACCGCGCCCGCGTCGGCTTGCGCCCGGGCAAGTTGGGCCAGTCGCGCGTCGCGCGCGCGAGGATCGTTTGCCGCTCGTGCGATGCGCATGGCCGGAGCGAACTCGCCGGCTGCCAGGTGCGCCGCAAACGTTTCTTCGTCGCCGGCGTGAATCTCGCCTGCGTGGATGAGCGATGGGGCGCCAAGAGCGGCCGCCATGCAGCAGGCAACGGCGAGGGGCAGCGGCTTGCGCGTGACGCGGTGAACTGTCGTCTTGCGATCGC
>CALKYM010000220.1 GCA_938003525.1 uncultured Planctomycetales bacterium | reverse complement strand
GCCGTTGAGCCAGGCGCGGCAGTGCCTTCGTCGCCGCCGACCGTCGCGATCCACCCGCGTTCGCTGCCTCCTGCCAGCCGCCGCGCCCGGGCCACTTCGTCTTGCAGGCGCTGGAGCGAGGGTGTTATCAACCGCCCGGGGGCTGCGCCGCTGCGCCCATCGCGCACAGGTGGTGGACCATCCACCGCGGGGAAGTCACAGGCTTCGACAATCAGCCTGCGCGGCGCGACGAGTGTCGCCAGCTCCGCATCGCCGAACTCACGCAGAACGCCGAAGACATTGCGATAGATGGGCTCCTGCCACAGGTCTTGCCGGGAATCGAAATACCCGCTCACGCAAGCCGCGTCGATTCGCGTATCGAGGGCGGCCGCATAGAGGGCGAGGAGTCCGCCTTCGCCGTAGCCGATGATTCCGATGCCCGGCTGATCCTCGCCTCGATCGCGCGCCAGCCAGTCGACGATCGCGCGGACCTTGTCGACTTCGTATCCGATCAGGTGACGGCCCATCTCATAGGCCATGCGATAGACGTATTCGCGGTGCGGCTGGTTGGTCCGCCGCGAATCGCCAACCAGCGAGTGCGTATCGCTGCGGTCGATCAACGTGGGAATGACGACGCGGCAACCTGATACAGCGAGCCACCGCGCGAACTGCGCCTCGGCGGGGACACCGGGCTCGAGCCCTGCGAGCATCTCGGGAGTCCAGTCGGCGTCGCCCAGGGCGATGCAATCTGCAATCGGCGCTCGGCCGGTCGGTCGCAGCAGCAGCCCTTCGCCCTCGACGAGACCGCCTTCGGTGCCCCGCAACACGGGCCAGCGAATGGCGTGAATCTCGTAGTTCTCACCGCGCCCCACCAGCGACGACCGCCGGACGGTACCGAGCAGTTGCGGCGCATCGAACGCCACGCGCTCGTCGGTCGCCCCGATGATGTGCGCCAGCCGGGCGCGATTGGCGGACACCGACTCGTCATACGCAGCGCGTTCCGAGAGCGATCCGCGTTGCCAGTACTGGTCGCGTTGCGCGATCGACTCGTCGATCTTGCGCAACAGAAAGCGATCGATGCCGGCCACCATTTGCGCGGCCAGATCGCCTTCGACGTCGAGCAGCGCAGTCCCAGGCAGAGGCTGCGCCGACAGTCTGCGGGTTTCGAAGACGCTGAACGGCACCGCGAATGCCAAGAACAGGGGCAGCACGCCAAGGGGAAACCGCTTCATCGTGCCCAATCCTTCGCCTGTAAGGATCACCTCACCACGCGTGCGATGCAGCGCGGCTTCAGTCTAATCCCTGCGGCGACGGACTGCTGGCGAACTACCGTGCGAGGTGCTTAACCGCGCCGGGGTCGCCGCCGCGGGCGGTCTGTGACGCGTTCAAAGGGTCGCGCCGTTTGGCGGTGCAGCGCGGCGAGTTCCTCGGCCGGCATCTGATGACGGCAGTCGGGAACGAACAGGGCAAAACCGGAAAGGCTCTTGCGGTTGGTGCGGTCGTAGCGAGGCATGCTTCTTCTCCTCTGCCAGGTTCCGTTGCGTATCAACTGAGTGACCGCAGCTGGCCGCTGGGTCACATCGTCGGCCGTGCATCGGGCCACGATCACAGGCGGCGGGAGGTGGCTTAGATAACGCCAGGCTGCCAGAATCTCGCCGGACTCAGTTTGCAGTGCCTTGTGGCGGCAGGCCTTACGGCTCCCAGAGACGAGCCGGGAATTCGGTTCGCCAACCGTTGGTAGCGGTCCGCAGCGCGGCCTATGATCGGTGCTGCAAATGGCGAACTTGCCGCTGCGACGAACTTTTTGGCCGCGAACAGGACACTCACGATGCCACCACTCATTTCGGAAAACTCACCCGCGTCGAATCAGCCTCCCATGCATCGCAGCGAGGTCGACCGTCGCCGGTTCCTGCGGGCGTCTGCGGCGGCGGTCACGTCTGCCGGCTTGGTGAGGCAGACAACTCCTGCTCCCGCCGCCGAGCCGAGCGGGCCGCCGATCAAGAAGGCAGTCAAGTACGGTATGGTGGCCGGCGACATGTCGATGCTCGACAAGTTCAAGCTGGTCAAAGAGCTGGGCTTTGACGGCATCGAACTGAACAGTCCCAACAGCCATTCGCTCGATGAAGTGCTGGCGGCCCGGGATCAATCGGGGCTGGTGATTCACGGCGTGGTCGATTCCGTGCATTGGCGCGAGACGCTTTCGCACGCCGATCCTGCCGTCCGCGCGCGGGGAGTTGCGGGTCTCGAAACGGCGCTGCAAGACGCCAAATCCTACGACGCGACGACTGTGCTGTTGGTACCCGCCGTCGTGAACAAAGAGGTCTCTTACGCCGAAGCCTACGAGCGATCGCAGGCCGCGATTAGCAAGGTGCTGCCTTTGGCTGCAGAGCTCGACGTGCGGATTGCGCTGGAAAACGTGTGGAACAACTTCCTGCTCAGCCCGCTGGAGACGGCGCGCTACATCGACGAGTTAGAGAGCCCCTACGTTGGGGCCTATTTCGACGTCGGCAACGTGGTGAACTACGGCTGGCCGGAACACTGGATTGCCACGCTGGGCGAGCGGATTCTCAAGCTCGACATCAAGGAGTACAGCCGCAAACGGCGCGATGAAGAGGGGCTGTGGCGTGGCTTCGAGGTCGAGATCGGCGAGGGCGATTGCGATTGGGCGGCCGTGATGCGGGCCCTGCGAGACATCGGCTACTCCGGCTGGGGCACCGCAGAAGTGCGCGGCGGAGATCGCGCTCGCCTGGCAGAGATTGCCGACCGCATGGATGCGGCATTCGCCGCCTAGCAGTCTGCCGGACTACTCGAAAACTACCCAGAGCGAGACGCCGAAATGCCCTTCATCAACCCGGCCGACCTGCCCGCGAAAGAACCACTTCCCGGCTGGCAAGGCCGCTTCTTGAACACCCAGCACATGACGTTCGGCTACTACCAGGTGGCCACCGGAGCGACCATCCACGAACACTCACATCCGAATGAAGAGGTGTGGCACATCATAGAGGGGCAACTGGAAGTCACCATCGACGGCGAGATGCAGGTTGCAGGATCGGGCTGCTACGCGGTGATCCCGCCCAACACGCTGCACGAGATCCGCGCATTGACGGATGCGCGCGCCATCGTGGTCGATCATCCGCGGCGGGAGTCCGTGGGCGGTGTCTCGACCGCTTGAGTCGCGACGCCTTTAGGTGCGCCGCCAATGAGAAAAGGCCGGCTCCCAACGGCTGGGAACCGGCCTTGCTGTTTATTTGCTAGTGCGGGTTAGTGGAGCGTCAGCCCGATTCATTCGGGCGACGCGAAACGTTCGCCAAAGACGCAAGTGCTTTGGCGCAGACAACAACGTAGTGCTCCGCCGGACAACTCGCACCCGAAAGTTACGTGTTGACGGAGCACTACTTGCGGTTGCGGCGGCGATAGCCGATGAGACCCAACAGAATCGCACCTATGCCGGCCAGAGCAAGTGTGCCCGGCTCAGGAATCGGCGTGAATTCATAAGTGACCGTGACCGTGCCTTCGGTTACGCCCGGCACCGGATCAATCGGACCGAAGCCACCGCTGGTAGAGAGAAACGTCTCAACGTCGGGATCGATCGTGGTGTCGAAGGTCTCGCCGAGGAAACCGGCGATGAACAATGCGAGCGTGGCGGGCAACGTTGACATGTCCATGTCTGAATCGGCGCCGCTTCCACCCGCGACACTGAACGCGTCGGTGCCGATGAAGTCGGCCGCGCCGTCGTTGTCACCGTCGACAGTCCCCGCGCCAACCTGCAATGGAATGGCGGTGACCGCCAGCGTGCCAGGACCGGTGGCGGTGACTTCCGCTCCGATGCCGAGATCGACATCGGAAGAACTAGCCGCTTCGTTGTCGAAGGCGATGCTGCCGGCAGACGTTTCGGCGTCGAGCGTGAGAGTGACTTTGGTGAGCGTGCCCAGAGCCGGATCGAACTTGGGCAGCGGGACGGTGAAGGGAGTGGCGCCGACGGCCACCGGACCGTAAGGCGTATCAAAGAAGATGGAGGCTGCGCTGGCGGGCGCTGCGAGTCCTGAAATCAAGGTGAGAACAATCAGACTGCGCTTCATTGGCGGAGTGCCTTTCCGGTGACGGTTTTGCGGTGAGGCAGATGTGTTGAATGCGTTGCACGTACAGCCCGCCATCCGGCGATGGTCTTGGCCGCACACCCCTCGAATTAGCCGCGAATCTATCTTCGAGGTGGATGATGGTCAAGCAAAAACCATGGAATTTGTTGACTTTCTAGATACGAGCCAAACGGACCGGTTGCAATCTGGTTTAAGGACTTGACCATTCTCGACTGTGGGGATTCATCCAATCACGCACTCCCCTCAGTCTGCGGCTCCCGTTTTTCCAATGCCGCGAGAATGCGCAGGTCGGTAGCTGGCAGGTTATCGAACTGGTAATCGAAGAACTTCGTCATCATGAGCGTCAGTTGGCGCGAACTCGCACAGATTGCGTTCATTGCCGCAGCGGCGATTCTGTTCGTCGCGCTGAACGCGACCATCCTGCGGAGCGCCTATGAAAACCCGTTCTGGGTAGCCGGGCTGTTGCTCGACGGGCTCGTGACTCTATTCTTCGCAGCCGGCGGCATCGCGACGATCGTCTCGCCCTAACGACTCGAGCTGCCCGACTTGCCCGCCGCCCAATGGTGGCAAGATCGCCCCAAACCCCGCTAGCATACGGGTGTTGCTGTCCTAAGCAGGACACTCACGCATCGAGCATAAACTCCTGCATAGATGGGACTTTCGGCTTGATATCCGCACGGCGCATTGTGAAACTTAGCACAGTAATTATTGGTATTAGTCGACAAAGGGAATGCCGTGCCTCGGCGGCTGGACCGCCACTGGGCACGCTCTGGAGCCACAACCGCCAAAGCCCAGTGAGGATGGCCATGCGACGCTGCTGGATTCACGTTTTGTCTCTCTCGGCCCTGGTTTGCCTGCTGGCGAGTGCCAGCCAGGCGGAGGAGACCCGCAGTCTCATCGGCCGGCACATCGAGCCGTTCGACCTGCACGACTTTCGCGGCAAGGTCCACGCGCTGGACGACTACGCCGATAAGCAACTGGTCGTGGTGGCGTTCGTCGGCATCGAGTGCCCCCTGGCCAAGCTCTACGCGCCGCGGCTGGAAGAGTTGTGGCAGGAGTATCGCGAACAGGGCGTGCAGTTCTTGGGCGTCAGTTCGAATCAGCAGGATTCGATCACTGAGTTGGCCGCCTTCGCCCGCCGCAACGAGCTGAGCTTCCCGATCCTCAAGGATCCGGACAATTCGATTGCCGATGCCTTTGGCGCCGAGCGGACTCCCGAGGTCTTCCTCCTCGATGGCGACCGGGTGATTCGTTATCACGGCCGCGTCGATGATCAGTACGGTCTGGGCCAGACCTCCGGATACGCCCGCGCCGAGATCGACCGTCGCGATCTGGCCGTCGCGATGGACGAACTGATGGCCGGCAAAACGGTTTCAGTTCCCGTCACGCCCGCGCCGGGCTGCATCATCGGCCGCGTCAAGAAGGTCGACCCGCATGGCGATGTGACCTATGCGAATCAGATTTCGCGGATCTTGCAGGCGCACTGTGTCGAGTGCCATCGTCCCGGCGAGATCGGCCCCTTCGTGCTCAACGACTACGAAGAAGTGGTGGGCTGGGCCGAGATGATGCGTGAGGTCGTGAGCGAAGGTCGCATGCCGCCGTGGTTCGCCGACCCGGCGCACGGCGAGTTCAAGAATGACCCGCGCCTCACGGACGAAGAAAAGGAACTGCTCTACACCTGGATCGACAACGGCTGCCCCCAAGGCGATCTGAGCGATCTACCCGAGCCGATCGAGTACGCCGAGGGCTGGCAGATCGGCGAGCCCGATCAGGTGATCGCCATGGAAGAGGCCTACGAAGTGCCGGCCGAAGGCGTGGTGGATTACCAGTACTTCACCATGGACCCCGGCTGGGACGAAGACAAGTGGGTCAAAGCCGCTGAGGCACGTCCCGGCAATCGCGCGGTGGTGCACCACATCATCGCTTTTGTGCATCCCAAAGGCGGCTCGGCTCAAGGCGCCGCCCGCGGCGGAATCGCCGGCTATGCCCCCGGAATGCCGCCGCAGGACTATCCCGAAGGCGTGGCATTGTTCGTGCCGGCGGGCAGCGTGATCACGTTCCAGATGCACTACACGCCCAACGGCACGGCGCAGACCGACCAGAGCTACGTGGGCGTGATCTTTGCCGACCGCGACGAAGTGAAGAAGCGTGCCCGCGGCGGCGTGACCGGCACGTTGGCCTTCGCGATTCCGCCGAACGAGCCCAATTACGAAGTTACCGCCAAGAAGCGGTTCCTCCGCGATACGCTGCTGGTGAGCCTCACGCCCCACATGCACCTGCGGGGCAAGTCCTTCAAGTTCGAGCTCGAATATCCCGATGGGGCCCGCGAAGTGCTGCTCGATGTGCCGCGTTACGACTTCAACTGGCAGCTTCGCTACGACCTGATCGAGCCAAAGCTCGCTCCGCGTGGCGCGAAACTGCACGTCACGGCCCACTTCGACAACTCGGTCGACAATCCGGCCAATCCCGATCCCGACTCGACTGTGCGCTTCGGCGAGCAGACGTGGGAAGAGATGATGTTCGGGTTCTACACTTCGCTCGATCCGAAGGAGGATTTGAGCCAGAACACCGACGACGAGAATCTAGAGGTCGGCGGCCTGTTTGACGAAAGCGACTGACCCGGGCTCTCACAGCAGAACCAGCTAGGCTCCACGGCCGCTCCGTCGAACTCGGCGGGGCGGCCGTCTTACGTTTGGGCCTCGAAGTGCCTGCCGTCCGGGTCGCGGGGCAGGATTGGCCCCGGGTTCCGCTGGCACTGTTTCCACTGCTCCCAGCGTAAACCGTCGTGGCGGTTCAAGCGTAGAACAAATAGAAGAGGCACCCGGTTGGCTGTAGGAGCTGCGCCGAATGCCTTTGCGTCGCGCCGGGGGTATTCGGCAAGGAGAAGCGGCGCGAGTGGAAGGCCGGTTGATAGTGAGCGCTCGTGGTCCGGAGGCTGCAACCGGCCTGGAGGAGGAGTTGCGATGAAACGCTCATTGGCTACCCAACGCACGCGGCTTCCTCGGCCGCTGGAGAGGTTCGAGAACGAGATGGAGAACCTCGTCGAGAAGTTCTTTGGAGATGGTCCCGGCCTGTGGACACGCAGCGGAGAGTTTGTGCCGCAGATCAACCTGGCCGAGAACGATGGCCAGTTCGAAGTCACGGTCGAACTGCCCGGGCTGAAACCCGAGGACTTCCAGGTCGAGCTGAAAGACAACTCGCTCTGGATCAGCGGCGAGAAGCGCGAGGAGACGGAAGAGAAAGGCAAGACCTTTCATCGAGTCGAGAGGCATCACGGCGAGTTTCGGCGTGTGATCCCTCTGCCCACCGCAGTGGACGAAGACAAGATCACGGCCGGCTACACCGAGGGTGTGCTAACCGTACGCGTGCCCAAGGCCGAAGAGGTCAAGCCGAAGAGGATCCAGGTCGACGCCTGATTTTCCGCGCCGTGAAAGACTGAAGCGACGAGCCCGAGTTGCAGCGGCAACCCGGGCTCGCGTCGTTTGGTCGTTGCGCACGGTCGCGTTGACGACGTCAGGGGACCGTTGCCGTCTCGCTGCCTGCCACGGTGCTCAAGCCGCGGTAGACGGCCGCATCGATGCTCTCGACGATGAAGTGCACGGAGCCGTCGCCCAGCAGGAAGTGCGCGCCATCGGGGTGAAAGCTGTTGAAGCCCCGGACGCGATCAAGCGGGTCCTGGCAATCGGTGCCCGGATTCGCGTCGATCGAAACCATCACGGGCTGGGCGTTCAACGTGGCGAGGATGTCGTCGTTGGTGTCCCACTCGCCATCGTCGCCTGGGTTCTGCGCGGTAACCGCTAGCACCGAACCACGTCCACCGAGATGGCCCGTTTCATTGATGCCGTCGAAGTTGGCCTTGGACCAGACCTGGCCCATGAGCTTGATGCCCGGTCAGGCTCACGTCGATTCGGCTAGCAGATCGGGACTGCTGGCCGCCTCGCCCATGGCAAACGTATTCGATAGCCCATCGAGCACGTCGCGTATTTTCACGGCGCGATTGATGTCGAACATGCCCGCGGGCCGCTTATCGCGGCACAGATAGGCCAGCGGCCCTTTGCAGAAGGCGTAATCGGTCGGCTCGCCGTTGAAGTCGCTCTGATCGGGTACGCGGCGGGAACTGGAAGGGCACAGGAATGTCGAAATATCTTGCAGCACCACGGCTCGATTCGCATCGGCCGTCCATGGCTGATCGAAGTCGTACGCAGTGTGCAGGTTGATCTCTTCGATGTAGGGCAGCAGCATCGCGAACCCGTTGACGCGGCCTTGGCGGAAGTTGTCGCCATCGGCAATCACGCCCGGGGGAAACGATGTCAGAGCCCCGTGATAGGCGGTCAACGCCAATCCGAGTTGGCGGAGATGGTTTTGACATTGCGATCGCCGCCCGGCTTCGCGCGCCATCTGCACGGCCGGCAGCAAGAGCGCGATCAAGATGCCGATGATCGCGATCACGACCAAAAGTTCGACCAGCGTGAATCCGCGCGGAGTGCGGCTGGCGTGCATCGTTGGTACTCCCTGTTCCTATGCCTCACTGCGCCAACCTGACGGGCGGCAACGAACGTACACTCACTCGGCCGGTGCGTTGCGATAGTCGAGCGGCGGCTTTTGACCGTCTTCCAGCAACGCCTGGTACTGGTGATTGGCTACTCGATTCTGGTGCTCTTCGCGGGCGGCCGTCAACACATCGGGCTGCTGATACAAGTCGTAGGCCGTAGCCGCCAACACGCGCGCGGCCAATTGCATCCCGTCGCGGGCAATGGTCGTACCTCCGGCGGCTGTCGCCTGCCAGGAGTGTCCCGGGGTGCCAGGGACCCAACAGGCGGTCGAGAAGCCTGTGGTTGGCGCGACCCACGAGACATCCCCCACGTCGGTGGAGCCTTTACGGGTCGAGCCGCCGGCGTCGCGGACTTCGCGAATTGAATCCAGCGGAGGATTCTCTTCGAGTGTGGCCTGCATCCGCGTGGCGAACTGCAATTGTTCTGCGTCGAATTCCAAGTCGCACAGCTCACGTAAGTTGGCCAACGTCACCTGAGCCAACGTCTCGTTGGGCAGTAGTTCCACCGTGCCGCCCAGATACTCGACTTCGAGCTTTGTTTCTGTGGCGAGCGCCCCGGCTTTGGCACACAGCAGCAGTCGCTCGTACAGCGTGCGCACGACTTCGCTTTTGGGATGGCGCACGTAGTAGAACACTTCGGCGAACTCGGGCACGATGTTGGGCGCGCCGCCGCCGGCGGTGATCACATGATGAATCCGCGTCATATCGGGCGTGTGTTCGCGGAGCAGTTGCGCGGCATGGTTGGTCAGTTCGACCGCATCCAGGGCCGAGCGTCCCAACTCGGGCGACGCGCCGGCGTGCGCTGCGCGCCCATAGAAGCGAAACTTGGCGGCGGCCCGTGCCAGGCAGGTCGGGTCGCCCGCCGAATTGCGACTGCTGGGATGCCAATGCAGCACGGCCGCGCAATCGTCGAACAGACCTGCGCGAACCAAGAACACCTTGCCGCTGCCACCCTCTTCAGCCGGGCAGCCATAAAAGCGAATCGTGCCGCGCAGGGCGCCCGCGCGAATCTGTTCGGCCACGGCAATCGCGGCCGACGCCGACGCCGCGCCGAACAAATGATGTCCGCAGGCATGTCCATAGGGGCTGTTCGGGCGCGGCGCGCGTTGTGGTACCGGTTCCTGCGACAAACCGGGCAGCGCGTCGTACTCACCCAGAATGGCAATCACCGGCTGCCCTTCGCCGAAACTGGCGACCAGCGCCGTCGGCATTTCGGCCACGCCGCGCACCACCTGAAAGCCGGCCGCTTCCAGTTGCGAAGCCAACAGGGCCGAAGACTGCGTCTCCTGATAGCCGGGCTCGGCCCACTGCCAGATTTTTTGCGCCGCGTCCCAAGTCTGGTCGGCCCGCGCGTTGATGGACTGATACAGCGCTTGCTTGTCAGCGTAGGCCAACGACGAGAAGAAAAGGAGAACTGCGTTGAAAAGAGTGAGCCGCAGAAGCCGAGACGCCAACGGGTTTGCCATCATCACACCGTGGTTTGAGCGGAACGCCTGGTTGGTGGTGGCACGCATCGCGACATCTAGAACAACAAAGAGGGTCCGCCGAGCCCCTGACAGCCCTGCCAGCGCTCGGTCGCGCTGGTCGCGTTCATCCGCCCGAAGCGATTACCGGTCGTCTGCCCGCGGCAGAATGCGCGGGTGGCCGAGTGCGTCAACTCGAAATGGGATCGCAAACTCGGGGACTAGGATTCGAACCTAGACTAAATGGTCCAGAGCCATTCGTGCTGCCGTTACACCATCCCCGATAAGAGGTTGTGGCGCTGCGATCAAGCTAGACCCGCCCGCTGAAAGCGTCAAGTGCGGCTGCCGTGCGAGCCACCAACCTCTCAACTGTACGTTCACCCAAGCCGGCGGCAAGCCGCGTTTCGCAGCGGATGCAACCGGGAAGACCGTGACAACATGCAGTACCGACAGCGTAGGAGGCGGGCCAAGCTGCGCGCTCACGCTCATGGTCCTGGCGAGGTGCCGCCGCTGGTGGCCAACATGCACCCGCGGCCGACCGGAAGGCTCGTCGCAGCACTTCGAGACCTCCGTCGCGGGTGCCTCGGCGGTTGCGATCGTTCACTCGACACACGGCGGCTCGGTCATCTATCTGTGGCATTTCAGCCGACCGCGCGTTAGTTGACGAGCCCTCGCGGCCATTCCTACAATCGATCTCCTACGTTGGATTAGCGGGCCGACGGTACGCCGTGTGCGTGTCGAACGTCTTGGGCCCGTCTAGCTTGCCGCCAACGTCTGTCTTTCGCGCCTCCGCGAGCGTCACGATGGCCGTTTTGCAAACGCTCAAAGGTCGCAATCCCGGTCAGGTGTTCCCGCTCGACCGCGAGCGTTCAATTCTGGGTCGGCATCCCGACTGCGACATCATTCTCGACGTGGGCGCGGTCAGCCGCCAGCACGCACAAATCCTGCACGTCGGCGAAGACTTCTTCGTCGAAGATCTGGCCAGCCGCAACGGCACCTATGTCAACGGCGAAATGGTGCAGGGTCGCCGTCGCTTGATCGACAAGGACCGGGTCAAGATCTGCGACTTGTTGTTCACCTTTCACAGCGGGTCGGTGGCCGAAGTGCCCACGGACAGCTTCCCCGTCGACAGCGAGCACATGCTCGTCGACGATGAGCGGGCCGGTCCGGCGACGATCATGGCCAAGGTCGATGTGTCGACCGCCGACACGGGCCTGCGGATGGAAGTCCGGCCCGAAGTCAAGATGCAGGCCATCTACGACATCGTACAGGCACTGCGGGCCTCGCTGGTGCTCGACGACGTGCTGCCAAAGATGCTCGAAGCGCTGTTCCGCATCTTCGCTCAGGCCGATCGCGGATTTGTCGTATTGCGTGAAGAGGCGGACGGACCACTGTTGATCAAAGCGGTCAAGCACCGCCGCCCGGGCGACGAAGAACAGAGCCGCATCAGCCGCACGATCGTCAATCAGGTGCTCGAATCGCGCGAAGCGATCCTTTCGGCCGACGCGGCGAGCGACTCGCGATTCGACATGAGTCAAAGCATCGCGGACTTTCGCATCCGCTCGATGATGTGCGCGCCGCTACTCGATTCGAGCGGTGCGGCGTTTGGCGTGATTCAAGTCGACACGCTCGATCAGCGCTCGCGGTTCCAGGAGGACGATCTGGTGGTGTTGGCCACGGTCGCCCTGCAAGCGGCCATCTTTGTCGAGAACGCGCAACTGCACGAACAGGCCTTGAAGCAACAGGCTACGGATAGCGAACTGCAACTGGCGCACCAGGTGCAGCGTGGCTTTCTTCCCGCCGCGCGGCCGGAGGTCAAAGGTTACGACTTCTTCGACTTTTACGAACCGGCCCGGCACGTGGGCGGAGACTTTTTCGACTATATCCCGCTGCCCGACGGGCGGCTCGCGCTGGTGCTGGCCGATGTCTCGGGCAAGGGTGTGCCGGCCGCGCTGTTGATGGCCAAGCTTTCGGCCGAAGTCCGCTTCGGGCTGGCCAGCCAACCGAACGTGGCCGAAGCGCTCACTCAACTCAGCCGCAGTTTCGACCGCAGCGACTGGGAAGACCGCTTCGTGACGATGGTGACGTTGGTGATCGATCCGGAGAAAAACGCCATCACGCTGGTGAACGCGGGCCACATGGCGCCGCTGCTGCGCCATGCCGACGGCCGCGTGGAGCCCGTCGGCGAAGAGATTGCCGGAGTGCCGCTGGGCGTCTCTTCCGATTTGCGCTACGAACAGACCACGATCACGATGGCGCCCGGCGACGCGCTGGCCGTGTTCAGCGACGGCTTCAGCGAGGCCATGAATGACCAGCGCGAGCTGTACGGCTTGGAGCGTCTGAGCCAGCAGTTGGCCCACCCCGGCAACGGCTCGGCAGAACTCGGCAAGTTACTGTTAGACGACGTCCGCCGCTTCGTGGGTCACGAGCAGCAGTCCGACGACATGTGCCTGGCTATGGCCGCTCGGCTGGCGTGAATCGCGGCTCAATGATGCGAGTCGGCCAGTGCTGCGGCTGACGTTCTGTCAGGCTCTGCCGGACTCGCTTCCGCTTGCTCGTTTGACGTTTCGCGCTGGGCGTCGGTCGCGTTTGCATCATCGGCGGCATCGTCCGACGGGGACGGTTCGCCGGCGGGCGCCGCATCGTCGGGCCGGTCTTCGCGCGACGCCTTGTCTGCAGATGGCTCAGCCGGCTCCACGGCTGGCGATTGATCATCGGCGGGAAGCTCACCCGCCTCGCCGTCCGAAACGCCAAGGTCGTCCATCGCGTCGGGTGGCTGCCGGGCGAGCTCGCGTTGATACTCGGCGAGCTTCTGCCGCAGGAGGGCAGCCATGTGTGGAACTGTCTCGGCCTCGGGCAGTTCGAGTGCCCAGGTTGCCGTGTCCACGGCCTGTTGGAATTGCCCCACAGTTCCGTACGCGGCCACGAGCGTATCGAGTTGATTGAGCGACTCGTAGTCGGTCAGCACACAGGCCTGCTCGGCGATCTGCACGGCCTCTTCAGAATCGCGGAGCCACTCGCGCGGCCGATAGACGACGAGCGCGTTGGCCAGGTTAGTGAGGGCATCGACCCAGCCCGGGTTGAGTCGCAGCGCCTCGCGGAAATGGACGATCGATCCGTTCAGTTCGCCCGTAGCCGAGCCGATGATTCCCAGGTACAGCCGCGCGAGCTGGTGCTGCGGATCGCGGGCCAGAATGGCCGTGAAGATCTGCCGCGCCAGGGCGAGATCGTTCTGCTGAAAGGCCGCAGCCGCCTGAGACAGCAGGCCCTCGATTTGTTGCTCTGCCTCTGCCGTCGCGTACGTCGGTTGCAACTCGCCAACTTCGCGGTCGTTGAGAAACGCCGGCTGTTCGGTTCGCAGCCAGGCAGCGATCTTCTTGGCGGCGATCGTGTGCGCGCGGCGATTCGGATGGTGATCGGCAGCGTGGACCCAGAGTTGCTCGGCGGGGATGCCGCTTAAGCTGGGTTCGAGGTCCAAGACGGGAATGCCTGCGCTTTGGACCTGCTTGGCAACGAACTCGTGAACACCACGAAACGGGTAGTCGCCCTCGAGACCTTCTAAGAGCGGATAGATGATGACTGCGACGCGACTGTGCGGCAGCAACGCCAGCTCGTGAAAGAACGACTGCATCCGCGCCAGGTTGGCCTGATTGCGCGTCGGGTCGTAACAGGCGCGATACCAGTCGATGGTCTGTGCGGCGACGTTGCGCATCTCCAGGCGCGAACCCGCCAGGTCGAGCACGCGCAGGTGCCCCTTGTACCACGCGCCCGCCTGATTGCGCTGGAGGTGTCGGTCGCGAAAGATGATCAAGTCGTTGATGTAGTCTTGTTCTTCGGCCAGTTCGCCACTGAGCCCGATGTCGTTGACCAGGTAGACCAGCAAGAACCGTCGACAATCGAACAGCTCGTGAGCCTGATAGGCCTGCTCGAGCTCGTCTTCGGTGTTCGCGCCGACCTGCGCGCAGTTGATGACCTCGAAACGCTCGCCCAGCAATTCGCCAAGCTGGTTGGGCAGCGCTGCGTCGCTTTGCACGCCTTCGCCAAAGACGAACGAATCGCCGACCATCGCAATGCGGATCACGCCTTCGGCGGGCTCGTGCGTCAATTCGTCCTGGCGCAAGTTGAAACGATTTCGCCGGTACTCGACGCAGAAAGGCGTTTCTTTTTCAGCGGCGGCCAGCGGCAGCGACTCGGGGGGATCGGTATAGGTCCACAGCGTCCAATGTCCGCCGGTCATCTCGGGCAGCGGCTGAAACTCCTGGTGCGGATTGGAAGGATAACAGTGGTAGCCGGCCACCAGTCGGCCTTGATCGGTGACGCGCAGATGCCGCTTGGTCATCATGTTGATCGGTTCGACGCCGGCCAGACGCAGGCCTATCTCGACGATGAGGAGCGCGACCAGAAGACCAACTGCGACGCTGCCGACGCGAAAGGCAATGCCGCGACTCGAGGTCGGCGTCGTTGCCGTCGCGGTCGGCTCGCCGCGGGCGGCCGCTGAATCAGACGAGTTGGAAGGCGTCATCGCGTCTCACGGAGGAATGCAACGGTGCTCGCGGCGATCCGACTAGTCGACGCAGCGAACGGGTGTGCGCTGGCAGCAACGGGTGGCTCGCTGTCGTCGGCGCTGCTCAAGCCAGGTGCCTCTTGCGCAACAGTGCGAGCGAGGCCAGGGCAGGCTTTGGTTTGCCGCTGGCGGCGAACATGCCGCCCCAAGGCAAGTCGTGCGGAGCCGCGTCGCTGAGCTCGTTCCAGATGATGGCCCCCACCGCGGGCTTCGACAACAGCGCGGGGACGAGACGCTCGACGAAGTCTTGCTGCCACTGCGCGGACCAGGCCGCCGCTTGATCGCCGTCCGACCACGGGGCCGACTGCCGCGCCAGGGGATCGGCCGTGCTTTCGCTGGGCACCACCAAGGTGAGATGCAACGGCACACCCAGGCAGCTCCAGACATCGATGAGCCGGCCGAAGTCGAGCACGTCGCGGGCGGCGCCATCCTCGTAGGCCACGTTGAGCTCCAGCGCGATGCCGCCAAGCTGCAAGCCGGTGCGGACCAAGGCGTCGGCAAAGTGCAGCGGCGAGAGGTCCATTTGCTCGCGCCGCATGTGCTCGGCCCAGGGATGCCGAAAGCGAATCAACGCAGGCGTCTCGGGGTCGATGCGGGAAACCGTCTCGATACACCCGACAACCAGGCGAAGCTGCTCCTCCTCGCCCAACGACAGCGCGCGTCCGGCGTGCATGCCCGCCACGCAATGCCAAGCCGCGACGCGACCTCGATAGCGGGCCACGACAGTCTCGACATAGTCTGTGATGCACGACATCAGATTGTCGAAGTCACCCTCCCACAGATACAGCCAGTCGGGCACGCCGCGGCCGTCGAGCTGAACCAGCGGGCCACCGATGACGCCGAGCTTGTGCGTTTGGCACCACTGGAGATGTTGGTCGTAGTTGTCCCAGCGGTATTCGCCCTCGTTGGCTTCCGCCTCGCGCCAGGAGAGTGGCACCAGCGCCGCATTGAACGCTGAGGCCACGTGACGCGCGGTGGCCGTTTCGAGCGGTTCGTGCCCGAGATTAATGGCCAGGTGGATCGGCAGGCGTTTCGACTGCCGGTGCCGGGCAGCGAGCGCCTGCTGGGTATAGCAGGTCATCAGCTCGTCGCTCGCTATCAGAGCCGCTGCCAGCGCCTCTTCGGCCGCTTCGCTGGCGCGCTCGGCATCGTTCTGTTGGGTGACCGCCTGCGAGAAGAGCGTCACGGCGCGCTTGAGAGCTTCGCTCAGACTGTCGGATACGCTCAAGCCGACGGCCTGCCAGTCGGCCATCTGATTGCGAACCTGATTGAGCTTGCCGCGGGCCAGTTCAACCGCCAGCACGTACGGCTCGGAGCGCTCCATGAGCGTGCTGGTCGCCAGAAAGAGCTGGCCGCGACCATCGACTTGCCAGGGCACGTAGACGTTGCCCGATTCGCTGGCTTCACGCTCAATGAGCAGTTCGTCGCCATCGATGCTGGCCGTTCCCGACCACGGCACCAGATCGGGGCCTGCCACGTAGGCGCGCTGGGCGGCCGCCGGGCTCAGGCGTTGGGGAGGGTGGACCAGAAAACGCAGCAGGCCCATCGCAATCCCATCCTGCCTGCGCCGCGCGAGGAGTCTGCGTGCGGACCATCAACTTCGCAGGACGATTCGGCGGCAGTCGCGCAAGAAAAATGAAGCCTAGCGTGCGAGTCTATCCCAGTACCCCGCAGCCATCAAGCGACGTTGATGCGCAGCTGCCGCCGCTGGGGCTGCACTGATATACTTCGTGTGTTCAACCGCCGCGACTACAGTTCCGGCGGCCGGCGCCGCGCTCGGAAAAGTGGCTACGACCGTTGATCTCATCAGGCCGACAAGCGCCATCATGAAGACACGCTCTCCGGTCGATCACACCGATCTGGGCATAGGGCCGTGCCGCCGAGGCAAGGTGCGCGATGTGTACGACCTGGGGGAACAATTGCTGATTGTGGCGACCGACCGCATCAGCGCCTTCGACTGGGTGCTCTCCACGCCGATTCCCGACAAAGGCCGCGTGCTCACCGCGCTCAGCCGCTATTGGTTCGAGACGCTCGGCGCCCCGCACCATCTGCTCACCTGCGACGTCGACGAGATGCCGCTACCGGCCGATGTTGATCGCGCGGCCCTGGCGGGTCGTACGATGCTGGTGCGCAAGACGGAGGTCGTGGCTTTTGAATGTGTTGCCCGCGGCTACCTGGCCGGGTCCGGCTGGCGCGAGTATCGGCAGTCGGGGACTGTCTGTGCCATCGAATTGCCGGCCGGGCTGGTCGAGAGCGCGGCGCTGGCAGAGCCCATCTTCACGCCGGCGACCAAGGCCGAAGAGGGGCACGACGAGAACATTTCATTCGAGGCGATGGCGGCAGAAATCGGCCAGGAGTTGGCCGAGACGCTCCGCGCGCGGACGCTCGACGTCTACCGGAAAGGTGCAGAATTCGCGCGGCAACGCGGCATCATTGTCGCCGATACGAAACTCGAATGGGGTCGACTGCCGGGCGGCGAAGTGCTCTTGATCGACGAAGTGCTCACGCCAGACAGTTCCCGCTTCTGGCCGGCCGACGACTACGAACCAGGTCGCCCGCAGCATTCGTTCGACAAGCAGTACGTTCGCGACTGGCTCGACACCACCGACTGGGACAAGAACAGCTCACCCCCTCCCCTGCCCCACGAAGTCGTCGCCCAAACCCGCGCCCGTTATATCGAGGCCTACGAACGCCTAACGGGTGAGGCGTTCGCGTATAAGTAGGTAAAGCGAGCCTATTATGTGATCAGCACCACGTTAGTGGCCAAGTGGAGTATGATCATTGGTGAACGTTTTCTGGGGACGTGCCTCGGCCGCCAGACCGCGACGGATGTCGCCAACTCGGTGCGATGAATAGACGACAGATCCGATTCACGCATCGCTGCGAGCGAAGTTTAACAGGCACGGTGACCTTCGCCGCGATTGCACCTGTTCTCGTTGGGGTGCTTGCCACCGCGAACACGGTCTTGGGCGATGAGGCGTTGTTTCGCGAGGGGGTGGCTCCGGTCCTTCGTCGCCACTGTTTGGACTGTCACAACGATGAGAGTTCGAAGGGGGGGCTCTCGTTGCAGTCGGCAGAGCGGGCGTTTGCGGGGGGTGAGAGCGGCGAGGTGATCTTCCCGGGCGACACGGATTCGAGTTATCTCTTGGATCTCATCGCGCCCGAGGATGGCTCGGCGGAGATGCCCAAGGGCAAGGAGCCGCTTTCCGAGCAAGAGCGTCGGACGCTTCGCGATTGGATTGAAGAGGGCGCCGAGTGGCCGGCCGAGCTGAGGCTGGAGCCGGAGGCGTGGTGGTCGTTTCGGCCGCTCGAACTGCCCGTGTTGCCGCCACTTCCGGATGATCGCGCGGCGTGGTGCCGGACTCCCATCGATCGCTTTATCGCCCGGGGGCAGATGGAGCACGGCTTGGCACCGGCGAAGGAGGCCGATCGACGAACGCTGATCCGGCGATTGTATTTCGACTTGATCGGACTCCCGCCTAGCCCGGAAGCGATCGAACGCTTCGTGAACGATCCGCGACGCGACGCGTACGACGAATTGGTCGACGAACTGTTGGCATCGCCACACTACGGCGAGCGTTGGGCCCGGCACTGGCTCGACGTCGTGCACTATGGCGAAACGCACGGCTACGACAAGGACAAACCGCGACCGAACGCGTGGCCCTACCGCGACTACGTGATTCGCTCGTTCAACGAAGACAAGCCGTATGCGCAATTCGTCGAAGAACAGATCGCCGGAGACGTGCTTTATCCTGAATCGTCGGACGGCATCGAAGCGCTGGGGTTTTTGGCCGCCGGGCCCTGGGATTTCATCGGGCACGCCGAGGTGCCGGAAACGAAGATTGACGGCAAGATCGCGCGGCACCTGGATCGCGATGACATGGTGCAGAACGTCGCCGGAACGTTCCTGAGCCTGACCGTCGGTTGTGCGCAGTGCCACGACCACAAGTTCGACCCCATCACCCAGCAAGACTACTACGGCATGCAGGCCGTCTTCGCGGCGCTCGACCGCGCGGACCGAGCCTACTTCGACGATCCCGCAATCGAACGGCAACACCGATTGCTGGTCGCGCGACGCCAATCACTCTCGGCTGAGATTGGGGCGATCGAATCGCTTGTCGAGGAGCGCGGCGGTGAGGCTCTGGCGGACTTGGAGCAGCAACTCCAAGCGGTTCAAGAAGGCCCGTCGCGCTCACCTGAGTACGGCTATCACAGCCAGATCGCCAGTTCCGCAGACAACGAGAAGTGGGTGCAGGTCGACCTGGGGGGCGAGACCGCGATCGATCGGGTGGAGTACTTTCCCTGCCACGATGACTTCAACGAGATCGGCGCCGGATTCGGCTTCCCCGTCCGGTACAAAATCGAGCTGGCCGACGATGCTGGCTTCTCCGAAAACGTCCGGCTGCTGGTCGATCGCACGCAGGAGGACTTCGCCAATCCCGGCATCACACCGCAGGTCGCGTCGGCAGCCGCACAGGCGGCGCAGTTCGTGCGCATCACGGCGACGAAGCTGGCCCCGCGCCAGGGCGACTACATCTTCGCGCTGGCGGAACTCCAGGTGTTCGACTCCCACGGCAACAACGTCGCCGCCGGTCAACCGGTCGCCGCACTCGATTCCATTGAGCAACCAGTCCGCTGGCGCAAGAGCAATCTCGTCGACGGCCTCTATCCCGACGCGCATCACAACCGGCGCGAGCAGGAACTCCAAGAACAACGGGATGCGTTGCTGGAGCGCGCGGTGGGGCACGAAACGCTCGCGCGGCGCGAGGTTGTTCGTCGGGAGCTCGATGACGTGATGGCAGCCATCGAGTCGCTGCCAAACGCCAGGCACGTTTACGCGGGCACGATCCATTTTGGTAGCGGGACATTTCAAGGAACCGGCGCGACCGGCGGCAAGCCGAGAATGATCTCGATTCTCCACCGCGGGGATGTGCAGCGACCGGGCGACGCCGTGTCGCCGGGTGCCGTTGCCAGTCTCGGAGTCGCATCGCGTTTCGATCTCTCCGCAGATGCCACCGAAGGCGATGCCCGGGCCGCGCTGGCCGGTTGGTTGACGCATCGGGAAAATCCGCTCACCTGGCGATCGATCGTCAATCGCATCTGGCAGTATCATTTCGGCCGTGGCCTGGTGGATACGCCCGGCGACTTTGGTCGGATGGGCGAATTGCCCTCGCATCCTGAGTTGCTGGACTGGCTGGCGGCGACGTTTCGCGATGCCGGCGGGTCCTTCAAGGACATCCATCGGCTGATCGTCACTAGCGCCGTGTACCGGCAGTCTTCAGCACGGGCCGACAGTGCGTTCGCTACGCAAGGGCAAGTTGCCGACGATCCCACGACGAATGATTCTGGCAACCGACTCCTCTGGCGGATGAACCGGCGGCAGCTCGAAGCCGAGGCCGTTCGCGATGCTATTTTGGCGGTCTCCGGCAAGCTCGACCCGGCGATGGGCGGGCCGAGCTTTCAGGACTTCGTGATCGAGAAGCCCGAGCACTCGCCCCACTACCGATACAGTCTCCACGATCCAGAAGACAGGCGGTCGCACCGGCGCAGCATCTATCGCTTCGTCGTCCGGTCACAGACGCAGCCCTTCATGACGGCCATGGACTGCGCCGACCCTTCGATGATGGTGCACAAGCGCAATCAGACGATTAATCCACTGCAATCGCTAGCCATGCTCAACAACGGTCTGACACTCGTGATGTCGCAGCACTTTGCCGACCGGGTTCGCGAACAGAGTTCGGATTTGGATGAGCAGATCCGTTTCGCTTTCCTGGCTGCGACGGGCCGTCGGCCGACGGTTGAGGAGGCCAATGAGCTGCGCGCCCACCGGGCTGCACACGGTCTGCCCAGCCTCTGCCGCGTGATTCTGAACCTGAACGAGTTTGTGTTCGTGGATTAAGAGCAGGATTCCAACCAAGACGTTGACCCGACGGCGTCTACGGCCAACAAGAACGACCATGCAACAGCGATCCGCATTCCCACATCCCATCGCACCAGGCTCCATGTCCCGGCGGGATTTCCTCTTCCGCAGCGGTGGCGGACTGGGCGGGATTGCGCTGGCCAGCCTGTTGCAGCAGGACGGGCTGTTGGCATCACCACCGGCGGGCGAGGGCGGGCTGCATCATCCGCCCAAGGCGAAGCGCGTGGTCCAACTGTTCATGGCCGGGGCAGCCAGCCATATCGATCTGTTCGATTTCAAGCCGGAGCTGATCAAGCGTCACGGTCAACCGTCGGATTTTGGCGAACACGTCGAGGCGTTTCAGGATGGACTGGGGCCGTGGCTGCGACCGGTCTGGGATTTCGCGCCCTATGGCGAAACCGGCAAGATGCTTAGTGAAGTGGTCTCTCCGCTGGGAAGCGTCGTCGACGAGATTGCGTTCATCCACAACGTACAAGGCAAGTCCGGCGTTCATAGTCAGGCGACGCTCTTGCAGTCCACAGGGTTCGACCGCCCCGGCTTCCCGTCGATGGGATCGTGGATCGTCTACGGCCTGGGCTCCATCAACGACAATCTGCCAGCCTATATGGTATTGCCCGACCATCGTGGACTGGCGTCAAACGGGATGAAGAATTGGGGCAGCGCGTTCTTGCCCACCCAGCATCAAGGAACGGTGCTCTATCCGCAGCGCGACCCGCCCATCGCCGACTTGTTCCCCGGCCAGCATGGCGATTTCCTTTCGACCGAGAGCCGTTCGGCCGCCGTCCCTTTGGTAAATCGGCTCAATCGTCTGCACCGAGAAGGCCGAGCGGGCGACGATCGGCTCGATGCGCGGATCAAGAGCTACGAGCTGGCGGCGCGGATGCAGTTGTCGGCGCCAGAGGCAGTCGACGTATCTCAGGAGCCCGCACACATCCTCAGGCTGTACGGCCTGGACGACATCCCGTCTTCCTTTCCGGACGAAATCAACACTCCGGAAGAGACGGCCTATTTCTCCAAGCGGTGCCTCGTGGCGCGGCGGCTGTTGGAACGTGGTGTTCGCTTCGTACAGATTTGGAGCGGCAACGACAATGGCTTTCCGCGCCGCAATTGGGATTCGCACGAAGACGTGCGGCGCGATCACGGCCCGCTGGCCCAGGCGATGGCCCGCGGAGTGTCCGCGCTGATTCAGGACCTCAAGCAACGAGGGTTGCTCGAGGACACGATCATTTTGTGGACCACGGAGTTCGGCCGCATGCCGTCTTCACAAGGAGGTAAAGGCCGCGACCACAATCCTTACGTGTTCAGCAACTGGCTGTGTGGTGGCGGCATCAAACCCGGCACGACGTATGGCCCTTCCGACCAGTGGGGCTACAAGCCCCTGGACCGAGCGCATCCGACACAGGTCTACGATGTTCACGCCACCGTGTTGCACCTGCTCGGCATCGACCACCAGCGTCTCACCGTCCGCGACAACGGCATCGATCGCCGGCTGACCGACGTTCACGGCCACGTCATCGATGACATCCTGGCGTAGCCGCGCGATTCAGCATTCTCCGTCAACGTCGTACTGTTCAGGCGGCTGAACCGGTCTGGGACCGGGTGTGCTGGCCAGCTACAATCCGTTTCAGGGGCCGTGTTGCTTTGCGCCCGGGCCTCGGCGCGCTGGCTTAACTCTTGCAGTCTAGGCATGTTGCGTTATCTGACCGCAGGCGAATCGCACGGCAAGGTGATGACCGCCATTGTCGACGGTTTCCCGGCCGGCCTGGAGATCGATACGGACCGCATTGACGTCGAACTTCGACGCCGACAGGGCGGCTATGGACGCGGCGGGCGACAGCGAATCGAAACCGACCGCGTCGAGGTGATGACCGGCATCTGGCAGGGGCGAACGCTGGGCAGCCCGATTCAACTGCAAGTTGTCAACAAAGACTACAAGCTCGAACGGCTCAAGGAACTTGAACGTCCGCGGCCCGGTCACGCCGACCTGGCCGGAGCGATCAAGTACTTGGGGACAATCCGCGCTGTCTTAGAGCGAGCCAGTGCTCGAGAGACGACGGTCCGAGTGGCGGCCGGCGCGCTGGCGCAACAACTCCTGAGCCAGTTCGGTATCCGCGCCTTTGGGTATATCGTCGAGGTTGGCGGCGAAACGATCCCACCGAGAGACGGGACGCTCGACGAGCAACTGGCCTGGCGCGACGAGAGCGAGCTGTACACGCTCGATCCCTCGCGCGATGCGGCGCTGAAGGAGCTCGTCGACCGCACGGGTAAGGACGGCGACACGCTCGGTGGGATCATCGAAGTGCGCGTCGAAGGGCTGCCCTTTGGCTTGGGATCGCACACGCAGTGGGATCGCAAGCTCGATGGCCGATTGGCGCAAGCCGTGATGTCGATTCAGGCCATCAAGGGTGTCGAAATTGGACTGGGATTTGAAGCCGCGCGGCGACCCGGTTCGGCCGTGCACGATCCGATTCACTTTGAGTCGGAGAAAGCGGGACAACCCAATCTCGGCTACGAGCGGCCGACCAACAACGCCGGCGGTTTGGAGGCGGGCATGACGAACGGTCAGCCGCTGGTGCTGCGGGCGGCCAAGAAGCCGATCAGCACGCTCCGCAAGCCGCTTGATTCGATCAATTTGGAAACCAAACAGCCGCAAACGGCCAGCTACGAGCGCAGCGACGTGTGCGCCGTTTCTGCGGCCAGCGTGATCGTCGAGAACGTCGTCGCGTTCGAGGTCGCCGCGGCGCTGGTCGAGAAGTTTGGCGGTGACAGTCTCGCGGAGATGCAAGACCGCTGGGCTGCCTATTTGAAGCTGGCACGGCAGCGCTGAGATAGTGTCGGTCCCCTGCGACCGCAAAACGCCGGAAGAACACGGATGTTCCCCCGCCAGTTTGCCACCCGCCGACGTTTCGCCCGCGCCATGTTTCTCGCGGTCTGCCTGGTGCCGACGCTGGCCATCGCGTCGTGGGGACTTTGGCGACAGGCGCCGTGGCACGCTGCGCAGATTGCAGCGCGTGTCGGCGCTACACTCGATCTCTCCTGTAACATCGCTGCTGTCGAACACGTTCGCCCCGGTGCGCTGCGGCTGCGCGGGCTGGTGCTCCGCAACAGTGAAACGGGCCGGCTGGTCTGCGAGTGCTCAGTCGTGGACGCCCGCCGCGCCGACCGTCGGATCGAAATCAAAGTTTCGAAGGCTGAGGTCGACGTCGAGCAGCGCGCGACGATCTGGCGTGCCTGCGAGCGTCTTCTGCGGAGGCAGATACAAGACGGCTCGGCGATGGCATTCACGGCTAGCGAACTGCAACTGCTCAGCGACCGTGCATCGCATAAATTACACGACCTCGATGCCATCGTGCCTGGTGGCGACGACGCTGCGGCGTTGGACATACGCTTTCACAGCAGCCGCGAACCGGCGGCAGCGCCGGTGAACCTTCACCTCGAACGGTCTCGGGGTGAGCACCCGGTGACCACGTTGCTGGTGGATTCTGCTGGGCAGGAGTTGGATTGTTCACTGCTCGGGTGCGGCAGTTCGGCGTTTGACGGACTCGGGCCGCGGGCCACGTTCGCGGGACGATTCAGTGTGGCATTCGACGAGCAGGTGCAGACCGAACTCGCAGGGAAGTTTCGAGAGGTTGACTTGGGGCGACTGGCCGCCGGCTATCTCGATCAGCATGTCGAAGGCGCCGCGCAGCTTGACGTCGTGCACGTCAAATGTGTCGACAGCAAGCTGGAAACTGCTCAGGCGCGCATCACCGGCGGGCCCGGAGTGATTTCAACAGCGCTTTGCAGATCGTTGGCCGTCGAGTTGCAGATGCCTGCCGCGCGACGCGCGACGCAGCCAAATGGCGATGCGCTGGTTGTGTTCGAGAAGCTGGATGCGGAATTCTGGCTTGAGCGCCGTGGGATTGCTTTGCGCGGCCATTGCAACGAGCCCGGGCAAGGGCCGGAACTGCGCAGTGGTGTCGTGCTGGCCGACGCGGAAGGTCCGCTGCTCGCCGAGCCCGAGAGCCCGCAGACCCTGGTGGCGTTGGTTCGAGGTCTTGCGGCGGCCGAGGTTCCTGAGTTGCCCGCCACTACTGCAGCGCGCAGGTTGGCGGCCGCATTGCCGCTGGAACGGGCGGCGGCGGAGGCTATCGCCCGGCCGCCCGAGCGTGCGGACTCATCGACGCGGCGATGAAGTTGTGCAACTCGTCGTCTCCACGTAACGCACAATGGCCTCCTGCTCCGCCGCGATGCAGCACTGGCTGGCGAGCAGCCAGCGGCACCCGGGATGCCACTCATAGCGCGTTCGTATCGCTCCTATACTGTCTTGGGTCGGCTGCGATTGCTGAGCCAGAGGTCGGCGGGCAGCATGGCGGCGGCGATGATGGCCAGTTGGCTGACGACGAACAGACTGAGA
>CALKYM010000219.1 GCA_938003525.1 uncultured Planctomycetales bacterium | reverse complement strand
GCGCGCCTTCATCCCCGACTTGCGGGGTATGCGACTGCCGCTGTAGGACGACAGGGCTGCTCGACAACAACTTCTGTCACTGACGCGCTCAAAGGACGGTCGCGCGCTAGTGGAGCGTCAGCCCGATTCATTCGGGCGACGCGAAACGTTCGCCAAAGACGCAAGTGCTTTGGCGTAGACATCATGGTAGTGCTCCGCCGGACAACCCGCACCCGAAGATTACGTGTTGACGGAGCACTAGACTTGGTTCGAGCGGATGACAAACTCGCGGCGAAGCGCCAGTGCACGGCGGGCGAACAACACGCTTGTCAGCAAGAGTGGGATCCACAGAAAAGCGAACAGGCCGCGCGTCCGCCGTGCCGTGCGGCGAATCTCCTCTTCGCTGCCCGGCAGGATGCGCATGGCTCTCGCGGCTGGTGCGCCAAGGCGGCGACCCTCTGGCGTCGAGATGATGCGCGCGACGACCACCACCGGCTGGTTTTGCGGGACCAACCGCCGCTCGAGGTCCGCGAACGCCGAATCGACTTCGCCCCACTCGGGCGGCAGTGGCCACTGCATGCCGGCGTATTCGACGGCCACCGGTCGACTGGTGCGCGCGTACTCGCCTTCGTAGATCAGTTTCGGCCGCGCGAAGTGCGGCGTCTCCGTCCAGGGAAGATCTTCCTGGGTGACGTCCAGCGGGATGCGCTGCTCGTCGTCGGCCAGGTAGATCGTCTCGCTCGTGTGTTGCCACTCGAAGAGCGTTTGTTCTGCGCCGCGAGCGCGGCGATCGCGCGTGCCTGCGGTCACACGCAGTTCGCCGGCAATCACCAGCGACTGCTCATCGTCGGGCATCGCCGTCGAAGTATCGCTCGTCAGTCGACCTTCGAGCTTGAAGGGGTCGGCGGCATCGCCGCCATAGTTCGCTGCCTCGGCAACAGACATGCGCGGCAGCGAGGCAAGTTCATCAGACTGCCGGTTCATTAGTCCCAGGAGCGAACCAACCAGCATGATGAGGGCGCCCAGCCCACAGAGCCCCGCCACCAGGAGCTGCAACGAGTACCAGCCATACTCGCGCTCGGACACGTTGCGCGGGGCATTTGCGAACCATTGATAACGCATCTTGGGCATTTGATACACCACAGCAAATTGGAGCGATGGACAGCATCCACGCGCGAACGATCTTGTGAGGCCGGTCCTACGAACGACCGGCATCGGTGCTCACTCCTATCTGCGCGGCTCGTGAACCGGCGAGACGATTTACCCGATTGGCGTGAGCCGTGCCGCCGTCGCCGCCAGTCCACTCGTGGCGCAGGCAGGAGCAATGGTCGATTCTCATAGTGTGGGACAAACAAACGTAGTAACGCCCGTTTAGCGGCCCGTCACTGTCGTCGTCCGAAGCGGCTCGCCCTCTTCGACCGCCGCGCGTGGCTCAATCACAGTGTTGATTTCATCATTGTCGAAAAAACGTCCTTACCGTGCATTGGTCGCAGTTGCGCGCGCTGAATTCGGGCGGATTGTCGGATATGCTTGGTTGCGCATGCAAAAAGCAGATCACAACACGGTGAAGCAAGCGCTCCGGCCGATTTGGAGCCGGCACAGGGACGTGAAAGCCACGAACTCGCACAGTGTGCCATCGCATAGCATACCCGGTGGAGAATGCACATGACTCTTTCGAAAAACTCGACACGTCGTGATTTCTTGCGGAATGCCGCCGCAGCGGCCTCGTTGGCGGCGGTGTGGCCGACCCACGGGTTGGCACGCCAGCGGCGGACTGCGGTCAGCGACAAGATCGCGCTGGGTGTAATCGGCATCGGGCCTCGTTGTCGTTACGACCTGACATCGATGCTGCAGTTCGAAGATGTGCAGTGCGTGGCGATTGCCGACGTGCAGGCCGAACGTCGGGATACCGGCAAGGCGCTGGTCGACGAGCACTATGGCACTTCGGACTGCACGCTGTATCGCGATTTTCGCGAACTGCTCGACCGGCCGGACATCGACGCCGTGCTCATTGCCACCGGCGACCGGTGGCACGGAAAAGCCTCGATTCTCGCCGCGCAGGCCGGAAAAGACGTCTACAGCGAGAAGCCCTGCGGAATCACCATCGACGTCTGTCAGCAACTCGCCGACACCATGCACGCCGAGGGGCGCGTGTTTCAGGCGGGAACGCAGCGCCGCAGCGTCCCCAACTTCCAGAAGGCGGTCGAACTCGTGCACACCGGCAAACTCGGCAAGCTGCACACGATGCACGCCTCGGTTTATGTGCCGGTTCTCGACAACACTTGGTTGCCCGCCGAACCGACTCCGCCGCGGGATGTCGTCGACTGGAACCTATGGCTCGGTCCCGCTCCGTGGCGGCCGTTCAATCAGAAGTACGTCAACGGGCGCTGGCGTGGGCAATGGGACTTCGATTCGGGTGCGCGACTGCTGGATTGGGGCGCGCACACGGTCGACCTTTGCCAATGGGCCAATCAGGCCGACGACACGCTGCCCATCGACTATGAACCGGGCGACGAGAATATCGTCTGCCACTACGCCAACGGCGTGAAACTCGTCATCGACTTCCTGGCCGAACCGTTCGGCGAACGCTCGCCGCACTACATCACACGTTTGGGAACCTGCCCCGTGCGGTTCATCGGCGATGAAGGTTGGGTGGAAACGGGCGATGAAGGCGAGATCGTCGCCGAGCCTGAGTCGCTGCAACAGCAACTGCCTGAGGCGACCAAGCGCGTCCGCGGCCTCGACGTCACGGCCCACTCGCGCGACTTCTTCGATTGCATCCGCTCGCGCGGCACGACGGCCGCCAATCCCAACGTCATGCGCCGCTCGCACATCGCCAGCCACGCTGCCGCGATTGCCTGGATCCTCGGCCGGAAAGTGACGATCGATCCCGAAACGGAAGAATTCGTCGACGATCCAGAAGCAAACCTGCTGCGAAGCCGCCCGCAGCGCGACTGGCGGGTTTGAAATAGCGACTGGGCGTCAATTGCCGCGCATTGATTGTCGATCGACCACATCCGCGTAGCCCGTTATCTCGATTGGACTTGCAACTCGACGGCCGGCAGCCATCGGCTTCCGTTTCAAGTCAGAACCGCAGGAGGCCGATGGTAATCTATACCGGTCAAGGACGCTGGGGGGATTGCGGGAAGGTTAGTGCCGGGCGGCGAGAGTAGCTGCTCGGGCGTCTGCAATCAGAGGTCACGGATCGAGCAGTTGTCGAATCACGTGACTCCCAGCGTCAGGCGACCAACGTGGACAAAACCGTCCCGCCGTATTTGCGCATTCATACCGAGGATCCGCCCTCGGTTGTTCGGCCGGAAGTCGAAGCCGCGGCCTGGCTCGAACCGCTTTGCAGTGCGTTCGAACAGACCACGGGTTGGGCTCTCCGCTATATCAAGCAAGCTGTCAACGAGTCTGACCTAGACTCCGTGTGGACCGCCCCGGTCGATCCGGGTGTTGGAACTGCTCCGGGTCACCTGCGGGTCGAAGTCAGCTCAAACTCAAACGACCGACTGCCGGCCGCCATGGAGTTGGCCGGCGCCGGCAAGCTGGCCGATGCATTGGCCGGCGTGCTGAGCGAGTTGGTACAGACCCAACACGTGCTCTGGCAGCGCGAGGCCGAACTCGCGGCGGGCGTTCCGGTCGTGGCACCGCCTCAGGGCGAGCAGCATCTCGCCGCTCGGCTGGAAGCAACACTTCGTAGCGGTGCCGAGGCGATCAATTGTCAGGCCGCGGGGCTGTACCTGCTCGACGCCGATACGACTGTGCTGAAACTTCGCAGTGCCTGGGGACTGCCGCTGCAGCGGCTGCTCGATCCACCGCGTCCTCTCGACTCCGCACTGGCCGATCTCGAAGCGCTGTTGGGGCACGCCGTTGTGCTCGATGAAGCGCAAGCCCAGCGAGCGTGGAATCCGCCCGAGCAGTTCGGTGCGGCGGTCTGCGTGCCGATTTCGACGCCGACCGTACCGCTGGGAACGCTGTGGGCTTTCTCGGTCGAGCCGCGCACCTTCAGCGAAGCGCACACCGGAATGTTGGAGGTCATCGCCGGGCGCATCGCCAGCGATCTGGAACGCGAGATGTTGATCCAGGAACAGGACAACGCATCTGAATCCAGTCAGAGCATCGCCGCCGGCGCGCGTTGGCAACAGCATCAACTACCGGCAGTCGCACCGCTCATCACGGGCTGGGACGTCGCCGGCTGGTGCGCATTCTCCGGACGGCTGGGCGGAAACCTCTACGACTGGTGGTTGCTGCCCGACGGCCGTCTCGCTGTGGCGGTGGGAGATGCTCTGCAAGGCGGCATCGATGCGGCGCTGGCGGCGTCAACGCTCCGGGCTGCGCTGCGAGCCACGACACAATACGAGAAGTCCCCGGCGCGTGCGCTGGAACAAGTGTCGGATCTGATCTACGGCGGATCGCAAGGCGACCAGTATGCCGCCTGCGCGGTGGCCATCCTCGATCCGCCGCGCGGCGTCATTCGCTACGCGCAGGCCGGCGCGCCGAGCATTCTGCGCATTGGTCAGGCCGATCACGAGGCGCTGACAATCGAGGCGGCCAGCATCGGGATCGAGCCGGCGCTGGCGTTCGACGAAGCCGAGATAACGCTCGCCGCCGGAGAGGCGCTGCTCTTGGCCAGCGACGGATTGCGCGCTGCGCAGGATCTCGACGGCCGGCCGCTCGCCCATGCAGGACTCGCCGCGATCCTGCAGAACGCCGACATCAAATCCGCCCCAGCCCACGAGCTCGTTGCACACCTGCAGCAGCGCGTCGCGGCCGAACTGCCCGATCAGCCCGACAACGACTTCGCGGCCGTGGTTCTCAAACCGGTGGCGGGTTGAGGGCAAAACATCGCGGAGCGCGTTGCCGCCGCCGCCCGGCATTGACCCGAGCGAACTCGTTCGTACATTGGCAGGGTGGCCTGTGGGCCGCCCTGCGGGAGTGGCGGAATTGGCAGACGCGCCAGGTTGAGGGCCTGGTGGGCTTAACGGCCCGTGGAGGTTCGAGTCCTCTTTCCCGCACTACACGCCGCCAGACGCATTTGCTTTGTTCGGCGCTTCGCCGGGTGTCGCGCCCGGCTTCTCTCAGGGCGCCCGGTCAAGCGCGCCGTTCGCACTGTGGCTGCTCATCAGCCTATTGCTGTTTCTCTACGGCGACTGGAGTATCCCCACTGTAGTCCCTCGGCCCACTGAGCGGCGGGCGGCGGCTCATCAGGCAAGGGCCTGGCGATGTCCGCCCGGGCCCCCTGCCCCGAAGGGTGCTGCTGTTGCCGCCGCCCACCATCCACTCAGGTGGTAGAGACCGCCGCGCCGCGTGTCCCGCGCTTCGCATCTTGCGATAAGCCGCCCGCACCAGGGCGCCGAGGTACAACAGGGCGAGGGCAGTACCTCACGATCCGTCGCCGGCGCGCATCGGGACCACAACAACGGCAGGGCCGCTACCCTATTAGGTGCGAATCGCCGCCAGAACCGGACACGAATACTGGGAAAAGGCGCCTCCTTTCCGGGCAGCCGAATCGCACGCGGCGTCGCGCGTCTCCGCCCTCCGGCCGCCGATCGATTCCCAATCGGACTTGCAAGAACTGCGGACGCCCGGCGAACAACAGGCACCTGCTGAACGTGTGCGTGTGCCGCCGCCGTTTCGTATCACTCTGCCCTGCCGAGCAACGTGTCTCCTTCCGCACCAGCGCCCTCTGAACAGATCGAGTCGCCGGCGCGGTGGCTTGTCTGGTCGCGTCGTGTGTTGGCCTTGGTGGA
>CALKYM010000218.1 GCA_938003525.1 uncultured Planctomycetales bacterium | reverse complement strand
AGCCAGCATCCAGGGAAGCATTCCCGCCATCAGCTCGGCGATCCGCCGCACGGTCACGCTCCAACCGGCCGCTGTCAGTTGCTGTGTGGCGACGAAGAACAGCGCCCCCAGTGCGATGCTGAGGAAGTAGGCGAAGTTCAGCAGGTAGGCGTGCAGGAAGTGACGCACGCCGTTCTCTTCGCGGGCCAGGCACAACAACAGCGCCAGCCCGATGCCCACGGCGCCAACGACGGCACCCCCGGCGACCAGCCGCGGGCCCAAGTCCGCCATGAAGCGGTTTTCGTCCTGGATATCGATCTGCGGTTCGTGATGCATGGCAACTGCGGCGGCGCCGCTTACTCTTGGGTGAGTTGAACGTCCTCGGGCACGTCGCCCGGCTCGGCGTTGCGGCTCCGCTGCAGGGCCCGCACGTAGAGCAAGATGGCCCAACGGTCTTCGTCCGAAATCTGCGAGCCATAGGCGGGCATATTGCGGATGCCGTTGGTAATGGTGTGGAACAACTGGCCGACGGGCAGTTGCCGCACGCGCGGATCGTGCAACGAAGTCGGCGGACGCCAATTCGGCTCGCCGAGCTCGACGGCGCGCTGGTGCACCATGCCCTGGCCGTCGCCCAGTCGGCCGTGGCAGGCGGTGCAGAAGATACTGAACCGCTCTTCGCCGCGGCGCATGGTTTCCATCGTCAGCGGAACTTGCGATGGGAAGCTGGCCGCCCAGTCCTCGCCGATCACGCCGCGGAAGAAGTGATCATCGTCGCGCAGCTCGCCCCGGGCGACGGTGCCCGGCACCGGCAGCCGCATCCCGCGCTGATCGGCGAACAACGGGTTCGGTCGCTGCGCTTTGATCTTCGGCTGGAAGTCCATGTTCGGATTCGGATGGATCCGCGGCTCCGTCGACGTCGACGCCCGGGCGGCGACGATGATCGCCGGCGGGACCAAGGCGAGCACGGTGACGATCAGCGCCACGTAGTGCAGGGCCCACGGGACCGACGCCGATCGCTCTTCGACCTCCAGCGATTCGACGGCGGCGGGACTGGTCGAACGCAAGAGCTCGCTGGTCTTCGCCTCGTCAAACTGTGGATCGCGTGATTCGACGCTGATGAAAAATCCATCGGTGGTGGCCCGGCGAAAGCGGTCGTTGCGCAGCAGCGGATGGTTGAACTCCGGCAGCCGGTTGAGCGCGAGCATGCCGAAGAACGCGCCGAACGCCGAGAAGAGAATCGTCAACTCGAACGTGACCGGGATGTTGGCCGGCAGGCTGAAAAACGGTTTGCCGCTGATCTTGAAAGGATAGTCGACCGCATTGGTCCACCACTGCAGCGCGATGCCGGAGAGCGCGCCCGTGATGCCGCCGATGAGCACGATCCAGGGCAGCGCGCTCATCTTCATGCCCATCGCCTCGTCCATGCCATGGACGGGAAATGGCGTGTGCGTGTCCCAGTGCTTGTAGCCGGCGTCGCGCACTTTCTCGGCGGCGGCCATGACCGCTTCGGGAGTGTCGTATTCGGCCAGCACACCGGCCACCCGGGTCTTGGGCGGTGTGGCGACGTTCTCTTGCACGGCAATTTCGGACATCGACTGACTTCCGAGCTACGAGCTGCGTCTGGGGCGCGACAGAGTTCAGCGACTAGGTTCAGGGACTGGCCGTCTGCGGGGCGGCGACACTTCCGTTTCCGTGCCCGTTGGTCGACGGGCCGTGCGGCATCACGCCTTTGATTTCAGCCACGGCGATCATCGGCAGGTATCTGCAGAACAGCAGGAAAAACGTGAGGAACAAACCGAACGTGCCCGCGAACATCATGATGTCGACCCACGTGGGCTTGAAGATGCCCCAGTTGGCCGGCAGGAAGTCGCGCGCCAGCGAGGTGACGATGATCACGAAGCGCTCGAACCACATCCCGATCGTCACGAGAATCGAGACGATCCAGGTGACCCACACGTTGGTGCGGGCCCACTTGAACCAGAACACCTGGGGCGAGACGACGTTGCAGAAGATCATCGAGAAGTAGGCCCAACTGTACGGGCCCAGCGCACGATTGATGAAGGCGAACCGCTCGTAATAGCTGCCGCTGTACCAGGAGATGAACAACTCAACCGAGTAGGCGTAGCCCACCATCATGCCGGTGGCCAGCAGGATCTTGTTCATGTTTTCGATGTGCCGCATCGTCACGAGATCTTTCAGCCCGAAGAACTCGCGGGCTGGCACCATCAAGAACAGCACCATGGCGAAGCCGCCGAAGATGGCACCCGCGACAAAGTAAGGCGGGAAGATCGTCGTATGCCAGCCGGGAAGCTGCGAGACGGCGAAGTCGAAACTAACGACCGAGTGCACGCTGAGCACCAGCGGGGTGGCCAAGGCGGCAAGCAACAGATAGGCCCGCTCGTAGCGATGCCACTGCCGATTCGAGCCACGCCAGCCCAGCGCGAAGATACCGTAGATCATCTGCCGTACGCGCGTCGTCGCGCGATCGCGAAGCGTCGCCAAGTCGGGCACCATGCCCATGTACCAGAACAACAGCGAGACGGTGAAATACGTCCCCACCGCGAACACGTCCCACAACAGCGGGCTGCGGAACTGCGGCCACATGGCCATTTGATTGGGGATGGGGAACATCCAGTAGAAGACCCACACGCGACCGATGTGCACGCCCGGATACAGCCCGGCGCACATCACGGCGAAGATCGTCATCGCCTCGGCCGCGCGGTTGATGCTGGTGCGCCATTTCTGGCGAAAGAGGAACAGGATGGCCGAGATCAACGTGCCGGCGTGGCCGATACCGATCCAGAACACGAAGTTCACGATCGGCCAGCCCCACATCACCGGCGACATGTTGCCCCACACGCCCACGCCGGTCCAAATCAAGTAGCCCAGCAGGCCGAACAGGTTGAGCATCAACAGCGAGGAGATCGTGATCGCGATCTTCCACCCGGTGGTCGTCGGCGGTTGCTCGACGACGCTCGAGACGACCGACGTCACCGACGCCAAGTCGTGCTCGCCGGTTACCAGCGGCGCACGCTGCGTGGCGTCGTCGACCGACGTATCATCGCTACGAATGATGGCTGTGGTCATTCGTTGCTTCCGCTTCTAAGTGGGGATTCGGATTGCGCACCCGCGCCAAGAACAAGTTCCGCGGCTTGACGTTCAATTCCGCCAGCATCGCGTAAGCCCGCGGGCTGGCGTGCTGCTTGGCGACCTCTGCGTTGTCGTCTTGCAGATCGCCGAAGCTGATGGCCTGAGAGGGACAGACCTGTTGACAGGCGGTCTTGATTTCGCCGTCGGCAATCGGGCGGCGCTCGTTTTCGGCGACGATCGTTGTGGTCCGGATCCGCTGCACACAGAACGTGCACTTCTCCATCACGCCGCGGCTGCGGACCGTGACTTCCGGATTGCGGACCATCTGCAAGACCAGGCTCTTTTCGCTCTCCGTATCTTGAAACTTGCCGTATTGACCGCGCGAATAGTTGAAGTAGTTGAACCGCCGTACCTTGTAGGGGCAGTTGTTCGAGCAGTACCGAGTGCCAATGCAGCGGTTGTAGGCCATGTCGTTCAGGCCCTCGCTGTTGTGTGCGGTGGCGCCCACCGGGCAGACCTGTTCGCAAGGGGCCATCTCACACTGCTGGCAGGTCACCGGCTGGTGGACCAGTCGCGGATTTGCCACGTCGCCGCTGTAGTAGCGGTCGATGCGGATCCAGTGCATTTCGCGGCCGCGACGCACCTGCTCCTTGCCCACCACCGGCACGTTGTTCTCGGCCTGACAGGCGATCACACAGGCGTTGCAGCCGGTGCACTTGTTCAGATCGATGGCCATGCCCCACTTGTAGTCGGCCTCTTCGTAGCTGCGCTCGTCCCACAAAGATTCCAGCGGCGGATGGTGCACCTCGTGCTGGGCGAAGTCCGGATGGTGCTTGTATTCGTCGAGCGTCCCTTCGCGGATTAGCTGGCCGACCCGATCTTCAATTCCATCTATCCCCACCGGGTCGATGGCGAAATGGTCCTGCGTCGAAGCGAGCGTGTAGTTGCGGTTGGTGGTCGTCACCCGCAGGCCGCGCGCGAAATGCGGTGCCGTGCTGGTGCGCAGGCGATAAAAGTCGACGCCCACCGGCTCGACCTCGTTTGCCACGTCGCCGCCCACGAAGCCGGCCGCCGTGCGCCCATAGCCCAAGTGCACCGTGATCGAACCGTCGGGCTGCCCGGGCATGATGTAGGCCGGCACGTCGACGGTGTGTTCGCCGTGGGCCAACTGCACGAGCGTCGAGTGTTTGATGCCCAGTGCCTTGGCCGTTGCCTGACTCACCAGGGCAACGTTGTCCCAGGTGAGCTTGGTCATGAAGTCCGGCAACTCTTGCAGCCAACTGCTGTTGGCGAATCGCCCGTCGTAGACCGAAGCATCTTGGGAGAAGACGATCTCCAGGTCGTCGCCGCCGGGAGGATCGACGCTGAGCAGCGCCTCGTCGATGACGTAGGAGTCGATCGCCTCGCGGTGGCCCTCGTCGAGCTGCGGCGTTTCCGTCGCCCAGCCACTCTCGGCCAGAAACCCATCGTGAAGCAGCTTCTTCCAGGCGCCGTCCGAAGCATCGCTGCCGGCCAGTTCGCTGAACGTCTGCCGCACCAGCTCTTCGCCGCTCTTCGTTTCACCGCCGGCGACCAGCGCACTCAACTCGATCGCGGTGCGACCGTTGTAAAGCGGCTCGATCAGCGGCTGTATCACGCTGTACACGCCATCCCATGCCCGGGCATCGCCCCACGACTCGAGGTAGTGCGCCCGTGGCAGGTGCCACAAACAAGCGCGCGAGGTTTCGTTGTCGTACACGCTGAGATGCGCGGTGAACTCGACGTTCGACAGGGCCTCGGCAAAGCCGCAATCGGCCGGCCCGTCGTAGACGGGGTTGCCGCCCAGAATCAGCAGCGAGTCGATCTCGCCGCCCCGCAGCTCGTCACACAAGGCGGCAAAGTCCGCTGTCTGGTCAGCGGGTGTGGTTTCCGGCTCGGCCGTGTAACTGACGGTCTGGCCGATGTTGCCCAACAGTGCGTTGATGCGATGACCCAAAGCGTGAACATGGGGCGGCTGCCGTGCGCCGATTGCCACCACGCTCTGGCCGCGATGCGCCACAAGGTCGGCCGCCACTTCATGCACGAACTTGACGATCGGCTCCTCGGCCAAGAAGCCGCCGTGCGGAGCTTCGGCCAGTTTCCCGTGTTGCTCGACGTCGGCCGCATCCGACTGGGCCACGATCTCGGCTTCCAGTGCCCGGGCCAACGCATCGATCTGTTCGGCCCGCAGCGGCAGGCGGTGATCGGCCGCGGCTCCGGTCGTCGAAAACGTACTCTCGACGACATAGAGTCGGGCCATTGTCTCCGCGTCGGGATCGCGCGCTTCGGCAAACTCGCGCGAGTAGCGCACGCTGGCCGGGTCGCTCCCGAGCAGGTCGGCATCCAGACAAACGACGCGGACCGCTTTCGATAAATCGAAGTGCGTGCGATAAGCCTTGCCCAGCGCCGCCGTGGAACCGGCCAGCTCGTTACCCCTACTGAGCGGCTCGTAGCCGTACCACTTGGCTTCCGGAAACGCTTCCAGCAGTTTCTGCCGCGCGGCCCAAAGCGTCGGTGAGGACGAGGGCTCGGCCAGCACTCGAAGTCCACGCCCGCTCGTGGCCTGCCAGCCCGACCGCCGCTTGGCGAGCTGCGACTCAAACTGTTTCCAGAGCTGAGCAGGATCGTCATCGTCCTGCCCGTTCTCGTCGTCCGCGTCGCGATGCCGCGGCGCCGTACTGCGATCGGGATCGTAGAGTTCCAGCGTGCTCGCCTGGGCGTAGAGATCGGTGGCGCCCTGATTGTGCGGGTGTTCCGGATTGCCCTCGATCTTGGTGGGGCGACCGTCGTAGCTCGTCACGAGCAGTCCCGACGCCACTCCGGAGAGCTCCATCGCCGTGGCGTAATGGACCGGCACGCCGGGCGTGCGGCCCATGGGCCGCTGCGTAAACGGAAGAATCTCGTCCTGCTCCCAGCGACAGCCGGCAGCGCCAGCTAGTGCGAACGAGGCGCCCATCAATTGCAGCCAGCGGCGGCGCGAAACGCCTTGGGGATACTCGGACGCGGCAACCGGGAATTCGCGCTGCAGGAATTCCTCGAACTCCGGCGTGTTTTCCAACTCGGCCAGACTGCGCCAGTACGGCTTCTGACGAGCCTTGTCGGCTAGCGATGACATGTTGAGCAGTCCGTCGAAGGATTGATGTGTCGCTCTTCAGCCAGGCGACGACCCAGCGCCTCGGGATCTTCACTCGGTTCCCAGGCCAAGTCCGTCACCAGTTCGGGCGGGCGCAGGTTCGGGTACGGGTTGCGGTGGCAGTCGAGACACCAACTCATGCTCAAGGGCTCGACCTGTGTGACCACTTCCATCTGGTCCACGCGGCCATGACACGAGACGCAACTCACGCCCCGCGCCACGTGCGCGCTGTGATTGAAGTAAACGTAGTCGGGCAGATCATGCACTTTCTTCCAGTGCACCGGTTCGCCGGTTGCGTACGCATCGCGAACTGGTTCGAGCGATGCCACCTGGGTTCGCAGCACGCTATGGCAGTTCATGCAGGTTTGCGTCGGTGGCACGGCAGCCATCGCCGCGTTTTCGACGGTCGTATGACAGTACCGGCAATCCATGCCGAGCTTGCCCACGTGCAGTGCGTGGCTGTACGGCACGGGTTGATTGGGGGCAAAGCCGACGTTGAGCGTCTTGGCCGAACCTCCAAACCAGACGATGAGCGTGACGTACACCAGACCGCCCAAAGCACCCACGGCAATCAGTGGGCGAAGCTTGTCTGTCCACGCCGGAAATTCGAAGCGTTGTTGATCTATCACGGCAATCCCATGCGCCATGCGCTCCGACTTGCGACTGGCAAAGAGCCGCTCTTGGCCCGCGAGTTGGCTGCCGGTCACGGCGACACAGCCCACGTTGACGTGCGCCTTGCGGCACGGATGCCACACAGTCGTAACGCAGCCAAAGAGGCCTAGCCACGGCAGAGTAGCCGGGGCCAAAGTCGAGCGATTATGAGAGTCTCAACCGTCCGTAGTCTACTGCGTTGTCAGCACTTACGGCATGCGGCAAATCGTCGCATTTTTCAGACATTATTCACCGCGCAAGGCGGCTCGCACGGCCCCCGGAAAGTGTGGATCGGGCCACTTGAATTGGGACGTGGCGAACGCCGCGCGGCGATGACCTGACGACGTGAGAAGGGGCAAAGCAGGGCAAGCGGGAAGGTGCGCCGAGATCTGCGACTCACCTCAGCGGCGAGCAGCGGCGCGAACCCGAAACGACTACTCGGGCGCCAGCTTGTGCAACTTGCGTTGCAGCGAGCGGCGATGAATTCCCAACCGCCGCGCCGCCTCGGAAATGTTCCCGCCACAGTCATCGAGCACGCGGTGAATGTGTTCCCATTCAGCGCGGGCCAGCGAGGGTGCTTGATAGTCGTCGGGGAGTGGAGCCTCTTGCTCCGGGTCGACCTTGGCAAAGGCCTGCAGAATGTCGTCCGCGTCAGCGGGCTTCGACAGATAGTTGGTCGCGCCCAGACGCATGGCTTCCACGGCCGTGGCGATGCTACCAAAGCCGGTCAGCACCACCACCTTCATCTCGCTCGACATCTGCTTCAGTTCGCGCAGCAAATCGAGCCCCGAACGGCCCGGCATTCGCAGATCGACCACGGCCATCGCCGGCGTCGACTGCTGCGCCGCGGCCATCGCTTCATCGAAGTTGGCCGCCGTGCGCACCTCGTACCCGCGACTCGTGAGTGCTCGGGCCACCCGCTCGCGCAGGATCTCATTGTCGTCGACGATCAGCATCGACTGCGGCGCCGCGGGGACACCATCTCCGGCAGCCTGTGAGCCCGTCGAAGGCATTGAGTTGTGATGAGCCATTGCGCTCCTCGCTCCCGCGAACACCCTGGTGCACCTGCTGCCGAAACTGGCCTTGCCCCGCTCGGAATGCCGCCTGCCGGGCCATGCAAAGCACCCATTGTGGCAGGCGGCGCGGCGGGAGCCAAATCTTCGGGCGGCGCTCACCTGCTGCATCGGAAATGGCCGGAGGCACGGACGCCGCGCCAGCTACGCCGGTACGGCCGTGCCCAGGTAATGATGTGCAGCGAGGCGGGGCATCTTGGGCATGTCGAACCGTTGGAGTCGCTCGAGTTCCATGCCCGACTCGCGGATCAGGCGATCGATCGGTCGATCGAGATTGCAGCCGCAACCGATGATCCGCTGCAGCCAGTTCCACCGCGACTGTCGCCGGGCGACTTTGGCGTCGTCGCTCTCGCCGTGCTCCAGGAAGATCAGCTTCCCCCCGGGCTTCAGCACGCGGCGTACCTCGCCCAGTGCCTGAGATACGTCGGGAATCGTGCAAAGTGTCCACGTCGATACGACGCAGTCGAAACGACCCGGCTCAAACGGCAGCTCCTCCGCCTCGAGGTGCGCCTTCTCAACGGGCATCGGCGCTGCCGCCAGCCGCTGCGCGACCTTGCGGGGCAGCAACTGCTCGGGATCGATGATCGTCAGACGGTCGACGGCCTGCGGATAGCAGCCGAGGTTCAAACCGGTGCCGAAGCCAATCTCCAACACGTCGCCCGCCGCGTCGGCCAGCGCCTGTTCGCGGTGCTCCATGATGTGCCGGCGGCTGAGCACGTAATCCAGCACGCGCGAAAAGATGACGTCGTGGTAGAACCGCATCGGGGTCTCCGTTCAGCCGGACGTTGTGTGTTTTCTGGCACCCATGCGCGGGGCGTCAGTTGTCCACGAGAAAGCTCATGTGCATTTCCGCGTGCCGCAGCATGAGCTGCTCCCATTCCTTCGGCGTCAGCTTGCCGAAAAACGCGTGAGGGTGTCGTTGCGGCTCCTGCTTCCAGCGCTCGACCGCACTGCGCAACTCCGCGATGCCGGCGTTGTCGTCCTCCGTATTCGGTACTAACGCGGCCGCCTGCGGCGGCAGCTTGAAGCCGGGCTTCATCTCCCGCAGCGCCTTCTTCTTATAGAGCAATCGCGCCATCAGCCGCATCGGCGCTGCGACCTTCATCGACGGGCCATCCAACGCTTGCAACAGCGCTCGCCCCACGTGCTGGGTGATCTTTCCCAATGACCAGTTGCCCAGGGCCTTGTATCCCCTCGACGCCAGCCGCTCGGCATCAGCGACGATGTCGTCGACGTTGGCGTAGTGGACCGTGCGACGACCCGTGACTTGGGTTGTATCGACGTCCGCAACAGGCTGCTGCGTAGCCATGGAGAGCGCTCCAGCGAAAAGGTTGTCGTGATCGATTCACTCTCATTCTGGCGGCCGTTCACGCCGCGTCCAAGCAAAAGCTGTCGGCGCGGCCCTTTAGGCTGGTTCTGCCGTTACCTCGGGGCTCTGTTTGACGGCGACGACCAGCAGTGCCTTGGAGATGATCCACAACCAACGGCACCGACCAATGGCGGCTACGCCCGCTCGATACAACCATGATCCGCCGCCGGCAGCGAGCCGCACGTCCGCTGGCAACACGAACTCGAATGTGAATTGCCCGCAGTCTCGCAGGAGCCGTTGCAGGCCAAAGTAGGTGGGCGCGTAGCTGGCGTCCGCGTAGTCTTGGCCGCGCCCGGTTGTGCGGAGATAAAGATTCGCCAGCGGCAGCGGCAGATAGCTCAAGAACGGCAGCCGGTAGTGAACCTCGATCGGCCACAGCTTGTTGGGGACGAGCAAGTACAGCACGCCGCCAGGTTTGAGCGCGGTGGCGATTCGGTCCAACATTTCAGCTTGATTGGGCACATGCTCCAGCACATTGTCCAGGAGCGCCAAATCAAATGTTTCGGCGCCATCGACGTCGGTCGCCGACTGGCAACGGAACTCGAGATTCGACGCTGCATCAGATGCGTAGTTGGCGACGGCGAATTCGCACAGCGTTCTGCTCGGCTCGATGCCGACAACCCGTCGACAACGCTTGGCCAACGCGGCAGCAGTGTGCCCATAACCGCTGCCGATGTCGAGCACGCATAGTTCTTCGGTGGGACGTGATAGGTAAACCCGCGTCGTTGCGAGGATTTGCCGTGCAGCGCTTTCAGCATGGCTACCCAGTTGGTCGTGTTCGGCCCGCGCTCCGCGATAGTACGCGGGGAGTTCACCCGCTTTTGGAGAGCGCTGTTTGTCATCGACGCCCGAAGCTTCGTACGTCATGAGCGCTTCTCAGCGGCTGAGATCATCTGGTAGTTCGAGGCGAGACTTTTCGGCCACCGGCAACTGGATCTCGGCGGTCGTTCCGTGTCCGGGATGCGATGACAATTCGAGCGTGCCGCCGACGTGTTCAATCACCTTGCGGGTCAGAAACAGCCCCATCCCCATGCCTTGGCCGGGTTCCTTGGTTGTGAAGAAGGGCTCTCCGGCCCGCGCCAACACTTCAGACGACATGCCCGTGCCGCGGTCTTCGATAATGATCCGCAGCCGCCCGTCGCGGTGCGATGTTTGCAGGTCGACCGCGCTCTCGTCGGGCGAGGCGTCCAGCGCATTGCGCAACAGCCCGCGCAGCGATTGCGCCAGCGCATGTCGTGGCACGCGGACTCGCAAAGGTCGCGTGGCATCAGGAATCGTGAGCCGCACTCTTTCGCCATCGGTCATGCCGCCCAGTGTGAATTGGAGCAACTCCGCGACATCCATCTCGCGGATTTCCTCGCCCGCGCTCTCGCCGGCTTCGGCCGACATCAAGTCGAGAATGCCGCGACAGCGGGCCACCTCGCGACGAATCAGTTGCGCGTCCTGAATCGTGCTTTCCGCCGCCGCGGCTCGCTCCAGTTCGACTTCCAGTTCTCGCGCCACAACGGCGATCGTGGAAAGCGGCGTGGCGAGCTCGTGAGCGGCGCCGGCAGCCAGCGTTGCGAGGGCCTCGAGCTTCTGGCTTTGCGCCCGCCGCTGCCGGGCGTATCGCAACTGCCGTTCGCGCCGCGCGAGTTCGGCCGTGACCCGGGTGATGAAATACACCATGAACAGCAGCGCGCCGGCCAGCGCCACCCACAGCCCTTGAATCTTCACGCTGATTCCCAAGTCGCCCACATTAGGTGCAAAGGGCCAGCGCGCATCCTGCTCGAGCACCTCCAGCGGTCGGTGCCACAACAATATCCCGGTGAAACACAGCACCGAGACTGACGCCAGCACCAACGCCCAGCGGGGGCGCAGCACGACCGCCGCCAGCGAGAGATTCACCACATAAAAGACGCTGAACGGATTGGTCGGACCGCCGGCGAAGTACAACAGTCCGGTCAACAGCAAAATGTCCAGCAGCATGATGCCGCCCATCAGCCACTCGGTCTGCAGCGCGTGCCGATCCCACGACGCGTCGCGCCACTGGCGGATGAACCACAAACTGAACGCAGCATTGGTGACCAGTTCGATGGCGATGATCGACAGCAAACCGGCCAGCGGCAGCTCGGCTTTCAACCACACCAGGACGACGCCGATCGTCAGCAATTGCCCGACGGCCGCCGCCCAGCGCAGCGCCAACAGCCAACGCAGATTGATCTTCAATCGCTCGACGGCCGGGGCTTCCAGCGGCGAGCTGTCTTCGCGCGATGCGATTTCGGGGTCGTTCACGGTCTGCTCGACGAGTCGCCGGGGGTTCAATGCCGCGTCGCTGGCGGTACCTTGAAGCGCGCGAGGGCCGCACGGCACCTGTTACGATACCACGTCGTGTCGCGAGCAGATTGTGGTGCCCGCGGCTGACAATCTACGGCCGCAATGAATGACACTGCCTGCCGGGATCCCTTGGATGAACTCTGTACAGGCCGCCGTCTTCGAGGCTCCCGGGCAACCGTTGGTGCGACATCAATTCGAACGGCCGAAGCTGGCTGCCGGCGAGATGCTGGTCGATGTGAGTTGCTGCACGCTCTGCGGCAGCGATCTGCACACCTACACCGGTCGACGTCCGGCGCCGACGCCCACCATCCTCGGACACGAAATCTCGGGTCGCGTCGCAGAGTTGCCCGATCGGGATCCGCCCCGCGACGCGAGCGGGCGGGCGTTCGGCATCGGCGACCGCGTGACGTGGACGATCGCGGTGGGTTGCGGCGCGTGTTTCTTTTGCCGCGCCGAGCTGCCACAAAAATGCGAGCGGCTCTTCAAATACGGGCACGCGGCCCTGGGCGACCATCCGCTCAGCGGCGGATTGGCCACGGCCTGCCATCTCGCGCGCGGCACGCACATCTGCCGCGTTCCCGACGAACTCTCCGACGAGGTCGCCGCTCTGGCGACGTGCGCAACGGCGACCGTTGCCGCCGCCGTTCGCGCGGCCGGCTCACTACGAGGCGCGACCGTGCTCATCCAGGGCGCCGGCATGTTGGGCATCACTGCCTGCGCCATGGCCGCCTGGCAGGGCGCGGAAACGGTCATCGCCTCGGATATCGATGCCGACCGCGTGGCCGCCGCTGGGCAGTTCGGCGCGACACACACCATCGATGCCGCCGCCGATTCGCGCGACGTCAACTCGCCGATCGCCGAACTTACCTCAGGCCGCGGCTGCGACGTAGTTTTCGAATTCTCCGGCTCGCGGCGCGCGATAACCGACGGATTGGCCTCACTCCGCATCGGAGGAACCTACATCTGGGCCGGCGCCGTCTTGCCGGTTGGGGCCATCGAGATCGATCCCGAGCAGGTGGTCCGCCGCATGTGGACCATTCGCGGCGTGCACAACTATGCGCCCCGCGACCTCGCCGCCGCTCTCGAATTTCTCACCGCCACGCGCGACCGTTATCCTTTCCAGAACCTGGTTGGGCCACGGTTTTCGCTCGACGATGCCGATGCCGCATTTCAACACGCCCGCAGCGCCGGCGCGTGGCGCGTGGCCGTTGTGCCAGCGGGCGCGTCCCGCTAGCGATCACTGACGTACAGGGTGCAGGCTTCCCAGTCGGCCACCGGAGCTCGCAACGATGTCGGTTGAAACCAAGAAGGTCACCGGACGCCGAAAGATCCGCTACGAGTCGTTCGCCGACTTGTTGGCCGATGCGAAGGCGCTGGCTGCGAGCGATAGCCATGCACTGGGCAACTGGTCGTTGGGCCAGACGCTCATGCACCTGGGCAACGCGATGCACGGGTCGATCGACGGTCCGATGTTCAACGTGCCCTGGTACATCAAAGCGGTCGGACGCTTGTTCCTCCGCCGACGTCTGATTTACGGACCGTTTCCCGCCGGCTTAAACCCGCCGCGCTCCGCACGACAGCGACTGATGCCCCAGGAATCGGTTTCTTTCGAGGATGGTCTCCAGCGGCTGGAAAGCGGCATCGCGCGGCTCAAGAATGAAGAGCAGCGGATGGTCCACCCGCTCACCGGACCGCTCACCCGAGAACAGTGGGATCGCTTTCACCTCACGCACGCCGAGCTGCACATGAGCTTTCACGTGCCCGCCGGGTGAGTCCGCCGCACAACATCGCTGCTAGCATCGACAGGCTGCTAGCTTCGTCACGGCACAAGTGTCCTTTCAGCACGCCCAGCGCGCGCATCACGCCGGAAAGCCCACGATTGTGGTGTCCGGGCGCTCACGCGTTGTGGTCGAGGGCGAATGCTATCACCCTCACACCCCAGAGGCGTAACTCCGCGCTGCCGCCGTGCGCTTGTCTGTGTTGGTAGCCGTTCTACGATTTTCTTGGATCGCCAGCGCGGCACGGCTTTTCGATGGCACGCTTCACGTCACCGCTTTTTCTCGTCCTCTCGCCGCATCGCTGCGTATAGAGTTCGGAACAGATGGTTGCGTCGGTTCGGCCCGGTTCTCGGGCGCGACGCATGGCATGGAGGTATCGCTCAGATGAGCCACCCGCATGCGAGTGTTAGGATTGGCAGTGGTGCGCGAAGCCGGACTGGCCTGGCAGGTCTCTTCGCCGCGCTCGCGATCTGCACGCCGCTACTCGCCGCGGAGCCGCAGGTGTTCTTCGACGTGAGCTACGCGGTGCCTTGTCGCGACGTCACGACTCCCGAGTTCGCGGCGCTCAATCCCGACGAGATGGTCATCGAAGCCACCTATCGTGTTTCCGTGCTGCTGCTCGCCGGCGAGGAAGACGATCTCGACGAGTTGATGCTCGTCATCACCAGTCCCGGGCGGCGCTTGCGCGTCGTCGACTTCGCGCCCAACACCGAGGTCGCCTCCGACATCGCCGGAACGGTCGAAGTCGTCGAGACTGTTGAGGACACCGAGTCGGCCGATCTCACAATCGGCGGCGGCGCCAAGTTCAAAGAAGGACCGATCGAGGCGCACATCACTCCCTCGGCCGGCACCGGACACTCGCATCGCACATCAGCCAACGAAAAGTATCAGCGGCTGCCGCCGAAGCGGTTGGTGCTGGCCTCCGGCACGCTGGCTCGCGAGCACGGTGTGTTCTTCAAGCTCAAGCCCACCACGCAAGACTCACTACAAGGTCTGCAGACATTCGTCGTGCGTTATGTCGTGCCGCGCGATTGGTCGGGCGACTGGGCCGTGGTCGACTGCCGCGCGCGAGCGACTCTGAAGAGCTACTTTCGCAAGTCGGTCAGCGATGTGGGCAAACAGCACGTCTACGTCGGTCTCTATCTCGAAGGCGACGAGAACGCCAAGAGCACGGCGGCTGCCCTGGCGGCCGCGCAACAGCAGCGGTCGGCGGATCGCGGCAGTTCGTCGGGCCCGCTTTCGGCCATCGTCAGCACCACGCTCGATGCGACGAAAATCGTCCCCGGCATCTCGCACCTCACCAGCGAGTGCGACGACGATGCGGCGAGCCGTCACCCGGAAGTCCTCTCCGCCGCCTGGTCGGAGCCGTCATCTTCCGGCCTCGATGAGCCGCTCGCGGCCCTCGAAAGTCTCGCAGGCGATCGCGCCGCGCGCGAGTAGTCGCTTGGCGCGGCGAACCCATCGCCCCGAGCAGCTCCCACCAATCACCCCCGCCCTCTTGTGACGCTCCTTCTTTCCTGCCGGGGGCGATGGAACTTCGCGGCCTCTCGCGTCGTCTCATTTCCGACGCTTGCAGCACGTTAGGTGTTGCGAAATAGCACCTTAGCGTGCCGCAGCGCAACGCGTCCGCGAACCACGGGGACGGGCCTGTAACATCCGCCCGGGCGTACCGCTGCGATGAGTAAGGGAAAGCAACCGCCAAAAAGCAATGGCCGGAAAAACCCAACCTTGAGCCAGTCCGATGCCAGACGGAAGACGCAAACGCCGCCACAGCCCGAACCCGGCCCGACGCCGCTGGTACGCCCAGCACCGTTCGGCTCGGTTCTGCCGCCGCTTCGGTTTTGTCGCGGCCCGCACTTCAGCCTGAGGGCGCTTTGACGACGCACGACTAGCTCCGGTGAAAACAGCAGCGAGGTTCAGCAGCACGATGACCACCACCCGCCAAATCACTGCCGTCATGGCCACCGTCTTGGCCACCTACGTGGCCGGTTTCGTCTTCCTCAGCATGTTGCCGGTGATGTTCCGCTAAGCCGCTTCCGCCTTTCAGATACGGCTGTGGTGCAGAGCCATCGCATCGACGACTCGTCAGGTAGACGATGCTCCGCCGGAGTCCACCCGCCGGCGATGCTGTTCTCCCCTGTTGGGCGTATTCTGCGCCAGCACCCGCTCCTCGGCTCGTTAGCGACTTCGGGCGACGCACGACCGCGCCTACCTTTCTTCTGCCCCTCTGGCGACTTACGATAAGGCTCTGGCAGCACCGTGGGGGTGTGTGCTGTCGCGGGCTCAACCGCCCGCGTGCGCCGTCGAGGAATTCCCGAAACGCAATCAGGAGCAGGTGGATGCGCAGGCTCGAACGACTTGTCCCCCTTAGTGTCCTCACCCTCGTAGTTTGTCTGACGACGCTCGCGCGCGGCGAAACGCCGCCGCTGGCCCCCGCCGAAACGGCGCTGGACCGCTACGTCCACAAAGAGGATCCAACCTACCGCTATGAAGTGGTCAACACGATCAAGGGTGACGGCTACACGACGTACATCGTCGATATGGTCTCGCAGACGTGGCGCACGACCGAAGACGTCGATCGCACCGAGTGGCAGCATTGGCTGAACATCGTCAAGCCGGACGACGTGCAGTTCGACAAGGCCATGCTCTTCATCGGAGGCGGCAGCAATGGCGGGTCAGCGCCCGAGCGCGCTGACGGGTTGGCGACCGCGTTGGCAGTCAATACGAAGTCGGTTGTCGCCGAACTCAAGATGGTGCCGAACCAACCGCTCGAGTTCCGCCAAGACGGCAAGCGCCGCGTCGAAGACGACCTCATCGCCTATACCTGGATCCAATACATGGATACCGGTGACGAGACGTGGGTCGCCCGACTGCCGATGGTCAAAAGCGCCGTCCGCGCCATGGACACCGTGCAGTCGGTGCTGGCCACAGAGGAAGCGGGCGGCCTGGACGTCGATGGTTTCGTCGTTGCCGGTGGCTCGAAGCGCGGCTGGACGACGTGGCTCACCGGCGCGGTCGACGATCGCGTGGTGGCTATCATTCCTATCGTCATCGACGTACTCAACGTCCGCGAGTCGATGCTGCATCACTACGCGGCATACGGTTTTTGGGCGCCGGCCATCTGGGACTACGTCCGCAATGGCGTCACCGATCGGCAGAACGATCCGAAGTACGACGATCTGTTGGCCATTGTCGACCCGCTGCGGTACCGCAATCGACTGACGATGCCCAAGTACGTCGTCAACGCCGCCAACGATCAGTTCTTCCTCCCCGACTCGTCGCAGTTCTACTTCGATGATCTCGAAGGAGAGAAGTATCTGCGCTACGTGCCCAACGCCGGCCACTCGCTCGACGGCTCCGACGCGCGGCAGAACGTACAGGCCTACTACCACGCCATCCTCTCCGATCGTCCCCGGCCCGAGTACTCTTGGACGCTCGAAGATGACGGGTCGATTGCCGTGACTACCCGGGAGACGCCGCAGCAGGTGTTGCTCTGGCAGGCCACCAACAAACGGGCCCGCGACTTCCGCCTGGAGGTCGTGGGCAAATCGGCCTACGAGAGTTCGGAGATTCAGCCCGGCGAGGGCGGGAAGTACATCGGCCTGGTCGACGAGCCCAAGCAGGGTTTCACGGCCTACTTTGTCGAGCTGACGTTCGACAGCGGAACTGACGTGCCGTTCAAGTTCACCACCCCGGTCCGCGTGACGCCCGATGTCCTGCCCCACAAGGATAAACCGCTTTCGAGCAGTCGGCTCAACCTCCGCAGCCGCCGCCGAGGCAACACGGATGAGTAGCGGCGTTTGGCGTTCTTGCAACGCCGGGCGGCGAAGGCGCTGGCGCTGTGTGAAGCATCGCACAGAGTTCGCGCGCGGGGACGCGTAAAACAGCGGTGGAGCTCGATGCACGGCTGCGATGCCGGTACGCCCTTTCACAGCAATCTTTGGGGAGCCGTTTTGATGCTTCGAACGCGCGCGTTGGTGATCGCGATTGTGGCTGGCCTGGTGCTTTGTCTGTTTTCGGCGAGTGGTGTTGTGGCGGCGGACGACACTCCGACGCCGCCCCAAGTCGGCGACAGCGCTCCTGATTTTGAATTGGAATCGCTGGCCGGCGAACATGTCTCGCTGGAGCAGGTGCGCGAACAGGGCCCCGTCGTGCTGGTCGTTCTGCGTGGCTTCCCTGGCTATCAGTGTCCGATCTGCGGCGTCCAAGTCGCCAATCTCCGCAAACATCAGGACAAGTTCGCGGCCGCCGGGGTCAACGTGCTGCTGGTGTACCCCGGTCCCAGCGATGAGCTCCGCGCCCGCGCAGATGAGTTCCTCCGCGGCAAGGCGCTCCCCGACGGTTTTCACCTGCTGTTGGATCCCGACTACACGTTCACCGACGCCTACGGCCTGCGCTGGGATGCGCCGCGCGAGACGGCTTATCCGTCGGCATTCGTGATCGACGGCGAGGGCACCGTCCGTTTCGGCAAGGTCAGCAAGACGCACGGCGGCCGCGCCACGGCCCCCGACATTCTCGACGCGCTGCCCTGACGCGGGTATTCAGTCTCCGCTTGAACCGAATGCTAGCGCAACGCTCATACAACTCACGCCGCTAGCACTCATGACTAGGCCGAATCATGGCCCGAACGCGCGCTGCATGCCGCGAAACAGCGCCGTCTGGGACGGACCGCATCACGTGCGGTGCATTCGGTTGGCACGGACTGCTTGTGCGTGTCCGCCACCGCGCCGTTTCGGCGAATAAGACGGCTTGACGCAAACGGTTCGCGTCGCCAATAACTCGTCATCCACTACGAATTGCAAATCGCAGTTGGGTGTCCTCCGGGGCCGAGTTGCTCTCTCTTCGGCATAGAGATTCGCGCCGCCTGTCCACGAAGGCTCACGCCGGTGCATTCGCGATACTTCGTCAAGCCGTACGAGTTCGTTCCGCCCTATCGCAAGAAGCTGTGGTCGCACTTGGCCCGGCCGTTCGTCGGCCATTTTCTCCGCCGCTCTTTTGGCGTGCACTACGTCGCGACGTCGGGCGAGCACCATCTGCAAAGTTCGATCGACCGTGGGGCAGGCATCTTGCTCGCGCCCAATCATTGCCGCATGGCGGATCCCGCCGTGATGGGACGCGTCGGTCTGATGATGCATCGCTATTTTTACTACGTCGCGTCGTTCCATCTCTTTCAGCGCAGCCGTTTCAACGCCTGGCGGATCAATCGCCTCGGGGCGTTCAGCGTGCTCCGCGATGCCCCCGATTTGAACGCCGTCCGCGCCTGTACGGACTTGGTCACCGAGGCCGATCGCCCGCTGGTCATCTTTCCCGAAGGAACGTACTACCGGCAGAACGATCGCGTCGGACCATTGCAGGGGGGCGTGACGCTCATCTGCCGTCGCGCCGTGAAACGCACCGTGCGTCCATTGCTCATCCACCCGGTGGCCATCAAGTACTGGTTTCTCGACGATCCCCGCCCCGCACTGACCGAGCGGCTCGGCTTGCTGGAACGGGCGTTTGGCTGGCGAGCCCAGCCGCGACTCGACCCCATCGAGCGGCTCCAGCGCACGTACCTCGGTTTCGTCACGTTGCAGGAAATCGAGCACATGGGCCAACCGCAGTCGGGCGACTTGAACGGCCGCATGTTGGCGCTGATCGAGTTTCTGCTGAGGCGGATCGAAGCCACCGAGAAGAAACCGGTGAACGGCTCGCACGCGGAGCGAATTCACCAACTGCGGCAGTCGCGCGTCTACCGGCTGGCTGAGCTTGCCGATCGCAAGACCGATCACCCTCAGCTCTGCCGGGAGCTCGACGATCTCTATCTCTGCCAACTCCTGCTGGCCCAATCACAAGACTACCTCCTCGAATGTCCCACCGACGAGCGGATGGCCGAGACGTTGCAGCGGATCGAAGAGGACCTGTTCGATATTGAAGACGCCGTCGCGCCGATGGGGGCGGTCGTGCAGATCGGCGAAGCGATCGACGCCCGGGAGACGTTGGCCAACTCCTGGTCGCCAGGCGCACTGACCAACACCGTGCGATCATCGATGCAGCGGTTGCTCGACGAAGTGGTCCGCCAGGGACGCCCACCGCACTGGAAGCCGCCACGGCGGAAAGAGAAACGCTCTGCCACGCACGGCACAGGACACAACGGCGTGCCCACCTTTCGTCGCCGCTCGCACAGACGGCCCGACCGCCGTTTAGGCAACCACGTCACGTTGCCCTTCGAACCACAAAGCGGCGACGGCACGGGCGGCTTCTTCCCGTCGTCGGACCGCTCGGTCGGGGTGTAGCTCCCTTTTGTGTGTTCGCCTCGTCGACGTGCTGCGTCCTCTCGGCCCGTTTCGTTGGGTCTGTAGTTGTATCCAGTTCATACTGGTTAGAGCGTATTTCTAATCCGGGATTGGGGTGCCACTGCTGGCTTGCCCAGCAGTGCGCGTTCGGAAAGGGGCACTGCTAGGCGAGCTAGCAGTGGCACCCGACGTCGACCGAATGATGTCTTGAAAGGCGCTCTAGCCAGAACCTGATTGCTGCCCCGAACTCTCCAGCGATAGCCGCCAGCGAACCGCGCCAGAATCCCTCGCGAACGCGCCAATTCCCGCAGGCGTCGTCTTCACTTCAACCATGCCCGAGCTGCCGGACATCACGGTCTATATCGAGGCACTCGAGCGGCGCGTCGTCGGCCAACGTTTGGAAGCGGCTCGCGTGGCCAGCCCGTTTCTGTTGCGCACGGTCCAGCCGCCGCTCGACTCATTGCATGGCAAGTCCGTTTGTGAATTGCGCCGGCTGGGGAAGCGGATGGCCATTGGTTTCGACGGCAAGTTGTGGTTGATCTTTCACCTGATGATCGCCGGGCGACTGCACTGGAAGGACCAGCCGGTGCGGCTTGCCGGCAAGCGCATGCTGGCCGCCTTCGACTTCGCCAACGGTTGTCTGTCGCTGACTGAAGCCGGTTCGCAGCGCCGCGCTTCGCTACATGTCGTCCAGGGAGAGGACGCGCTAGCCGCGCACAACCCCGGTGGGCTCGAACTCGATCAGGCCAGTCTCCAGCAGTTCACCGCCGCGCTCACGCGCGCCAATCACACGCTCAAACGGGCGCTGACCGATCCGCACATCGTGAGCGGCATCGGCAATGCCTACTCCGACGAGATACTGCACCGCGCCCGGTTGTCTCCAGTCACGCTGACGCAGAAGCTCGCGCCCGAGCAGATCGAGGCGCTCTATTCAGCAACTCGCGAGACGCTCGCGCTGTGGACGCAGCGATTGCGGACACAGTATGGCGACGCATTCCCCGAAGGCGTCACGGCGTTTCGTCCGGAGATGGCCGTGCACGGCCGTTTCGGCGAGCCGTGTCCGGACTGCGGCACGCGCGTGGCGCGCATCCGCTATGCCACCAACGAAACCAACTACTGTCCGCGCTGCCAGACGGGCGGCCGGGTTTTGGCCGACCGCTCGCTCTCGCGGCTGCTCAAGTCCGACTGGCCACGCTCGATCGACCAGTGGGAGTAAAGTCGCCTCGATTGCTGACCAGCGAGCGACGCACTAAGTCCCGTCGACGGTGATCTTGATCAGGCTGAACATCGCGCCCTGCGCATCGGCGACCACCGCCATGCGGCCGACCGGGATGTCGAACGGCTGCACGGTGACTTTGCCGCCCAACTCTTCGACGCGCTTGGCACTGGCGTCGGTATCCTCCACCGCAAAGTAAACGGCCCAGTGCGGCGGAATCCCCTCCCATTCGGACGTCATCTGCATCAGGCCGCCGTTGTCCTGCCCCTGGTTCTTGATGATGTAGTACTTCGATGGACTGCCGGGGTTGTCGGCGAATTCCCAGCCCAACAGCGCCCCGAAGAACTCCCGCGCCTTCTCGATGTCGCGCGTGGCCATCTCATTCCAGCAAAAGGTGCCCGGCTCGTTGACGCGCTGGGCGCCGAAGTGAGCGTTGGGTTGCCACAGCGAGAGGTGCGCTCCGGTCGGATCCTGGATGATGGCCATCCAGCCCGCGCCCACCACGTCCATCGCGGGCATCACGACGGTGCCGCCGAGTTCGGCGGCCTGCTTCGCGGTGGCCTCGACGTTTTCAACGGTGACGTAGTTGTTCCAGACCGGTGGCATGCCCTGCGATTTCATCTCGTCTTGCATCTGTCCCATGCCGGCCACGCCGTCGCCGCCCAACTCGAACTGCACGTAAGGCGGGCCGCCTTGCGTATCCATGTCTCGGGCGGTCCAGCCGAACAGATCGCCGTAGAAACTCTTGGCGCCGGCGATGTCGTGCGCCATCAGATCGACCCAGGAGAACGTGCCCGGCGCGTAGCTGGTCTTGGTAGCCATGCAGATACCCTTTCGAACTCGTCAGGAAGGAAAGCGGAAGTCGTGCCGGGGTCTGCCGTGACCGAAAGCAGCGCCATCGAGGATTGTCACGCGCGCCTGCCGGGAATCAACCGGCTTTCTGAAGCGGCGCGGAAAAAGCGCAGTTATTCTCTGTCGACCGCGCCGACATGCGACAAAAAAGGAGCAATGTTTACACGGCGCTGCGCAGAACGACTGATACGCACCGCGTGAGGGCCTTCGTAGGGCGCACTAGAACAACGGATCGCGGCCCAATTTGCGTCGCACTACGGCCCACTGGCCGGCGTGCATCATGTAGTGGGCGCTCTGAGCGGCGAAGATTGCGCCCACGGTCTTGCCAAGCTGCTGGAATTTTTCCGGCGCAGGCTTTTCCAGATCCTCGTCGCTCAGCTTCGCCAGCGTCGCCAACGTTCCGGCGCGTTGCTCTTGCATCAATCGCAAGTAGTCGTCCTTCTGCAAAAACGCCGCCGGATCGTCGCTCGCGGCCGTCTCTTTCGAATGCTGTTCGGCAAAGCCGTCGGGCAGCGCCGGCATCGAATCGGGACACACGGCGTTGATCAGCATGTGTTCTGAACTGATCAGGTGTCCGAGTTGCCAGGCGATGTGGTTCGCGCCGGGGACCGGGCGAACCAACAGATCGTCTTGCGACAGATCGCCCAGGTACGCCTGCACCACCATCACGGGCAGGTCGAGGTAGGTCTTGATGTGCGATGCGATGCTCATGGAGAGTCCTCGTCGAGGCGGGTGAAACGAAAGCGTGCCTCGCTGCGTTATAGCGGTTGCCGGCGCCATATGCGCCCCTCTAGGGCTGCGCGCCGCGATGCCGCCCAATACGGCGATGATCACCGACGGCCCGCGCGTGGTTGCCAACGAGCATCATGATCAGCACTCCCGCTTGGCACGCTGATGCCTGGTGTATGCTCACCGGCGGAGTTTGCCGATCAGGTAGACAGCGTCGAGCTAGCAATCGATGCTGCCTGGCCCCTGCGTTTGAACGTGTGTCCTCCAGATTGTGAGACCCTAACGATTGTCGGGGTCCTGACGTTGCTGGCGGGACTGATCGCAGGCGTCGCGACAGTTCTCACAGTGCTAAGGCGATCCGGCATCCGATACAAACCGCAGCACGCTGACAACACCGTGGTGGGGCAGCCGTGCCCCGTGCGCTCGCCAGGAGCATTCAACAGCGCCCATGATCCGCATTGCGCGACGCCAAATACTGCTCTGCTTTGCGACGCTAGTGAGCCTCGCTGGGGGCTGCGCGCGTGTGCCCCAAGAGGCGTCCGCGCCCGCGGATGGACATGCCGAACTCCAGACGGCAACGGTGGCGGCTCTCGGGCAACCGGTCGCCGGCGTGGAGACTAGGTCTGCCGTCTTGCCCGTCGCCGGCCAGTCACCGGTCGATGTCGAGTCGTCGACCGCAGACGTACGTCTGGCCGCTTACGAAGCCGAAACGGCGGGTTCGCAGGCGCCACACGCGTCTACGGACGCGATGTTCAGTGCACCGCCGCGCTTACTTTGGAATGGATCAGCCCCGCCTTCCAGCGGGCACCCCGTCAACGTAGCGCCCCGAGTCGGCCACTCTCCCAAGCCGGCAGCCACGATCGATCGACCGCGCACTGCCGTTGTTCAACCGGTCCCAGTCGAGTCGCCTCGCCGCCCCAACACGGGCAGCGCGGACATCCCGCAACTTCCGGCGACCAGCGAGAGCCCTGTGCGGCCAAGCCCTCCGGCGCCGCAAACGGCCGAGACCCCCGTTGAGTCGCCGCGGCCCGCGCCCGTGTCGCGAGAACCCACGCGGGGGCCGATTGTTCGCGCCGTCGAGGAGAACGATACGCTGGCTCCCCGCGCCGGATCGATCATTCGCCGGCCCAACGTACCCGAGACGCCCGGCACACAACCGCTCGAGCGACGCGTTGAGACTGCGCCGCCGGAGCCACCGGTTGTGCGGCGCCCGCAGCCGCCCGTGCGAACCGTTGTGCCGACCGACCGACAGTCACGAGTGGCCGCAGCTCCGACAGATCCCCCGGTTGCCAGTTCGCTCTCCTCAGAGCGAGTGCGGGAAACACGCACCGCCCGCGAGCCGACTCCGGCCCCGCGACCCCCCAAGCGACCAGTCCCCGCCCGCGCAGAGGCGCCGACGCCGGCGACCGACGATCAACCGACTCCGGCAGTGAGGCCGGCTCCGCAACCCGCCCTCGAAGCCGAAGTTCAGCGGCAGCCGGTTAAAGCACAACAGCGCACCGAGCAGCCCGAGCCCGCACGGGCAGTCGTTCGTCGGCCGCAGCCGCCCGTTGAGCCCGTTGCGACGCCCCGACCGTCACCGGGGCCACAACAGACTTCTCCTCAACACGCGGCAGAACAAGTCGCGCCGGCGCGACCATCACCGACTACTCCGCAGCCGAGCGCACCACAACGGCCGGAGCCGCTCAAACAACCGTCGACTCAAACGGTCGATCCGGCCCCCCGCGCTCCACAGCCGCAACCTCGCGTCGCCCGGCAGCCGGCGCCGGTTCAGTCGCAGCCTTCGCGTCGCGTCGCGCGTTCGTCCCCAACCCCGGCCAGATCGCCTGCTGCCACAGCGCGTGCCGCGGCACCGGCCACCGCTGCGCCGGAGACGCGTGTACCGGCGTTCGTCTCGGAACGCGCGATGGAGCACGTGAACTACGGGCTCGATCTCACCCGTCGCGGTGCGCTGTTCTCGGCCCGCAAAGAGTTTGTTGCCGCGCTGGAGGCCATCGCCCATGCGAAAGACGCCGCCGGGGCCACGCGGAAACACATTCGAGCTTTGAACGAAGGCCTCGTCGCACTCGAAGAGGCCGCTGAACTGGCCGAGCACTCAGCGCCGGGCGCCATCGAGTGGCAGCGGCTTGTGGCGCGACATCGAACGCCGGCGCTGGAAGGCCAGCCCGTCGATCGCATGCATCCCTATGCGGCGCTGCAGGCCTATTACTCGTACGCCCAACAGCGACTGTTGGTGGCCACCGACCGCGAACCCGCCGCGTCGCGGGCGCTGTACGGAATAGCCCGTGTTGAACTTACCGAGCAAGGAGTCGGCGGCAGTGCCGACGGACAATCGGGACCGCAAGCGCTTGTGCTGCATCAGACCGCGCTGATGGCCGATCCGATGAACCACCGCGCGGCCAACGAACTGGGCGTCCTGCTGGGACGCTATGGTCAGTTGGCCCGCGCTCGCGAGGCCTTCTCCCACAGCGTCGCCATCCGGCCAGATGCGGAGAACTTGCGAAATCTTGCCCGCGTGCAGCACATGCTCGGTAACTCGGGTGCCGCCGACGTGGCCCATCGACAGGCGACACAGATCGCGGCTTGGGCGGGCGATCGTCGTCCGGCCGATCCGCAGGCGGCGATCAACTTCGTCGACCCCGCCACCTTCGCCTCGATGAACGGCCCGGCCGACGTGCCCGTTGGTTCGCGGCCTGCCCCGGCGGTCAACCCACAAGCGGCGCCGCAGCCGCAACAGCGGCCGGCTCCGCCACAAAACGTGTTCGAGCGGCTGGGGCTCAATCTTCCCGGCCTCACTCAGCCCACCACGCGTCGCTGACCATCGCTCGCTGCGCGCGAGTGATGTCGCGAGTTGGCGGTTCCCCGCTGTCGCGCGTCGACAGCAAGGCCCCGGTCCACTGCGCCGCAGTCTGCTAAAACGTCCCCACGGCGCCCAGGCGTTGGCCGCCCTCTCACCTGCTCGCAGCCGAGAGCCGGGATGTCCTTGCGGCAACATGCTGGTCCACTCTTGCTCTTGGCGCTGGCGACGTGCGTCACGTTCGGGCAAGTCGTCTCGCACGACTTCGTGGCCTGCGACGATGGCGTGCACGTCACGGCCAATCGCCGGTTGAA
>CALKYM010000217.1 GCA_938003525.1 uncultured Planctomycetales bacterium | reverse complement strand
CCGATACTGCTGATGTTGCGAAACTCGCTGTCGTCGTTCATCGACCCCGAGCAGTCGAGCACCAGGGCGATGTCGCGCGGCTGATACGTGGCGATCGTTTCGGCAGTTACGGTGAAGTCTTCGCGGCCGAACACGCGTCCGAAAAACAGCGGCTGATGCGAACGCGTCACGGCCACGCGGACCGCCGAGGGCAGCACCGTGCTCGGCGTGAACGAGAGGGCCTCTGCGTCCCAGTGGCCGGTTTCGATTTCGATTTCGTCGACCGTTTCGCCAATGCCCGGCTCGTAGCCTTCCGGAGCAAAGTTGAAGTCGGCGTTGCCGACCTTGTTCATCTCGACGAATTCCATCACCTCCTCGATGGCTGCCTCGGAGCCGTCGATCAGGACTCCGGCACCGGCCAGTGCACCGGCATCAACGGTGCGTTGCAGTTCGGTATCGATGGTGGCGATGTAGCCAAGATCGACGGCGAAGGCCACCATGCCCAGCAGAACGACCATCAAGGCAGCAATGAGAACCAGCATGGCGCCGCGTCGCTGTTGCCCGTCGGAACGGCGTCTTGGGTTGGAGTTGAGGCTCCTTGGGCGCATGATTCAAACCCCCGAGAGACTGTGTGCGAGACGAGAAGGTGCTGCGCCCGATCGACGCGGCGACGTGAATACCTACAAGAAACATAGTTCCAACTTTCACGAAATCAGGCTGATTCTTTGGCCGGGCACCCGTTTGGAAGCGATGAGTTGCTGATCGTAGGCGCGAGTGTTCGGGCTGCAGCCGAAAGTGCGCATCGCGCGGGTTGGCGCGTGATGGCTCTGGACCGCTACGGCGATGCCGATTTGCAATGCGTTGCGAATACGCAACTCGTTTCGCACGACTCGCGCGGCCTGCTCGAAGCCGCAGCGACGCTGAACGACGCGCCGTGGCTCTACACCGGAGGTCTGGAAAACCGCCCGGCGCTGATCGATCGGCTCGCCAAACGGCGGACAGTGTGGGGCATCAGCGGTGGCGCGCTGCGATCGGTGGGCGATCCCTGGCGGCTTGCTGAGTTGGCCGGTGCCGTGGGACTCCCCACTGCGCAGCTCGCGGCAGATGGCCATGCATTGCCCCGCGATGGAAGCTGGCTGTGCAAAAGGCGGCGTTCGTCGGGCGGCGGCGGCGTTTCCGTTTGGAACGCTCAAGCGCCCGCCCGCAAGCGTGGCTACTACTTCCAACAGCGTGTTGAAGGACGCCCGTGGGGGGCGCAGTTCGTCGCCGCGCACGGACAAGCGGTGCTGCTGGGCATCACCGAACAGCTCATCGCGCCGGGCTGGACGCACGCGCCAGGTTTCTGCTACGCCGGCTCCGTGGCACCGTCGAGCGTGCCGTCGTTGGTGGTCGCGCAATGCGAGAAGCTCGGCGGCACGCTGGCCTCACAGTTCGATCTGCGCGGCCTGTTCGGCATCGACGGCGTCATCACGCCCGAGGGCTTTGTCCCGCTGGAAGTGAACCCCCGGTACACAAGCTCGATGGAGCTGCTCGAACACGCTGCGGGCGTTTCGACGATCGGACTGCATATCGCCGCCTGCCGCGACGGCGAGCTGCCCGGTGAGTGGCAATCACTGGCTGCGGGCGCCCAGCGCGTGTACGGCAAGGCCATCGTCTACGCCGCGCGTACGACTACGATTCTGGCCGAACAGACTAGGCGGGCGCTGGATCAACGCGGGGAGTATCCTCATCCGCTTTGGGCCGATATTCCGGCCGCCGGCACACGCGTCGCAGCCGGCGCGCCGCTCTTGACCGTTTTTGCCGCCGCCGTGACACGCGAAGAGGTGTTGCAACAGTTGCGACGCCGCGCCGACGACGCAGAGCGGCTCTTCGGCCTTCACCAAAGCTAGGGCAGCGGCTTGAGCTCGATGTCCTTGAACCAGATCTTCATCTTCGGTCCGACATGGAGTTGCAGCGCGATGATGCCTTCGCGGGGGGCATCTTCGCTCTCCTCGGTGTAGTCGACCGTGGTGTGGCCGTTGAGAACCTGCGTGATGCGATTGCCATCGACGGTGATGACGTACTCGTTCCACTCACCCTGGTTCACATGGGGCGCGACCGCTTCCGGATCGACATCCTGTAAGATCCCGCGCCGCCCTTCCTCGTAGAGGATGCCCATGAACCGCTGCTCGGCGATATCGGCCTGATAACCTTTGACGACGTAGTCGTCGAACAGCTCGCTGCGGACTTGCACGCCCGAGTTTCCGTTCCGCAGGCGGAACTGCAAACGGAGCACAAAGTTGCCGTAGGCCTTTTCGGTCGCCAGGAACGTGTTGCGACGAATCGTCACTTCGTCGGTCGTGCCCACGATCATGCCGTCTGCCACGCTCCAGAGCCGCTCGTCGCCGACCCAGCCGTCGAGCGATTGGCCGTCGAACAGCGGAACGAAGTCGTCGTCGCCGCGCGACGGCACGACGGCCGTGCAGAGAAAGGCCAGCAAGACAGAGAACGCGAAGCATCGATTCATTTCAGCTCCTGCCGAGAAGTCTACCCGGTCGTAGAAGCTGGCATTGTAGCTCGATCGAGCAGCGCGGTGCCACGGTTCAGGAGCGCTTTGCCGCTTGAATTTCGGCGGCGCTGCTGCGCTCGGTGGAACTGTCGACCGCAGAACGCTCCGCGTCTGCCTGATCGGGCAACCAGTTGCGACCGGCGACCTGGGGCTGGTAGTCTTCGGCGCCCGCCAGTCGGGCAATCTCACTGAGAAACCGGCAGGTGAGCTCCTGCAGCACTTCTTTCTCACCCTCGCGACCATAGTACGGCGAGAGGTCGATGGGCTCGCCGATCACCAGTTCAGCCCGCGCTCGCATCCGAAACGGGCTGCCGACCGTGCCATCATAGGGCGAACCCCGCAAGTAACACGGCAACACCGGCACGCGGGCTTTCAGCGCCACCAGCGCAGCGCCCGGTCGACCGGGCAGCAAGAACTCTTCGCTCGTGTTGAGGCGACCCTCGGGAAACATGCCCACCATCTCGCCTTCTTCGCAGAGACGAATGGCTGCCTTGGTGGCGGCCGTGTCGACGCCGCCGCGGTTGACCGGAATCACTTCGGTGGCGCGGAAGAACCAGCCCAGGCCGCGAGCTTCAACATATTCGCGCGCCACCATCCAGTGCACGACACGTCGGGCCACCGCCTGAATGAACATCGGATCGACGCTGCTGGTGTGGTTGCAGACGATCACCGCACCCTGACTGGGTGGGAACGGCAAGCGTTTGTTGATCTTTGCCCGCCAGACAATGCGGACGTAGATCCAGTTGGCCGTGGCCAGCGCTACCTGCATCCAGTTGTAGCTGGAGGTGAAGCGAACCCAGAGCGCAAGACCAATCACGGCTGCCAGCAGGCAGCCCACCAGGACGGCGGTGAAAAGCAATAGCTTGGCAAGCATCGATCAGCGGTGGCCTGAAGCCCAACGGAGGCGCTTTCGGGTCTGTCGGGCACGATCGCTTCCCGGCATTTCCGACTGAAGGCGCAGCGAAGGTGCGCCCGACACTATAATCGTCGCCCAACGATTCGACGATGCCAGACGCCGTACGGGCGGCGTGAACGCCGCAGCGTTCTCCAGTACACCAAACTCGTTTCATCGGTCGGAGTGTGATGCGACTCGGAGTCATTAGCGACACGCACGGCCACGTCGCCAATACGCGGGCAGCCCTGCATCTGCTCGACAGTCTGGCGGTCGAGCAGTTGATTCACTGCGGCGATATCGGTTCGCCAGAAGTCGTCACGATCCTCGCCAACTGGCCGACGCACTACGTGTTCGGCAATTGCGACGCCGATCTTGATGGACTGCGCGCTGCCATCGCTGCGGCCGGTGGCACGTGTCACGAACGCTTCGGCGCGGAGACTTGGGAAGGGCGCAAAGTGGCGTGGTTGCACGGCGATGATAGCCGCCTGCTGGAAGAGACCACGCACTCAGGCGAATACGATCTGGTGTGCCACGGTCACACACACGTGGCGGCCGCCGGTCAGCACGGCCGGACGTTCGTGCTTAACCCAGGGGCGCTGTACCGCGCGAATCCCCACACGCTGGCGATCGTCGAACTGCCGGAGTTGACGGTCACGACGCTCAAAGTGTGAACGGGCCGTCTGCCAGACTCACCCGGCCATGCGCCGCAGCGGCGGTTGCTCGGCCTGCGCATCGCTCGCGCGATAGCGATACTGCATGATGTAGGCGTCTTCCGGCGTATCGTCGTAGTAGCCGCGTAGCACCGATACTGCGCGAAAGCGCTGCGCGCGGAAGAACAGTTGAGCCGCGAGATTCGTCTCGCGGACCTCGAGCACGATCCGCGAACGCCGCTCGGGCGAGAGCTTGCTGACCAGCTTCGCCACCATCTGCTGGCCGATTCCTTGCCGGCGGAAGTTCGGTGCCACGGCGAAGTTCAGAATGTGCAAACGCGTCTTGTGCAGCTCGTAGATCATGAAGCCCACGACGCGATCGTCCTGCTCGGCCACCATGCCGATGCAGTTGCGCTGCCGCAGGCAACGCACGAAATCATCTTCGAGCCAGGGAAACTCGAAACTTGACGACTCAATGTTCAACACCTCGGGCATGTCGCGGCGAATCATCCAACGGATGTGGACGCGCAGATCCTGTCGAGAGATCGAGCTCATCCGAGGCCTCCTTCCATGTCGGCCCAGCACTAACAACTTGCCCGCAGCATGACGCGTCGAGCACTCCACTCGCTCAACGGCCGGGCTACGGTAGCAAAAGGCCCATACCGTGCCAAGGCGAGCTCAATTGCCCGCGTTTCCCGGCCTGCAGAACCTCTTTGCTAGCTGACACGACGAGCCGTTTCGCGGAGAGTGCGGCGACAGTTACGCAACAGATGAAGGTGTTTGCACGCGGACAATGGTCGATCCTGCATCGCGCTCCACAGGCGGCATACGACGCCATGCGGCCCACAACGCGAGGGCGATTAGTACCCAGCCCAACCACGATGGCGACATCCAGAGCCACCAACCCAAGCCGGCCGCAACGAGCAGTGGTCGCAGCCAGCGCATCGCAAACTCCGCGCAGGCTTCGCGGCGCTCCGCGCTCCAGAGCCATGTGGTCACAAGTCCGACGACCAACAAGGTGATCATTACGCGCCACGCGGACGCCAGCGGCGAACCGCGGCTGAGGGTGATCTCAGCAGCGCTGTTGGAACCGTGTAGCGCGTGCTGCCGATCGAGCCGAGTCAGCGTCTCATCAAGCAGCGTAGCCACTTCGGCGATTCCCCCTTCACCTTCGTCGCCCACAAACGCCGAGTCTCGACTGCCCGACTCCGCGAGCAAACGTTCGTATTCCTGATCGAGCAGCTTCAGTCGGGCCTCGACCTCCGGCTCCAGCGACGGACGATCCGCGAGCAGCGCATCGACTTGACGCCGCGCTGCACCCCAGCGGGCGAACCAATCGGCCAGCCAGCCGTCTCCGCCCGCCAGCGCCTCTTCGGCCGCCGTCGCAGATTCGAGCGCGCGGGTCAGGTGATCCATCCGCGCCAGCGCTATCTCAAGCTGCTCTGCACCGGCCGTGCCTCGACGATCTCGCTGATCACCGGGGGCAGCAATCCCCGCAGCATGAAACACGGTCCACAGTGTTTGATCGGCCGGTGCATCGCCCAGCGTCGGAGCGGCGACCCGCACGGCCGCACTTAGCGAACCTGTTGGTACGGCGCGAGTTTGAAAGAGCACATCCACCCGCTGCAGCACGTCTTGCCGGTTGAGCGCGATTTCTGCAGAACCGTTCTCGGTCTGCTGCCAAGGCGCATACCGCCCTGCAATGCGCACCGCAATCAGCTCGCACTCCGGCGGAACGTGCAGGGGGATACGCGTCGCGCTTCCGGGATCGACGTCAAAGGTCGCCACGCCCACCACACGACCGTGCCGATCGGCCAGGGCGCGCACATCCGCCAACTGCACCTTGGCCTCGCTGCCGCTGGCCGCCACCGAGCGCAACGTCGCGCGATAGTCGGCACCCAAAAGTCGGTAGCTCGTGCCCTCGGGCAAGTCGGGCCGGATCGGCGCGAGGCCCGCCGGCAACTCAGCCGCCAACAAACCGCGCAAATCCCACTGCAAGCGCGACGCATCAGCCAGTGTCGGCAGATGGACGAAACGCTCGAGTTGCACGACACCCAAGGGACTGACCGATGGTACCGATACACGTTGGCCGGCTCCGGGTTCCAGCGCAGCGCGGATCGTCACCAGAGTTGAACCGCTGAGCGGTTCGCCCGCGTGCAACACGAGCAGCCGCGCCTGCCCGTCGCCCGCAGGTCGGACGCTGTAGGGCATGTCTGGCTCGATCGTAAAAGGCTGGGTCCACTCGTCAGCAATCTGAAAACGGAGTTCGTCCACGCCGCCTTCATCGATATTGAACAGACAGCTTGCCGCCAGTTGCCACGCGCCGTTTTGTTGCTCAACTGTCGAGAGCAACGTGGCGCGGATGTGCGGATCGTTGGGCGCCAGTCGGAGAATGAGTTCTGCCTGTTCAACCCGCGTTTCGACAGCCAACACGTCACGCAGCTCTCCACGGCGCGCCGCTGCATCGCCCTCTTGCGGCGTGAACTGCTCGGCCGAATCGACTTCGACCAGAACTCCCGCAAGGCGGCGTACGACGAGGCTGCGTTTTTCGAGCTCGCGATCTTCGAGCAACACAATCGGCGCGTGCCAGCGGCCTGCGGGAGGCGTTTCCTGCCAGCCGTGTACCACCAGTCGATGCGGCTCTTGCATTGGCCGCTGGAGAAAGACGACGATCTGGCCGGTCGGCAGACGTGTCCATCGCCGCACGATGTCCTGCGGCGATCCGGGCGTACCGTCGTCGGAGCGACGGAGCACATCAATCTGATCGACGGCGAGCGACGGAGGGGCCTGCAGGCGGTAAACCATCCTTTCACCGGACAGTGACGAAACGTCCGCTTCAAACCGTACGCGGACGCGACCGGGCGCGATTTCGAGTTCGGTGCGCTCGCTGGCCGCCAGGCGGCTGGGAAGCGTGCCGATCTGCAACGTGGACGCCGCGGCAGCGCCCGTCACCCGATAGGCCGCCTGTGGCACGCCACGCGCGTCGCCCCAACGCGCGAGAAAATCGGCCACCGGGACCTCCTCGACGCCGGGGCCTTCGAGTGCACCGGTATTCAGCGGCGACTGCACGGAGATGGCCACCAGTCGCTGCCGCGGAGCGGGCTCGAGGCAGGCCAATGTGGGAAGCTCCAGCCGTCCAGCCGCGACACTGCCGGCCAACACGAATGAAGTATCGAGCACGAACTCATCTTCGAGAGGCGCAGGAAACTCGACCTCAATCAGGCGGCGGCCGCCTTCGATTTCCTGTGGACGAAAAGCAGCGCGTTGGCCCAACGTCCAGGGCAGCATTTGCAGTTGCTCGTCGACTTCCAGCGCCAATCCCGCCAACGGCGTACTCACCGGCCGCACGACGAATCGCCCTTGCACCGCAACCGCGCTGGGCATGATGCGGAGCCAGACGAGCTGATCCAGCTCTGCCACAGCGGCGGGCTCCAGATTCATGGTGGTCACCGGCCAGCGAACCTCGAGCCGTTCGGCGGGCCCCAACTGAGCACGCAGGCTCGAAGATGCACCCTCGCGCACGACGCCTCCCAGCGCGCTGGGCACCTCCACGCGCCGCGCGCCGGCGGGCAGTTGCAACTCCAGCTCTGCCACGGGAGACGGCGGGATGCTCAACGCGAAACCGGTGGCCCCCGACGCATCGCGCTGGGCCGTCACATCACACATCACAACCAGGTGGTGCGAGCCGGCTTGCCCGACCGAAAACTCTGCTGTGTTCGTTTCGCGATTCACCGTCAACTCGATCGCGCGTCCGTCGAGGCGGGGCGATCCGAGCAGATCGGAGTACCCTTCAGGCAGCTCAACCGCGACGCGGCCGGCGGGCTCGAACACGTGTAGTTGATAGGTCACCTCGAGCGGATCGGGAATCAGTTGGCCGTCGCCTACTTGCCGATTGAGGGCCCCCTTGTAGTCGACTCGCTCGACAAGCCAGCCGGTGGTTTGCTCGGTCGCGGCCGCCACGTAGCGTCGCAGCTCACGATCGAGGGTCATCGGTACCTGATACCGATCGCCGGTAGGAATCCGCTCGTCGTCGACCGGAATGAAGACCTGGGGGACCGCAGCGCGCGCGGTCGGGTCGTGACCTGCGATCGTTTCATCAGCCGGCTGCGCGTACGCCCGGGCGGCCAGGGCGAAGGCGGCCAGCGCGACAACTGCCGCGCCCATCGGCCCGGCGGCGCGGGCCAGGACGCTCGAATGGCCATCGGCGGCTGATCCGCGACGCCAGGGAAAAGCGCGCAGCGGCCAGCCAATCGCCGCGCCCAACCAGGCCAGCGACGCCAGCGGCACCCAGGCCGGTGGCACGAGCAGCGCTGCGATGGCCAGCGCGGCAGTGGCGAATAGTCCCCAGCGAATCCGCCGCCGCGGGAGCAGACAGATGGCCGCCGCGGCCAACAGGGCCGCACACCATCCCCAGGTCACGAGCTTGCCGGTGTCGACTACGCGGAGTTCGAAGTCTGGGTCGACCAGTGGCCCCGATTGCCACAGTCTCCAGCCTAGGGCATCCTGGCCGCCTGAGGCTGCTGTGGCGTTCGTCCACGGAAGTTGGGGAGTGTGCAACCAGGCATCGAGCGAGACCGTGCCGGCCAACACCTGGCGCACCGTCTTTTCACCGCTGTGTCCATTGCCGGCGCCGATCGCAAACGCCACCGCAGGCTCATGCGAGGGCTGCAAGTGACCGTCCAACTGTGCAGCAGCCGCGCGCGTCGTGAGCAGGCGGGAGCTACCGGCGATCACCGTCATCAACTCGTAGTGGTTCAATAGTGCCAGGCCGCGACGCCGCGGCGCAGCGGATGCCGTCTTCGCAACCAACGTCGCGGGATGGATTCCGGCTTCCCTCAAGGCGGGTGCGTCGAGCAGCAAGACGGGCCGGTCAACCATCGCTGCATCGTTCCAGCGGGCGAGCAACTCAGCCCAGGTGAATCGTGCGGTTGCGCCGGTTTGCTGTTCGTCCGCCACCTCCAGCGCCGTGATGGCCACGCCCAACTGAGCGCAGACTGCATCGGCTTCGAGATCGCGTTCGGTAGGCGTTGCGCCGCGGGCAAGATTGTCCCAAGATTGGAAGCCGAAAGGCACAAAGGGCGCCTCGGATGGTGAACGCGCCAGCGGGCCCAGCAGCCGGCGGGTCCAACTCGGCCGGCCACGCCTCATCGCCAACAGGCTGCGCTCTTCGATGACCTGATACTCCGGCGGAAGCCAGCAGGCCCAGCGATGTACGAGTACCGGCGCTTCTGGCAACGGCAGCGCATATTCGCGCACGCCGACCAACCCCAGCTTCTGCGCTGCACGACGCAACTGCAGTTCGACGGTTGCGAAGCGATGGTCGCGGTTCAGCGGCACTTCGAGTCGGCTCCCCTTGCGGCGTCGAGGGACCGGCTCTCCATCGACGTACACCGCTTGCAACTGCGATCCGTGCGGGAGACTGAACGCCAACTGTTTACAGCCGCGCGTCTCGATCGAATAGCTGGCATGGTGCTGTTCGTCGCCGTCGGGACTCAAGCGCGACTCAAGCTTGGCGCTGTGCACCAGGGCCTGTGGCAAGTTGCCATCCGTCGCCGTGCGGTGGAGCGTCAAAGCGACCGGCGACGCCGCGTCGAAGTCGGCCGCAGGGTCGAAGCGGAAGGCGGCCTTGAGCGTCAGATCGCCTCCGCCGCGCGGTACGCCCAGGGGCATGGACTCAAGTTGCGCCGCTTCGATCGAGAAACGCGATGCGGGATCGCCATGAACGAGTATTCTGCCCTCTTGCGAGGCAGCCCCGGGCAGCCAAACGAGCCCGACGGAAGCAGCCGGCGCGAGCGAAGTCGTGACCGACCGCTCGAGTCGAAACGGCTGTTCGCGGGGCGCGGGCAACTGGAGTTCCCACGTCTCGCCGCCCGATCCGTAACCGGCGGCCAACTGCTCACTCGCGCTCAGCCGCCGCGCCACGATTTCCGCTCCGCCCGGTTGCCACCGCCACGGGATAGATGCATCCAGCGGTCTTGAGAGCCGCACGATGACGCTCTCGAGCGGAGCGCCGCGCGGCCGGCATTCGATCCACGTGCGCTCTTCGCAGACCTCTTCCGCAGCTACGAGATCGATTCCGATGATCGCATCGAAGGGAGGCGTCTGCTGGCTGACCACTAACCCCAACGAGGCCGATTCACCGCTGACTTGCAGGAGCTGACCTTCGAAGTCGTCTGCCAACAGCGCACGGTCCTGCGCCGGTAAGGCATTCAGATCGAGCGCGGTCAGCGACGTCGATTCCTCCCATTGCAGGCGATTGGGCGATGTGGATGCGAGCGCAAGCAATCGGGATTGCAGTTGCACTTCCGGCATCGTCAACATGCTGAGCCCGGCGACGCTGTCGATGGTGCCATCCTCTGGCAGTGGCCGGCGTCCTTCGCAGATCAGCGTCACGGTTTCGCCGGCCGACAAAGGACGCGCGAACTCCACCCTCAGCCGCTCTTCGCCGCCGCCGGCGGCAGCGATTTGCCAATTGGAGAGCATCGTTTCGGGGACGCAGCGCACCGACTCGACCGTCCACCCACTTGTGATCCGCGCCTCAAGCTCCCGGCGTTCGCCCTCCCGAGATTGAAGCTGCCAGGCAGTTCGCGTCTCGATCAGGTCGGCGGCAAAGCGCACCGTATCTCCCACGGTGGCCTGCAAATGTTCTTGGATTCGGCCCAGCGTGACTTCGAGCACCGGCTGAGCCGTTTGATGCTCGAAGAGGTACATGTCGTCACCGTCTTGCCCCGCGGCCTGGCCGACGGGCACCTGCCGTGCTTGCTCGGTGCGTAGGTCGCGGAGTTCCAACGGAGCGGCGACAACAAGCTGCGTCTGGCCACTCTGCCAGGTCACGTCGCGCGTAGAAAGCCTGGGCAGCTCAAACGACGTTTCCAGCTCGACCGGCACCAGGGCCAACAGTTCGATTTGCGTTTGGTCGATCAGCGGTGGATCAAAATCGAGCACCACCTGCGGCCGTTGGGTCGTGGGTCCAGAGTGGCGCCAACGCAAAGGCTGCTGGCCTGCGGTGACCGCAACGAGGTGGTCAACCGCATCGCCCTCGATCACCAACCGCGGCAGTGGACGATCGCCCACCGTCACTTGCAGAAGACACTGCAACCGCAGCCCTTCGAGAGACAATGCATGCGTGGAGGACTCGCGCACGCTCGCCAGCGCCGAGGCATCAGTTCGACGCTCCTCGCGAACCAATCGCACGCTGGCTGGCTGACTGTTTAACAATCGAGCCGACCACTCGCGCGCGTCGAGTCCGAAGTCGCGGACGCTGCTCACGACGACGTCGTCGCCTGCCAGCGCGTAGTCCCCGGGCAACTCACAGCGCAGCTCAGTGAGCGGTGCGGTGGGAAGCAGCAGGTCCCGCCCGATCAGGTTTCCTGGGTTTGGCCCGCTGTCGAGGCGGCAACTCCAACGCACGTCGAGCGTGTCACTCGCTGTGACAACGACCGAGATGCGACCCCGCGCGTCGACGCCCAGGCGCGGCTGAGTCGACGAGTCCCGCCAGGTGGCCGAGTCGATGGGCAGTTGCCAGGCCACCAGCGGCAACAGCGCCGGTTGTTCGCCGAGATGCACGACCTCGAACTGCGCTTGGCCGATCAACGTGCCGTCGCTTGTCAGTCTGGCATCGTAGGTGGCGCGCTCGATGCGCGGGCCCAGCGTGATCTGGCCACCGGCGGCCGCACGACTGGCCAGTTCAACCAGCCGCTCGAAGGCCGCGGCGTCCACCGGCACATAGCGATCCATGCCCGTCGGCCATTCTTCGACACGATCAGCGGGCGCGTAAACGCGGCGAAACCGGAGCGCCTCGGGCGTCACCATTTCACCAGTCGTTGATGACTCCGTCGCAATCGTTGCCTGGGCCGCTTCGATCTCCTGTGCTGCCGAAGCAGTCGTGAACAACAGCGCCAAATTCCAGCAGGCGGCCGCCACCAACCACGGCGCCCAAGCGCGGCGGAGTCGCGCTATACACGACTTGCGATATGCGGCCTTCATGATGACTGCCCGACCGATCATGCGTCCTCGGTGGGGCCGGAGCCCACTGCCGACAAAGCTTCGGTGTGCGAGCCTGTCGCCGCAGATGAAGTGGACGGCATGCGAAGTTGGCGCTCGGTCGAGCCGAGTTCGACGATCGAACTGCCGTGAACCCACACCGTGGCCGGGCCGCGACGACGCTGGGCAAGCGCACGCTGAACGATCAATCCCACCAACAGACAGCCAACGCCCAGCAATGCCACCTGGCCGATCAATCGTGCCTGCGACGGCCAGAGAACGACGGCACCGGCAACCAGCGCGGCGACGGCAACGAGCACGGCCGGATGTCGCAACCGCGGAACGTAAGCCAAGCAGCCGATGAGCAGCAGTGTCGAACCACCGGCCGCTAACACCAGCCACGTGCGATTGAGCGTCACGAGCTCGATCGGCTCAGGCATGCTGAGCACACTGAAGAGATAGCGGTTCGTACCCTGTGGCGGCGCCGCCGCGTGCGCCGCGCCCATCCACGACTCTAATTCGTACTGGTTGGCCAGCGGAACACGGCTCCACCCCCAACCGTTCCATCGCCAGGAGAACTCGGGCGTGTAACCGGTTGAACTCGAAACCAGATGTCGATGGGCGGGCAACACGACTTGCCAGAACCCGCGCCGCACCCACACGTCGCCGACCACCCGAGGCGGCTCGAATCGAAGGCGACTGGCCGACGTATTCTGTGCGGGAGCGTTGTAGCTGATCTCCACCACGTGCTCGCGCGGGGGATCGGTCAAGGGCAACGGAAGCGTGATCTCGCCGTCGGCGGTGACCGATGGATTCGATCGCACGCCGTCGACCCAAGCCTGCAATCCGGCCGGCACTGCCTGGCGCGGCAATCGGAGCTTGAGCGCGCCTTCGGGCGTCGTGACCCGGTAAACGGCACGATCGTTGCGCAGTTGCCCATCAAACGTCGATTGCAGCCACAGCCGGTCGACAACGCCGCCGCCAAAGGGCCTGCGATCGCGGAGACTCAATCGCAACTCCAGCCGCGTGGTGCGCTCGCTAGTTCGCAGCCGCAAGGCTTCAATCGCAGGATCGGGTTCGTGCGGGAAGGGCTCGACGGCCCAGCCGCCGCCATGAAGTTGTATGTCGATCCCCGGCTCGCCGGTGACCACCGTGCGGTGGCTTGCCAGTTCTCCCTGAGTCGGCATGACGAGCGGGACTTCGCGGACGGCGCTGGCATCCAACGGCAGCGGCTCCCAATCGAGCGGAAAACGGACGACCAAGTCACAACTTCCGATGCGCGGCGAGCGGAGCGCCACCTGCATCGGCACGCGTCGCTCACCCGCGGCTTCGGCCAGCACCGCTTTGGTCGGCTGCAACTCTTCACCATCCTGCCACACGCCAAATCCAGGTTGATCGAGCAATTCAGGCGGGACATCCAAGAGCAGCGCTTCGACGGGGGCGTAGTCGACGTCGTAGTGCAACGCCTGCTCGACATCGCCCCCCGATTCGTTCAGAACCACGTGGTTGTCGACAGAGACCAACAGCCGTCGCGATTCAACGCGCATCCGCGCCACGAATCGCGCCTGGCGGGGATCGCCCCGATAGCTCAAAGCCCGTTGCTGTCGGGGCGGCAAGTCGTCGTCCACATCGCCGACTCGCCGCGTCAGTCCCACGATGGCGTCGCTCTGTGGCGTCAACACGACATTGTCGGCCGCGAGGATCGTGACGCTGGCCGGCCCGATCGAGTTGGCATGCGGCCGCGGCAGACTGAAGTCGACGCGATCGTCGCCCGTATCGAGGTCGCGGTGCGCCCGAATGCGCAGCTTCAGTTCGCCGGTTGTTGGCTGCAACAGCGGAATGGAAAGCGGCGCGCGGTTGTCGAGCACCAGTCCCGCGAGATCGACGTATTCCAGCGGTCCGACTTCATCGATTTCCCAATCGGCCAGGTCGACGTCGACGGCAAACGCCTTGGCGCCACGAATCAAGTAGTCGAGCTCCGCATCGAGCTCGACACGATCGGCCGAGACGTCGACCACGTACGATTGCTCCACGCTCAAAAGCGTCTCGCGAGGCACAATCTGCACGGTCAGCGAACACGGCTGTCCCAGATACTCGAAGGCCGTCACGCTCGTCTCGGCGGCATCCGCGTCGCGCTCAATCTCCGTGGCGCGGACGTTGCGCCGCGATTGCCATACAAGCTGCCAATCGCCGAGCACCCTGACTTGAATCTGCCCGGTCTGCCGGGCCGCGCCCAACACTTCGAACCCACCCAGTTCGATCGGCGCGCTCTCGCCTGCCGCGGCGTGCGCGCGCTCGGTGACGATACTGACTTCCAGGGGCTCGCTTTGTTCCTCGGCGAGCCGCACGTCGACCAGTGATCCCCCCCCGGGGTTGGCTTCGCTCAATGACGTCGCCACCTCAGTGAACGTGATTCCCGGCTCCAGGCGCGGCACCAGCCGCGCCGACGGAGGCAAGCGAACTCGAAAAGCATCGAACGATCCTTCGCCAAACGGACCAACTGTCAGCCGCGCCTCCGAAGTGACGCTGCGGCCGTCGACCGTGATCGCGATATCGCCCCGAGCTTCGAGTACGGGCGGCAACTCTGTCTGCGCCTCTTGAGCCGCGCTCCACACCAGTTCGAACGGGCCGGCAGCTCCGCGTACCGTGAGTCGGGTGCCGCCAGACTCCGCGGCTTCGCTCGACATGAGCGTCCCGCCGCGCGTGACCCGTGCAGTCGCCGTCGATTCGGGAACGTTGAAATTCAATTCTGAAAACGCCGCTTCCGGCAGGGTGAGCGCGAGCAGCGACTCCTCGCCGGCCTTGCCTAACGCGCATTCGAGCAGCAGCGTCAACTGGTGTTCCTGTTCGGATTCGGCCAACACCCAGGCGACCAGTCCGCCGGCTTTCGGATCGACGCTGAGCAGATGCCTGCCGGGACCTTCGTACTCGGCCGGCGCGGCGAGCGCCGTCTCGGAGAGTCCGAGTGGCACGCGTACCCAACCGTCCGATTGGGTTTCGATGCGGACATCGAGCGTCAGTTCTGCACGCTCACCGTTTGCGTTGCCCGACGCCGACCACTCGAGCGTGTACTGCGGCAGCCGTGCGCCGCTGTCTTGCTGGGCAAGAAAGGCTTCGAAGTCCTCCAGGCGAAATCCCAACACGGGCTGCAGGTTGCCGTCCTCATCGGGCAGCCAATAGATCGGCGGCCCCACCTCCACGGCACTCGCCCCGGCAGACGTCGAATTCGCACGCGGCATCGGCTCGCCCCCTGCGGGAGGCTGGGCGCATGCGCCAGCCGTCATCGCGGCTGACAGCCACAACCCCAGAGCCAGGCTCAAGATGCGGAGCGATCGCGGCATCGTCATCCCTGTCCCGCGCGAGCCATTGATGCCCGGGAGCTCGCGCGATCTGAAGGTGCGGAAGAGACGGGAGCCTTGAGGGCCAGCACCAAAGATTCAGTCTAACCTCGACCCGCAGACGCCACCAAAGAAAGTGCCCTCGATCGCCCTAAAAACGACGCCAAAACGTGGGCGAAGGGCGTCTTTGCGGCCGCGCGTCTCCGAACGACAGCCGGCGGCAGGATCTAGTGGCCGTTGCCCACGACTTCGCGCAGGCCCGCGTGCAGCTTGTCGGTTGCCGCCGCGATCAATCTCGGGGCCGACAGATCGACCGGGCTGCCGTCGGGACTGGCGACCGCTCCCCCAGCCTCGGAAACCAGCAGCATTCCGGCCGCGACATCCCAAGAGCTGTTGCACAAGGCCCAATAGGCATCGAGCTTGCCGGCCGCGACCAGGCACAGATTCAATGCGGCCGAGCCGAATCGCCGAATCGCGTGGCACTGGCTGGCAATGGCGTTGAAAGCCGCCGCCTCAGCGCTGTCGGGGGCCACGCGCGCTGAGAGACTGGCGGCGACCACCGCAGCGCCGACATCGGTCGTCGCCCGCGTTTCGAGCCGTTCGGAGCCGTTCAAAAAGGCCCCCTGGCCGCGAACGGCCGTGTAGCAGGCATCCGCGTTGGGATCGAACACGGCGCCGACGATCAGTTGGCCCTCGTGCGCCAGTCCAATCGACGTGCAATAGTACGGGATGCCGTGCACGTAGTTGGTGGTGCCGTCCAGCGGATCGACAATCCACAGGTAGGGGCTATCGCTTTGTTGGTGGGTCCCCTCCTCTCCCAGGAAGCCGTGGTCTGGAAAAGCCTCGCGGATGCGCCGCTGGATCGTCTCTTGAGCGGCCAGGTCGGCCTCGGTGACGTAATCGGCGGGCCCCTTTTGGATCACCGAAAATCGCTGGGACCAATCGAGCAAGATGCCGCCGGCCTCGCGAGCGGCAGCCTCACAAACCGTTGCGCACCGGGCGATTATGTCCATGCTCTCGCGTCTCCCTACGGGAACGGTTCATTCGTAGCGATGGCGTTCTCAGGCTGCCGCACGGGACCTGAGGCGACTCTCTGAGGTCGGCTCGCGCCTGTGGACAGGGGCGAGTTTACCGCAGAAAACGCCCAGCCGAAGTGGGCAAGCTCGTTCGGCCACAACACGGGCATTTGGCGAGGACCCCCTGGCGGGGGAAAAATTTCGGGCAAACTGCTGGACACGCGCACCGGAGTTGGTACCATCAAAGTCGTTAGCTGAGAAACCATCCTGTTACTCATCATTCGTCGGAGTTGGTTTCTTGATGCCTGACCGCTACGGCGGCGGGTCAACACGGGATCATAAAGCGGCCTCTTCTCTGTTCCGGCCCCGCCGTTTCGCTTTACCGCGAACGGCGGGGTTTTTTGTTGGTCGCGTAGGTTGCCGCCAGCGTGATGCGTGGCTTATCGCGCTGGGATGAGAGGAGCACTCACAAGCAATGTCCACCACGCCGACTTGGACGATGGATGGTCTGCGAGCACAACTGCGCAACGAGCGCTTTACGGCCAGCATGGACCTTGAGCAACCCGAACTCGGACTGGGCGCGCCACAGTGGCCGCACGGCAGACTGCTCGGCGTCGCGTGCGCCGACGACAGTCGCATGACGCTGGTTCAAGAGGATATCTACGTTCGCGACGGCGACTTGGTCGCGGCTTACATGCACGGCCAGTCGCCCCAGTTTCGCATGCAGATCTATTGGCGCTGGCTCGATCGAGCGACGATCGGCGAGACACCGGGGGCGCACGGTGACGAATTGGTCGCGCTGGAACTACAAGTGTCGGTCCAGACCGAATTGCTCGACAGTTGGCCGGAAGTGCACACGCAAACCGAATTGCTCGGCGGCGATGTCGCTCAGGTCGCCGCCGGCGAAGTCCAGCAGTTGCCCACCGACGCGCAGCGCGTTGCGCAGTTTGCACCTGCGGGGCGCCGCGTGCCGCGCATCGCTCTGTTTCGACCACGCGATGCCACGACCAGCTACGTCGAAATCGTGCATCCTGCCGATGTTTCACACATCGAGGATGAAGCCACCCCTGCTCGTGGCGCGGTACCGACTGCCAGCGATGCTGCCACAGTGAAGAGCCCGTCGCCGCGCGAAGGCGCTTTGCTGCGCCATCGACTGTTCGCCGAGCACTTGGAGAAAGGCGTCATTCGCCGCGCCCGGATACGCGGGGTGATCGGGCCGCGCCAGCAAGACGTCGAGTGGGCAGTGGCCTGCGCCGAGTCATTCTCCGGCACGGCACCGCCACTCACCGCCTGACGAGCACGGTGGATTCGATTGGCGGCGCGATGTTGATGTACTACGACGCGCCGGCAGCGATACAGAGCGGCGTCGGTCGGTTGGGGGCGCTCTGCTATACTGGGGCCAAATCATCTCGCGATAGCGTACCAACCGCGTAGAGGACGGGCTCAGCAGAACCCGAGGCGCATGACAAACGAACTGGTGGCGCGACTGGAGAGTTCGATTCGCCCGACCCTGTTGGTCATCGGCGACTTGATTCTCGATCGCTACCTGTGGGGCAACGTCGATCGCATCAGCCCGGAAGCGCCGATTCCGCTCTTGCGCGTCGATCGGGAAGAGGAACGCCTGGGCGGCGCCGGCAGCGTCGTGGCCATGTTGGCCGCGCTGGAAGTCGACGTGCACGTGGCGGCCGTCGTGGGCGATGACGATGCCGGCAAGCGTGTTCGCGAACTCCTCGGCGAAGCGGGTGCCGACGCATCCGGCGTGCTCGTCGACGCCTCGCGCCCGACGACGGTTAAGCAACGCTTTCTCGGCCGCGCTCAAAGTCGCCATCCCCAGCAGATCATTCGCGTCGATCAGGAGGAGGATGGTCCGCTCGAACCGCAGATGGCCGCGCGCCTGCTGGAGCACATCCGCCCGCAACTCGACGCGGCCGATCTGATTCTCGTCAGCGACTACAACAAGGGTGTCTGTGCCCAGCAGATGGTGTCGGCCGTGATCGAGGCCACCGCCGGTCGCACTCCGGTCATCGCCGATCCAATCCGCGGCGGCGACTACCACCGTTACGCCGGCTGCGCGTGCATCACGCCGAATCGCCTGGAAGCGGGTTTGGCCATCGGCCGGACGATCAACTCGCCGCAAGAAGGCATCGACGCCGCGCGAGCGCTGCTCGACTTCGGCATCGAATCGGCCATCGTCACGCTCGACCGCGACGGCATGGCCTGGGCTCGCCACGACGGCACGACGGGCATCAGCCCGAGTCGTCCACGCGAGGTATACGACATCACCGGCGCGGGCGACATGGTGCTGTCGATCATCGGCTTCGGCCTGGCGGCCGGCCTGGAGTATCCCGCCTTGGTTGAACTGGCCAACCTAGCCGGCGGACTGGAAGTCGAACGCTTGGGGGTGGTGCCACTCACGCGCGAAGACCTGTTGCGCGAGTTGCGCGGAGGATCGACGACGCGGCAGCAAAAGGTGATTTCTTGCGACGACCTCTTGGTCGAACTGAAGCGGCGGCGGCAGGCGGGCCAGCGGATCGTGATGACCAACGGGTGTTTTGACTTGCTGCATCCCGGTCACGTGGCCACGCTGCAAGAAGCCCGCGCGTTGGGCGATTGCCTGGTGGTCGGCCTGAACAGCGACCGCAGCGTGCGCAGTTTGAAAGGCGCGCCGCGGCCGATCATGGACCAACATGGCCGCAGCGAGATGCTGGCCGCGCTGGCCTGCGTCGACTACGTGGTGCTGTTCGACGAAACGAGTGTCGAGCCGCTCGTGGCGCGGATTCTCCCGGACGTGCTGACCAAGGCCGCACAGTACGAAGTCGATCAGGTCGTGGGGCACCAAATCGTGACGGCACACGGAGGGCAAGTGGTGCGTACGCCGATGCACGGCGAGTATTCCACCTCCGAACTGATTGAGAAAATTCAGCAACTCGACTCGCAACTGGCGGCCGACGGACCGCAGTAGCGATGGCTTTCCCGTGTGGCTGCCCGGCATAGTTTGATCCCGGGCGCGAGCGATGAACGAACAAACCAGTCGCAAGCTCGACTTGTGGGTCGGCGTCCCGCTGTGCTGGTTGCTGACCGGGTGGCTGCGGCTGACCGCGCTTTTTCGTTCGCGTAAGTCGCACGATGCCCCACCGCAAAAGATTCTCTTCATCAAGCTCTCTGAAATGGGAGCCATCGTGCTCACGATGCCGGCGTTCGAGGCGGCGCGGCGGCGCGTCGGTGCCGAGAACCTTTACTGCCTGATGCTGGCCGGCAATCGCGAAGTACACGATCTGCTGGGCGTGTTTCGCGACGAGCATCTATGGTCGATTCGCGATCGCAATCTCTTCGCCTTTGCCATCGACGTCTGGCGTTTCATGCGCCAGGCTCACCGCGAGGGCATCGACTGCGTGATCGACCTGGAAGGCTTTTCGCGCATCTCGGCGCTGCTGACCGCGCTGTCCGGCGCGCGGCTACGCGTCGGGCTCGATCGCTACACGGCCGAGGGGCTGTATCGCGGCCAACTCTTCACGCGCCGCGTGAGCTACAACTACTACAACCACGCCAGCGTCCAATTCTTGACGATGGTAGAAGCGCTCGACGCGCCGCACGATGAAGTGCCCGCGCTGAAGCGGCGTGTGAGTCTCGACGACTATCGCTTGCCGATCTTCCAGCCGCGCGATGATGAAGTCGCCGCGACGCGCGAGCTGTTGCAGTCGCGGTGTGGTTTCCTTCCTGAATCGCCGCTGGTGATTCTCAACCCCAACTTGATCGATCTACTGCCACTGCGACGCTGGCCGCGGGAGAGTTTCGCCGCGTTGGGCCAGCGGATTCTGGCAGACCACCCCCAGGCAACGATTGTTCTGACGGGCCTTCCCGAACAGCGCGAGCTTTCGCAGGAGTTGGCTGGCGAGATATCACACGAGCGGGCCCTCTCGCTGGCGGGCGAAACGGCCGATGTGCGGAGCCTGGTCGTGCTGTTCACGTTGGCCGACTTGCTGATTACCAGCGACTGCGGTCCGGCTCACATGGCGGCGTTGACCGAGATTCCGATTGTCTCGATCTTCGGTCCCGAGACGCCGCGGCTGTATAGTCCTCTGTCACCACACAATCATTCGTTGTGGGCGGGGCTGGCCTGCAGCCCGTGTCTGCACGCTTTCAATCACCGCAAGTCGGCCTGCCGGGACAACGTTTGCATGCGCGCGATCAGTGTCGAAGACGTGTACGCCGCCGCCCGGGCCGCGTGTCCCGCGCTCGAGTCGCAGCCCGGCCAAACACCGGCAGCCCCGTAGTTGCTGGATGATTTTGGACGGCGGCGGTTGCCCAAGGTTCGCACAACACGAATACTACCCGCGCAGGATGGCACACGACGTCGTGCTGTCGTCCGGCCGCGTCGATAGTCCCGACGCACGCTTAGCCTCTACTGTGGTCCGTGCACTTCATGCCGCAAGATGTCCCAATCAGTGATCAGCGCCCGCCGCTACGACGGCGCAGCGAGTTGCGGGCTGCGCTGCAACCGCAAGCGGGCGCGGGCGAGCCGCAATGGGACGACGTGCAGATCTGCCTCGTGGCCGGCCCCAAGGATCACGGTCCGCAGGAACACGACTATCCCTGGTGGCAAGCGCAGTGGGAGCGGCTCTTGCATAGTGCGCCCGGCGTAGTAGTCAGCACGGCACACCGCTGGCCATCGCAAGAACAGCTCGCCGCTGCGGACGTCATCGTGCTCTACTTCTGGAATCACGATTGGAGCGAAGAACAATACGCCGGGCTTGACGCACAGTTGGCACGTGGCGGCGGCGTGGTGGCGATTCACTCGGCGATCGTTGAAGACCGCGATCCCCAGAAACTGGCAGAGCGCTTCGGCCTGGCAGGCCGTCGCCCCGAGTTGCAGTTTCGTCACGGCCCGCTGAAGTTGGAGATCGCCGATGACGCCGATGCCGGCTTCGCGCACGGCTTAACGCGGCTGAACCTGGTCGACGAAACGTACTGGGCACTGACGGGCGATCCCGCTGGCGTCGACGTTGTTGCGCAAGCGCACGAGTCCGGCCAGGCTTGTCCGATGACGTGGACGCACCGCGTGCATGAAGGCCGCGTCTTCTGCTCGGTGAACGGCCACTACACGTGGACGTTTGAAGATCCTCTCTACCGCCTGCTGCTGTTGCGCGGCATGGCCTGGGCGGCGGGCCAGCCTACTGTTCGCTGGGAGTCGCTGGCCGGCGAGGGCGTCGAGTTCGCCCCCGAGTGAATCCCCCGACGAGCGACTGACTCGCTGGTCGCATCCGTACAACCTGCACTTCGCGTTTACACCGGAGCATTCGCAGGAACGTCGTCTCCGTTGGGGGAGTGCTCCGAAGGTTATCGACGCGATCAGCACATTCGCTAGAGCTCTCGCGCGATCCGATGAAACGAGCCGCGCAGGCGGTGGCAACGGTGCAGCGGATCGCGGGCGCCGATCGATACATGAACCGGGCGAATCGGGCGATTGCGTGTCGATTGCGAGCCGCGCTTCCCGCGGCTTCGACAACGATGATCGACGCCACGCGCCCCGTCACCCGGACGAACCGTTTCCCCTCACTCGAGGCGCGCCGATATGGACATCAACCGCAATCAGTTTTTTCTCGCGGGCCTGTTGCTGCTGCTGATGGGCGTCCAGTTTCGGCTCGTCGATTCGTTCGTGCTCACCGAACAGGCCACTGCCGAGATCGCCAAGCGTACGGCGACCAAAGAGTCGGACCCGTTGAACATGCGGCAGTTCCTGCCCAACCTGGGTCCGGCGGCTCCGCGGAAGGTGTTGCGCGTGCCGGAGTGGCTCGGTTGGGCGGTCGGCTCAATCGGGGCTGTGCTCGTGCTCCACAGCCTGGCGATGCCGCGACCGGGCGGATCCTGATCGGCGTTACCGCCCCATTCGATCGCCAGCAGGGACAGTCAATTCGCCCTGCACGAAGCGACTTCCGGTGGCCTGCTCCAGGCGATCGCGAAATCCACTGTAGGGCCTGATCCGGACGTCGGCACGGCTCGCGTCAAACACGCCCTGCCCTGGGACAACGAGCCGCGCTTTCACCAGCCCGACTGGCTCGACGCCTTCATCGAACTCCGGCTGCACTGCCTGGAACGCCAGTCGCACCGGCGCGCCATAGTGCCCGAAGTCATCGGGTTCGAGCCGCCGCACCCAACGCCCGATGCGACGCACGTGCTTCACCCGACGCACACGCTCCTGCGGCAAGGCGTACAGCTCAACTTCCAGGGTGGCGCGGACGGGTGCGATCGAGCCAAGCTCGTCGCGTGGCATCACCTCGACGATCACACCATCGGGATTCGCGTCTTGGTCCCAGTTGGCCAGGTACGCATCGAGCGCGAGCCAACCGACCGTTGGTACTGCCGGCTGATTTGACGTTCCGCTCGCCGGCTGCGGCGACGCGCGCCTCGCGGAGCGCTCGCGCGTCGTCGCCAGGGCTTGAAGTTGTTCGCTGCTCAACGGCCGACCGTCTTGATGCGCCGCGACAATGGCCTCCCACGCGATCGGCCGCAGCAATTGCGACTGCCCGCGCTCGAATCGCAACCAGAGCTGCTGCTCGTCGGTGCGTGCATCGACCAGCGCGACGAACGTGCGGCCACTGGCAACTTCGACTTCGACCGGCTCCGCTGCCCACGCAGCTTGTCCGATCAGCGTGAAGCCCCACAACAGTCTGAGCGCGATGGAAGGATGAGACAGCACGTGGGGTAAACCGTGGTGAGAGAGAACAGCCCAAGACCGGCGAAGTCGATGCCGGCCTGAAGTGCAAGCAGCGTTCCTCCATCACAGCAGGGCGCCAGCAGCCGGTCAAAACTCCGTCCTCAACACGGGTTGCGACTCCCAGCACTGCTTGCATGAAGCGGCAGAGCCCCGCTGCCCGGCGTCGCGAAAACCGCACGGATGTGGTGTTTTCGCCACCTTGTTTCCACGCGCTCCCCCAGCATCGCGCCGGCGCTTCGACTGCGGAGCGACGGCCCGCGGAGTCGATGAATCGAGATGGAGCACCCGCCGCGCGCTAGCCAGCATCTGGAGCCACCATGCAGAGCCCGCCATCGAGTAGCCACCCGCCGTACCGCGATTGGCACTCTGCCGCCGCTGCCGTGATGGCGCTGTTGGCCGTGAGCTTACTGGTTACCTTGCCCATCGCAGCTGAAGAAGGCAGCGGCCGCCGCACGTTCAGCGCGCCGGTCGTTGAGAACGCCGCTGTCGACAATCAGGCGGAGCAAGCTGATCAACCGTCCGCAGCAATTCCTGAAGGGCCGCTATTGCGCGAGGGCGACCAGTGGAACGACGAGCTCGGGCAGTTCCACGCCGATGGTGCACGAGTCGCGTTTCGGCCCGTGCGCGGCGGTCGGCCTGTGGTTGTGCTGGAGAACTTGAACCTGCAACGGGTGTTGCAGGTGACGCACGAAGCGCGCGGCACGGTGTTTTGGTCAATCTCGGGCACGATCACCGAGTTTCAGGGCCGCAACTATCTGCTCATCTCGCGCGCCACCCGGAAGAGCCGCGCGAGTGTCGAAGCGCTCGGCGGCCAACCGTTGCGCTAGCGACGATTCGCAACCCTTCTGGTTCGAGGCACTTAGCGGCCGGCCGCAGGGCAGCTCGCGCGCTTGACAGTTGCTCGGCGCCCAATAACATTTGGGCAAAGACTTTGCGGCGATTTCAACCCGTCGGTCCGGGTGTCGGTTGAGGGACCCGGCCTGTTGAGACGGCCGAATTCTCGGGCCGGAATGTCCGAGATGGGAACCCAGATCTGCTGCGCCGCGCGTGCGGCGATCTGCGACTGCTCAGGAGCGTGATTCATGGCCGTTCACCGTCGGGTGGAAGTATCCGAAGTTGGCGATGTGACCGTCGTGCATTTCGTCGATCGTAAGATTCTGGACGAGGCCAACATTCAGGAGCTCGGGCAAGAGCTGTTCGGGCTGGTCGAAAGCGACGGCCGCGAGAAGCTGTTGCTCAATTTCACGAGCGTCGATTTCCTGTCGAGCGCCGCGCTGGGCAAGCTGATTACGCTGGACAAGAAGGTGAAAGCCAACGGCGGCACGCTCAAGCTGTGCAACATTCGCCCGGAGATCTACGAAGTTTTCGCGATCACCCGGCTCAACAAGCTGTTCGATATCCGCGATGACGAGGCCGACGCGTTGGCTGCGTTTTGAGCGGCCCTGGCGAGACGGAGTTCGCGGAGATGTGAGTCGCGAACCGATGCCTCGCGGACGGGGGCCCGCGAGCAATTCGCCCGAACCGGGTACAGGTGTGGGGGCATATGCAGCACGACGCCGCCACGTGGCAGACCAAACGCTCGATCGCCAGCGATCCGGCGGCCGGCCGCCAGGTAGTGGAAGAGGTGTTGGCTGAGCTCGAGCGGCAGAACTGGATCGCTCACGATATCTTCAGCATTCACCTGGCGCTGGAAGAGGCGCTGGCCAACGCCATCAAGCACGGCAACGGCAAGGACTCGGCCAAACAAGTGCACGTGCAGTGCGCGATCTTTGCCGAGATGATTCGCATCCAGGTCTCGGACGAAGGCCCCGGCTTCACGCCCGAGGAAGTGCCCGACTGCACGGCCGAAGAGAACCTGGAAACGCCCTCGGGCCGCGGCATCATGCTGATGCGCAACTTCATGTCGCGCGTCGAATTCCGCCAGCCCGGCAACTGCGTCATCCTGGAAAAAGAGAAGGCGCCGCCGGAGGGCGACTGAGGCCCAGGCGCCCTGTTCACAGGCACCCGAACCCATCTTGCCGACCTCGGGGCGGCATCATAGGATGAGCGGCTTGCTACCCTTCCCCGGTAGCTCAGTTGGTAGAGCAAGCGGCTGTTAACCGCTGGGTCCGAGGTTCGAGTCCTCGCCGGGGAGCTTTCTCGTAGCCCGATGTGTTGGGCGATCACGCGCGATTGGCTGCTTGCGGTCGACCAGTTACCGACGGGTTTAGCTTAGCGGCTATTGGAACGGAGGCGCTAGGAACGAATGGCCCGTACATTGACTTGGCGGCCAGCGCTGCCAATGTTTGCCGCGGATCTCCGCGCCTGAGCACGAAGTCCGTCCCGCAGACGCTCATCGGACGGCCCGCTCTTTTTTTAGCGCGAAAGCCGGCGATCGGGCTTACTTTTCGGCCGGTTTCATCGGCCCGACGACGAGCGTGATGAAGTTG
>CALKYM010000216.1 GCA_938003525.1 uncultured Planctomycetales bacterium | reverse complement strand
ACCGTTTTCTGTACCGGCGGTAGGTTGAGATTTTGGGTTTCAACTGGCCAGGCTAGCCTGGCCAGTTGAAGCGAACTCCCTGGCGGCCAGGTTGTCGTCTTGTGCATCCGGGTCTCGAGATTAGCTAACTGCTCCGATAGCGCTAACTCGCGATTGTGGCCGTATCCGAGCGCCGCTCAAGTACTTGTCCGAAGTGTGGCGAAATTTTCTTCTTACATCGAAATGTGGTCGCTCAAGTTGAATTTACGGGAACCACTCCAGCTGGTTTGGTGGCCCGGTTGGGTGCAGGCCGGGTCACCATGGCCATCCAGAAAAAATGTGGATTTCGTCACGAGATTTGGTAAAAGCTACAAGGTGTTTAGTATATCACAGCGATGCAGTTCGAGTGAAATTTTCCACGTGTAAGGGATTCGCGCAACCGTGCCCCAGCCAACGCTAAACGAAACAGCACTGCTAGCCGCCGCCGTCCTCGAGTCACTGGAATCTGTGGACAGCTGAGTCGGTTGGCAACGTGGCAACAAGCGCGGATCTTTGTACAGACTTGCCGCCGGCTGACGCGCCGATGTCCATGTCGACATTTCACGGCATCGACTGCTCACCGCCTTGCAGCCGAATCGCATCAATTCTTCAGGACTCGACACGGAACGTAATCACAAGAACGGCGAACAGGCACGGGAACCATGTGGAGCGCGCGCTACATGGGGTCATGACGCTTTCACGGATAAGGCACGCTAGCCGTCGCAGCAGGCAAATATGCCAGATAGATCGTCCAAGCAGTCAACCACAACTTAGATTCAGCCCGCACACCGAGAACTGCAATGCCAAGAAGACGACGCAACTCGCGCCGACGTACGACACGGACGTTTCAGCTGGAACCTCTTGAACAGCGGCAGCTGCTAACCGTGGCCGCCTTCTTCGACGGTGGCCTCCTCAAGGTGAGCTCCGACTGGAGCGACCCGATCGTAATCACGACTGATGCTGGATTCGTAAAGGTAAATGACACTGATCCCGATTCAGGTCCGGTGTCAGCGGACAAAGTTGAGCACCTTGCAGTTAGTGGTGGGCCATTCGGCAACCTCATTGACCTGTCTGGCGTTGACGCCAAAACGTTTTCGTCTCTGAAGAGCACTGAGATTGCTACTGGCAGCGTTGAAAAAGAGGTATTGGAGAGCGCGTATGCACCAAATGTCTTAGACGATTTGGCCTCGTTCGCATCGCAGGAGCTATCCTCTGTACTCTCGACGCGTGTACCGCAAGCCACCGCAAACTCGGCCGTGGCGCTCGTGCTGGACACGAAAGATGCTTTTGTTGCGAGCAGCATCGTCGGCGCCTCTGCGCTGTTGGAGAGCAGCGCGCTAGCGGCGAAAGTCGATCGCGTAAAGGACTACGAGACTGCTCTGTCGCAACTCGGCGACTCGCTGCGCGACTGGGCGCTTGAGCACCTCGATGTGAAAACAGCCCTTGAGGTGCGCGACGAAATCGTCCGCGACGTGCTGCCGCGGCTGGACGAGCGCCTCACTGATCTATGGTTGGTTGCGGAGACTAGTGCTTCTGGCAGCCTGGGCTTCTCGGCGATCGAGTCTTCGTCGAGCATCACCACAACCGGAGAGGAATCAGCTGCGGAAGCGCTAGGGCCAACGACCTTCGCCCTTGAAGGTGACGGAGGTGCCGGTGGTGGCGCCGCGATGATGGCCAGTTTCGTCGGCAGTGATCTGCCCGACACCATTATCGGCACGTCCGGAGATGACACGATTGATGGCGGGAAAGGAGACGATCACCTCTTCGGCATGGGAGGGAACGACCAGATCGATGGCGCCGAAGGCGCCGACTACATTGAGGGGGGAAGCGGCGACGATGTCATCGACGGCGGAGAGGGCAACGATCTGATATGGGGGGTTGACGGCAACGACACGTTGAGCGGTGGTACTGACTCCGATCAGGTCTTTGGCGGTGCGGGCAACGACGTACTTCAAGAACCGGTTGGAAGCACGTTTGACCAAGATGGCCCAGACACACTCTATGGCGGTAGCGGAGACGACATCGGTGATGGTGCCGAGGGCAACGATCTTCTCTACGGTGGCTTGGGTGCTGATACTCTCTACGGTGCGCAATTCGATCCATTTCACGAGCGCGAACGCGACACGCTCTACGGCGGTGACGGCGTTGACGAGCTGTTGCCCGGATCGCAAACGATCAGCAACCCGGATGTTGTAAACGATGATCCGGCGATCAATGGTGACCCGGGGGAACGCCCAGAAGATCTGCCGCGCGTTGCAATCAACCATGCGCCGGCGGTGTCTGAAGATGATCCCTTGGGAGCTGCGACGTTCGACGTCACGCTCATCGATCCATTCAATGCGTTCGACGACGACTTCGATGTGAGCTTTACAACGGTCGACGACTCGGCCATCGGTGCTGCCATTCTGACGGATGGAGACTACCTGATCTCCACAGGCAGTGTCGCATTCACAGTTGGCGGCGCATCTATCCAGCAGATCGTCGTGCCTATACACGATGATCTATTGCTCGAGAGTGATGAGTCGTTCTTTGTTGATCTGACAGCTGCGACCGGGGCGCTGCTGACAGTCAATAGGGCAAGGGGACGCATCCTCGATGACAGCGACACCGTGACCGTCACTTTCGATTCGGGAACGCTTAATATCGTCGGAGACGCATCGAGCAATGTGATCGCAGTCGACTTCGTTGACGTCTCGGGAACCAACTACGTCATCGTGAACAAAGATGGCGTCGAACTGTTTGATGGCCGCCCGGGCGGAGAAGACGTACCGGTGACGGCCGTCAGCGGCATATCGGTAGACGGGCTCGCCGGAGACGACAGCATTGATCTCAGCCAAGTTACTCTCGCGAACGGATTCGCGCTGGCCAGCGCAAGTCTGTCCGGCGGCGACGGCGACGACGACATCGTCGGAAGCGGCTTCGCCGACAGCCTCATTGGTGGTCTCGGTGACGATGTCCTGAGCGGAGGTGACGGAGACGACACGCTCCTTGGTGGCGGCGGGTCTGATGGGCTGGAGGGCCAACTGGGTGACGACGTCCTGGAGGGTGGTGAGAGCGACGACGTTTATATCTTCTCCAGAAGCGATAGTTCGATCGACTTAGGCCACGACACAATCGTCGAGCAATCTGGCTCTGCGTTTATAATCGGCGACACGCTTGACTTCCGAGATTTCAGGGCGGGAGTCGATCTCGACTTGATGCAGACGACAGTGATGTCGGCTCTTGGGGCGCTCGTACTAACGGCCGAAGGCGGATTTTTGGAGTCTGCGTTCGCATCGCCTTTCGATGACACGTTGCATGGTAACGCCGCTGCGAATTGGTTCTTCGGCGAGGGCGGTGCGGATCTCCTCGATGGACGCGATGGCGATGACACGCTCTACGCGGGAGACGGCGACGACACGCTTCTTGGGGGCGCGGGAAGCGATGATCTTCGGGGTGAAGAAGGACGGGACTTGTTGTTCGGTGGCGATGCTTCCGACACGCTCAACGGGGGCAACGAGGGCGACACGATATTCGGTGGGCGCGGCAACGACGTGGTCGACGGAGCCGGCGATGCCGACCACTTATATGGCGAAGAGGGTGATGACACCCTGACAGGAAGAGGTGGACAGGATCTCCTGTACGGCAATCAGGGCGAAGATACGCTCTGGGGAGGAGCGGAGGCCGACGAACTGTTCGGCGGCTCGGGCGCCGATCTACTTTACGGAGAAGACGGAAACGATCGCCTCGATGGCGGCGGCAGCGGCGTTGCCGCTGGTAACACGCTCGACGGGGGCAACGATGACGACTTGTTCTTTATCAGCAACGCTGCTGCGCTTGCCGGAGAGAACAAGTTCGACACGATCATCGATCCAGCGGGCATCGATACGCTGGACTTTTCGGCGTGGTCCGGTGGGTTCGGCATCTCGGTCGATCTAAGCGACGACGGCGCGATACAAGCCGTGGCTCATGACGGCAGTGTATCGCTACAGATTGACGATGGCGGCGCGCTGGAAGATCTCATCGGCACATTGTTCTCCGACGATCTGCGTGGCAACGCGGCCGCCAACTCGATCCGCGGCCTAGGTGGCAACGACACGCTCTACGCCTCGGGTGGCGGCGATCAGTTGTTCGGCGATGCCGGTGACGACCACCTATATGCGGACGACGGCATCGCGTCGCTTTTCGGCGCGCTGGGAGACGATGAACTTTACGCGGGCAGCGGGACCGGACACCTATTTGGAGAGAGTGGTAACGACCGGTACTACGTCGGTGTCTCGTCTCCAGGCGATGACGGGGTGGTCCGCGACAATCTCTATGAGGGTGCGGGCGATGACGTCTACATCTTCGGTCCGGGGCATCTAGGCGACGTTGCCGTTCTGCCGGAGTCGCTCGGTGTGCCGCAGGGCAATGACACTCTCGATTTCAGCGGGCTGGATGCAGGTATCGCGAATTTCGTGTTGCCAGATGAGGAGTCATCCACCCAATCACTGAACGCACTCGTAACCTTGCTCATTGCAGGTGCCGACTACGAATCTGGGTCTTATCGTGGAGCGGCCAAACTCGAGCGAATCATTGGAACTGCCTTCGACGACGCGATCACCGGCAATCTGGCCGACAATGTGATCGAGGCAGGCAACGGTTCCGACACACTGCACGGCGGCGGCGGCTCCGACATCCTATTGGCGGAAGGCGGGTTCGATGCGCCAGAAGTCGTCGACCAGGATGACGCTGAATACACGGAGACCGGAGCGTCGTGGGCACCATCTGTATTTCAGGGCGGCTTTAACACGACACAGAGGCAGGTGGGGCCGGAAGGAGAATCCGGTCTTCACACTGCGACTTGGACGTTTGCCGACCTGGAGGCTGGCGACTACGAGGTCTTGGTAACCTGGCAGCCGGATCCAGATGATGTGGACGCTGCCAGCTCGCCGACGGGGGCGAGCAATGCCCAATTCAAGGTCAATGCGGATGGAGTGGTAAGTAGTCCGCTGTTTGTGAATCAGCGAGTCTTCCCGCAAAGCCAAGAGGTCGCGGGCCAGTGGTGGCAACGCCTGGGAGACGTCTTCTCTGTGAGTGCCCAGGGCACGCTCAGCATCGAGTTGTCAAATGCCGGAGCCGACGGCACCGCCTTCGCCGATGCAGTGTTGCTGGTCAAACACGACCACGCTCCGGTCCTGCAAGCGATCGGCAATCAGGCTGTAGCCGGTGGCGTCGATCTCGACGTTTCTATCTCTGCTACCGACCCGGATGGGCTGGCGAGCGAGCTCGTTTTCGCGCTTGCCGGCAGCGTGCCCAGCGGCTTAGTGATCGTCGACGATGGGCCAGGCTCCGCGCGCCTGCAGTGGCCCGCAGCAGGGCGCCCGGAGGGCACCCTCTCAGTGACCGTCGTGGTGACCGATCTGTCGGGAACCGGGACAAGTGACTTTGAAACGATCTTTGTCGATGTCGGTACACCCAACGCGGCGCCGTCGATTTCCATGCTCGACAATCTCGTAGGCGGGACACTCGTTGCACCCGATGAGTATCAAGTGAACGAGGGCATCGAACTTGCGTTCGACGTCGTCGCCAGCGATTCAGGGGGGAGCGGCCTGACATACAGCGTCGCTCCTGGAGCCCCAACGGGTGCCGGGTTCCACGACCCTCAGAACCCGGAGCGATTCAGTTGGACACCCACTGAGGATCAAGACTCGGCCGATCCCTATGAAATCACGATTCAGGTAACGGATGATGGCAATCCCGCTCTGCGCAGATCGCACGTGATCCTGGTATCGGTTGAGGAGGTGAATCTAACCCCAACGATCACTTCTTTTGGGCTGCTTCACGACACGGTTGGGGTTGGCACGGACTCAGACTGGAGGACGATCGATCCGACCCTGACGGGTACAGTCATCAACGACGGAAGCGCACGAGACGTCGAAATCTTGATTGACTTCGAGAACGACGGCACGTTCGACGACAGTGTTCGCGCGACTCCCTCCGAACTCGATCCGACTGTCGGAACGTTCGTGTTCGAAGCGTCGGACTTGGAATTTGCACCTGGCAGCCCGCCGCCGCCGCTTACGTTCGTCTTGAAGGCGCAAGAATGGGATCCGACGAGTGGCACGTGGATCTACAGCGCCGTGACGGCACCGGAGACGATCACGCCGGACCCCCTGGCAAATGATCCGCCCAGCCTCACAGTCGAGCTGTTGAACAATCTGGGGACAAGCGGCGATCCGAAATCGAGCGATGCCATCGTCGTCGGGACGGTCACGAACCCCGACGGAACAGTCCAGGGGTTGAGCGTCTCCATCTACGACCAGGACCCCGACATCGGGAGTCCAGATCCCATTGCCGAAGTCACTACCGACGAAGTTGGAGATTTCCTCTATGCGCAAAGGGACCTCGCCGCGCTCGATACGGATGGTGACGGTCTAGTCAGCGTATCTGTGTGGTTTATCGCTCATGAGCAAGCGGAGTTCGGAGACTTCTCCTCGGACACTGTTGCCTACACGTACACCTTGGTGCTGAACGAGACCCCAAGAATCGAGTCCTTGGCGCTCTTGCATGACACGGGCGTAAGCGATTCCGATGGAATCACCAGCGCGCTGACGGTTGTCGGCTCCATTAGCCACAGCGATGGCGTCTTGGGCGGAGTGACGATCGAGTTCGATGACGACAATGACGGCAATGTTGATGGAGTCGCCATCACCGACGAACTGGGTGAGTTCCGGTATCGTCCCATCAAGCCGAGCACTCTGCCAGGCGGTCTGCTCGACGCGCGCGTCGCTGAGTGGGATAGCTATCGGGACCAACTGCTGGAGAGCCCGTGGCTCGACGACCCGCAGTCAACGCATCTCGACCCATTGCCCCTAGTTTACGATGAAGCGGCGAACGACGCCCCACGCGTGACTTCCATCGGTCCCTTGTACCCAAACCCAGGCGGCGACCTAGCCGACCCAACCGTGTGGGGCACGGTCATCAATGACGATGGCTTTGACGTAGTCGCGATTGAGTTCTCGTTTGCACCCATCAATGTTGCAACCGGTCACTTTGACACGTTGGCGGGCGTGGCTGCGCCGGATGATGCTGGGCAATTCGAGTTCACCCCGGCCGGATTAGAAGCTGAGACGTCGTACACCTTGTACGTCCGCGCCGTTGAGTGGGATGACACGCTGCCGGTTGTCACAGCCCCCCTGCGCGATCAACTCCTCTTCGACAATAGTGCTGTGCTTTCGATGACGTTTGCGCTGGCACCGTTCCCTCTGGCAATCAACAGTTACGCCGGGGCCACGATCGCGTTCGACACAGGGAGCGGAGCAGATGCGAGCAATGGCGAGACCAGCGACCCGACCCTTGAAGGAACAGTCACATATGCCGGCAGCTATTCGCAGCTGACCGTCGAGTTCGATCACGATGGCGACGGCATCGTCGACGGGGAAACCGTGCCGAACGACACCGGTGAGTTCCGCTACCTTCCGGCTGGACTTACCGATGGAGATGTGTTCACCATCCGCTCCCGAGTGCGCGCACCCGATTTCGTGCACCGCCCTGCGGAGTTCGACGATGGCCTACTAGATGCCCAGTGGTACACAACCGGCTACGATCCGATTACCCAGTCGTGGGACCCCGTCGTCGTGGATGCTTGGTTCGACACGATCTTTACGCCGGACAAGTCTGACTTCGATGGCGAGTGGTCCAACAGCGACTTCGAAATCGATTGGGACGATCTGATCAGCGATCAAGTCACGGCCTGGCAGGAGACGATCGTCGCGGTCGATCTGAGCGAGAACGATGCTCCGGCAGTTGTTTCCCTCTCTCTCGCGAATCCCGCAACTCCATCACTGGATCCAACCGTTTCCGGGAGCATCGCCAATGACGGCAACGTGGAAGGCCTTTTGGTGGAGTTCTACCTGAACGGGAGTTCGTTGCCTGACGGCTCGGCGATCACGAACGCGGCGGGCGAGTTCGAGTACGCCTTGCAATCGCATACCACCGGTGCTAACGACATCATAGTCCGCATCTTCGAGCCCTCCTACGACGGCGCGACATCCTATGCGGACTCGGCACCGTATTCCGTCACGATCGACCCGGATTCGGATCTCGTCATTGAATCACTTGAACTGAAGTCCGGTGAAGCGAACGGGAGCGGCGGTTTTCAGGCAGTCGATCCTACGCTGATCGGTGCATTCAGCGCGCCAACTGAGGCCTCCGGGCTCGTCCTTCGGTTCGACTACGATGGTGACGGCGTAGCAGAGGCCGAGGTGCCGGTCGGCGGGCTGAGGCAGTTCGAGTTTACCCCAGAGAACCTGCTACTTAGTGGCGGTTCTCCCGTCACGACGACGGTGCGCGTTCAGCTGGCCGGCGTCGTGCCTGGCGAAATTGACGGTGACTCGTATGTCACTCTGAGCGATTGGGCCAGCCTTACTTGGGACGTGATCAACAACGCCGCCCCATCCATATCGCGTTTCGAACTCCTGCACGATACGGGCAACGTCGGTCTAGGCTATGAGGTACTTGATCGGGTCACCACGGATCCGACGCTGGTTGGTCGCCTGCAGAACGACAACGGCGTCAGCTTCCTGACGGTTGAGTTTGACCATGATGGAGACCTCGTTCCAGACGGGACAACGGTCTCCGATGAGAACGGGGATTTCCTGTATTTGCCTCAGGAATTGACGATCGGAAGTTGGGACATTCGCGCGCGAGTTCTGGAATATGATCCGGCTACCGGAACGCAATTGGACAGCGGCTGGCAACAGATAACGCGTGACGGCGATCCCGCGTCCGTGTCGGCGTTCTATGGATTCACGCTCTTATCCGCCCAGCAGGCGACGAGCCTGAACATCAGCCACTCCGGCAGCACGTACGACCCCACTATCACTGGTACCGTGACAGATGCCGATGGCACGGCCAATCTGATCGTCGAGTTCTTCGTCGATGGCGCAAGCGAACCGATCGGCGGCACGCCGGTAAGCACTGATGGTACCTTCGCGTTTACGCCGATTGGTCTGCCGTTCGGCGCATACGACATCTCCGCCGAAGTGAGAGAATGGAATTACGCCACCGGAGCAGAGCTACCGCGTCTTGCGTCGACATCGCCGGTCAGTATCACGTTTGCCAGCATCTCAAGCGGACTGTACCTCAGTGACCTCGGCAAGGTAAATCCTGGCAATCCTTTCGATCCTACGATCATGGGCATCGCATCTGCCGACAAGGACCTGTCGCTACAGTATGTCGAGGTCGACGTCAACGGTGATGGGACGGTTGAAGCGACAGTCTCCGTGCAGTTCGTGTCTCTCGGACTCAACACCAAGGACTATCGATTCACGTATCACCCCGAGCTACCCGCTGAACCGGGCAGCGTATCTATTCATCTCCGGCCGGTTGCCCTTGACGATTCCGGCTATGTTTTCGGCGCGTGGCAGACGACCAATGTCACCTACGATCCGATTCTGCCCAGCATCGACAGTGGATGGACAATTAGTGACGACAACACGTCAAGGCCGACGATCGAAGGCGACCTGTCTGCGGCAACAACGTCGGGCGCCACGGCGGCACAAGATCCGGTAGTGGAATTCGATATCGACGGCGACGGAGTCGTCGACGAAACCGTCTTAGCCGGTGAGGGTCTTTTTGGGGTCTACCCATTTTCGCACACCTTCAATGATCTCCCGCCAGGTGACCTCACCATTCAGGCCCGGGTCGTTCGATACGAGCTGGTCGATGACGATCTCGACATCGCGAATGGCACCATCGAGCGGATTCAGACCATCGTAGGAGACTGGCAGTCACTAGAGTTCACGCTCATCGATCCCGCTCCTCGTGTCACCAACATCGCGCTGGCCAATGAAGTCGGTGGAGCGGCGCCTTTAGAAACAACGGATCCGGCCATTGAAGGCATAGTCGAGTCGGACGGCACTTCCGATCTCTACGCGTTGACCGTCGAAGTGGATCACGATGCCGACGGGATCGCCGACGGCATCGCCGTGACGGATGCCGGCGGAGCGTTTTACTACTCACCGACAAATCTAAGCCCAGGCACCGTCACGCTGCGCGTCAGGGCCGTCGATCCGTATACGGGCACTCAGCAACTCACCGGCCAATGGGCTGATTTCACGTTCACGCTACTGGCAACGCCGCCACCGACCGTCACGGCGCTGGAGCTTGCCTTTGATCAAGGCGATGGCACCAGCCTGATCGCTTCTCTGCCAACGTTCATCGGCAACGTCACGCGACACGAGTCGGTCAGCGTTCTCACGGTCGAATTCGACCACGATGGCGACGGACTAGTAGATGGATCGACGACAGCAGACGCTTTGGGGAACTTCAGCTACGATGCCCTGCGCTTGGCCTATGGCGCGAACTCGATTCGTGCACGCGGAGTCGCGCTCGCGGAGGCGGAAGTCGTTGCCGGCGAGTGGAGCGCCGCGGTCGACTTCTTTTTCGCAAGTACCGAGGCTCCCTTCGTCAGCGACCTGAAGGTCCTCGATACAAGCAGTGGACAGATCTCCGGGCGAGTAACCGTTGACGGCTTCGGCGCGGCCGCGACCGTCGAGGTGGCCGTCGTTGTCGGACCGGGCCCCCGGGTCACCAATGGCTACGCTACGTCCGACCCAAGTGGATTCTTCGTCTATACACCGGTTGACCTCGCCGCTGGCGCTGTTGATCTCGACGTCCGCGCACTCCTCTCGGACCCAACGGCCACCAACCTGATAGAGGGAGATTGGCAGTCACTCGCTAGTTTCAACTACGCTCCAGATCCGCTGCCCGGTACTCCACCAGTCATCAGCGATTTCAGGCTCGCCTACGACACGGGCCAGAATGATGCGGATGGACTAACTGCAGATCCGCGCGTCGTTGGCTCAGTTGACTTCGCATCGCCTCTACTGTCCATCGAGTTCTCGGAGGATGGTGGGGCCACAGTAGCTGCCAGCGTGCCCGTAGCAAGCGACGGTACCTTCGAGTGGACACCGTCCGATCTGAACGACCTGGAGAGCGTGACACTGCACGTGCGTTATCGCCTGTGGGACCCATTCTTTGCATCGCCGTCGCTTGGCCAATGGACTGATACGATTCCGGTGAGTTTCACGCTTGATGTGGATGAGAACGATGCACCGACGCTCGTGTCATTGCAGTTGGAGCAGGGCTCCCTGTCCTCCAACGGCGTCCACAACGGACCGCTGCCGGTGTTTTCGGGTCAGATTGACAATGACGGCGTACTTGGAGGACTAGTCGTCCAGTTCGATCATGATCAAGACGGAGTATTCGAAGGTTCGGCGGTTACTCGTGAGGACGGCAGTTTCCTCTACCTGGCACGAGATGTGTCTGCCTCTACCCAACAACAGTTCTTGACGGCCAGGGTGTTCGAAAGCGGTTACTTGGGCGAAGAAGTCGCCTCGGAAAACGACCTGACGATTAGCTTCCTGCTGGAAGAAGCCCCGCTCGTCGACCAACTTGATTACGATCCTGACGCTGGCACAGACGGTCAGATTCTCGGGACGGTTGTAGCCCCATCACTGGCATCAACGCATGTCGAATACCAGCTGTTCGGCAACTACGACAATGCCCCACCGATCCCGACGCAGCTGACGGATTTCGTTCCGAACGACCCTTTGCTAACTGCCTCTATTGATGGATCAGGCAACTTCACCATCGATTTGGCACCGTTCGCGCTCGGTCTAGGCTCGGCTAGTGTCGTTGCCAGGGCCGTTGATCCAACCAACGATGTCGCGGGAGGCTGGAAGTTGCTGAGTTTCGTCGTCGCTCCGCCGACCGTGGTGGCGCTTAGCATCTCCAGCTTCCAATTGATCGAAGACACGGGCACCGGAACCGGTTCTGACACCGATGGACTGACAAGCAATCCGACGGTCGAAGGAATCGTAGGCAGCGGCAGCGATGGTGCGTACGCGGTCGTTGAAATCACGATCGACGATGGCAGTGGTCCCGAAAACGAAGTCCGTCGCGTTGTCGCCGACGCCGTCGGCCGCTTCGAGTTCACGCCAGAGTCACTTCCGATCGGGCAAGCAGTCACGCTGGAAGCGCGGCACGTCGCCTACGATGCGGACAATGATCAAGAACTCTTCGGCACTCCTTCCACCGCTGCAGTTACGCTGCTCAACAATAACGATACTGCCACCATCCTGAGCTTTGGACTTGTCAACGATCTTGGCTCCGGGACAGTCGATCCAACCGTCTCCGGAACCATTCTCAACGACGGTCGGATCGCCGGACTTCGCGTCGAGTTCGACGTCGACGGAGACGAAGAAGTCGACGGCTTCGCGTTCTCCGATGCCAGCGGACAATTCGTCTGGACTCCCTACAGCATCCCCTCGGGCCAGCAAACAACGGTCCGCGCACGGGTCGTTGAATGGGACGGCGTGTTGAACGACTATGTGGCCGCCCCCTTTGCAGACCAGTCTTCCGCATCTGTGACGTTCACGCTGGCCCAGGACGGTCCAACCGATCCCAGCCTGGACGAGGATTTTGCGGCCGATCTGACAGCCATCGAACATGCGGAATCGGAGGCGCAAACTGCGGTGGTCGCGTTCGCTGCCAGTATCGGCATTGCAGGTGCTACCGCCGGATCCATCGATGTTGGCATCGGGTCCGTGACATTGCTGCATCGCGCCGGTGCCGAGACTTTGGACGAAGACGGTGACTTCTCCAGCCCGGCGTTCGACTTCGTCCCTAACCAACTTCCGGCCGTTGAGTCGACAACGGTTACCGACCAGGGGATTGTTTCCTTCAATACGGGCGTCGGTGTGCTCACCGGAGAGTATGACTACACCAAGACTGTCGTCGTCACCGCTGACACGATCATCATCGACATCGTCTACCACGTCGATTTCGATGACTACCACAGCGAGGTCGTATTCAGCGATTCGAGTGATGGCGTGGATTCAGTGCGGACCGTGACGCTCGACATGAGCGGTTCTTATCACTTCGAATACCACGCCAGCGCGAACTACACGGACACCGGCACCATTGATATTGTGGGTTCGCACACGCTGGACGAAACGCTGGAGTACGACTACCTGCGCAAGGAAAGCGCGACGTTCTCCCGCGGCACCGAAGGCAACAGTTCGGCCAACAGCTACCTCTATGTGACGCTCGGCGACTACTCGTATGACTACGACGAATCGAGCTCGACCTACGCCGACGGGCTCGTGACGCAACCGTTCAGCTATGTGGAATCCAACCGACTGGAGACGTGGCGACTCAGCTCCAGCAGCGAGTCGTCACGCACGGCCGAGAGCAGTTCTTCGAGCCACGTCAGCGAGGCCGAGCACACGCTGTACATCGAAGACGTGTCAAACACGGGCACCATCACCGTCACCAGCGGCGACCAGGTCGCGACGGGAACTCTGCAGATCGATGCCTCCGGCAGCCTGAATTCGAACCGCGACGAATCCAGCACTCACGAAAACAACTACGGATCCGGCAACAAAGATTCCGGCTCGTTCTCGCGGGTTGACGGCGTCGAGTTGGAAGCGTCACTGGGCGCGACGATTGCCTACACCACCGGCTCGAGTTCAGACGCTCAGTTCAGCTACACCGAGACGCTCGCGTCTACGGTTGGCGAATCGGGATCCGGTCACGCCGAGTACGAAGGCGAGAACTTTTTCCGCACCGAATTCTGGAGCTACGATGTCGACGCTGCTCTCGACACCGATTTCAACAGCGGTGGAACGATCTCGACTCGCTATTCCGACTCGGGTTCGACCGAGACGTTCTCGATTGCGGCCGTTCAGGACGTGGCCTTCAACCTCGATGGCAGTTCGCGCGCGGGCGCCGATTACAGCAATACCTATGGCGACGTCGACGAGAGTGGATCGGTCACCGGTAGTGCCTCGTGGTCGGCGAGCTCGAAGGCTCGAACCAACGCCACGGCCGACGGTACCGATGACGATTCCTACGTGGTCATCGACGGAACACTCAACTACAGCTCGGACTATCAGGCCTCGATCTCGGGAGAAGGCAGTTGGAGTTCGGCGACGGAAGACAATACCACGCAAACGCGCGTCGAAGAGACCGCCGCTAGCTCGGGCAGTGCAGATTACCGGGTCGTCCGTTCGATTGACGAACTCAATTCCACCGGCACGTTCGAGAGCTCAGTCAACGCGACGAGCTTGTCCGCCAGCCAATCGCACGGAACGGAGACCGTACCGGATGGCGAAGGCGGCGACGTCACGGTCCCGTTCCGCACGAATCGCACGGAACGCAATGCCACTGAGCTCGATCTGCGCGGCGAATACGGCTCCACTCAGTCGTTCGGCGAAGGGACTCCAGATTCAAGCTATCTGTTCGATGGAACGTCGCGCACCAAGCACGAAAGCGAAACGAAGTCCTCAGATTTTCGGAGCATCGAAGGCGAGTCGACCGGCTTCGGCCTGACAAAATCGACAACCTCTTCGACCGAAGAGACCAATGGGCAGGTGCGCAACGACAACGGCGACATTGAGCAGAACAAAGTCACCACTCGCCACGCCGAAGGGAGCAACGATACGCTAATCGTGCTTACATCTTCAGTTCAGTCGGGGGCCACCACGACGGACTCCTCCTCGAGGGTGAGTTCCGGTTCCGACTATCGCCGCGACAGCACGGAGACTTTCATCGACGACGGCGCCGGCCGTCTGCAATCGGGCGCGTATGACGAAGAGTTGGACGCTCACTTAAGTAGCCGGTCGACGACGGTTCGCCAGAGTACTCAGCCGGAGAATCTGGAGTTCGAAACCAGTACCTCGGATGCCAAGTTCACGAGCCAAGGGACCGCCTCCGGATCGTATTTCGCAGAAGATGACATCCTCAAGACGCGCTCCGCAACGGCCGACAGCACCGACACTGCCCGGATCTCCGTCAACGGGATCTCCTTTGCCCGCCGCGTCGTCGAGAGCGGCAACACCACGACCTACACCACCGAAGGCTCCAGCGGCAACGGGCGGTCGGCGCAGAACGGGGCCGTCACCACAACGGTTCGTTTTGATGGGAACGATACCACCACCGATAGCGCGGTGGCGTTCGATTCCTCTGCCACGCTGCACGCCACGGCGTATACCAAGGAAACGGAAAGTACGCGCGTGACGGGTCAGACGGATCGCGTCGTGACGAGCGTGCGGGCTTCGACGCGGATTGCGAATGACGGTGAGGGCTCCGGCGACATCAACCAGGCCTCGGCCGGCAGAACCTACGACTTCGACGTCCAAAGCGACAACGCCGGCGAGAGGTCCATCACGGTCAGCGTCGCCGTGGTTCAACAGTCGGATGCCCGCAGCGAGGGCAGCTCGGTTCGCCGCCAGGACACCGTCAAGAGCCAATCGAACTTCGACGGCAACCTCCGCGATCAGGGGAACGGATTGCGGCGAAGCGGCGACGTCGACTTTTCCAGCTCCAACGAAACCAACATCGACGTGGAGAGCTTCAGCAACTCGAAGAACGGCAACAAGAAACAGTGGACCCAGTCCACCGCCGGCTTCGACGTCCTGACCAGTTTCACATTCGATGGCGAATTGCCCGACGACGAGACCGTGGCCAGCCTGGCCGGCTCGGCCACGCTCATCGAACAGACCACCGTGCGCGGTTCGGAAACCGAAGGCTGGCGCGAAACGATCAGCGGCGGCTACGATCAGAAGGTCGTCACCACGGCCGACTCCGTGACCGACCGCACGACGACCGACGCGACGGTCACGTTCGAAGACGGAGAGCGGACGATCCAAGACGAGTCGGTAACCCCCACCAAGACCACGACGCTGTCGGTTACGACGTCGCGAAACACGCGCAGCAACAACACGTTGTTCGAGCACGTGCACCACCACGACGGCCTGACCGTAGAAACCTTCACCATCGTCGAGACCACGGACGCCGAGGGCCAGCCGTCGTACACGGAGATCGCATCCGTCCGTTCCGACATCCAGGAGAAGGACATCTACGAGAACGACTTCAGCACGCATGTCGACCGCCGCGTCGTCGTGGCCACGGACATCGAACGTGACGACTGGACCCGCTTCACGACTTCCGGCGACCACCAGCGCATCAAGACCTTCAGTCGGCACAAAGAAACCGTCACAGCGGACGGGACGAACGACAGCCTGCCGTTTGAACAGCTGGGCTTCTGGGTGCTGTTCGATCCCACGACGGTCGATTTGAGCGACTATCACTACGTCGTCGGCACAACCGAATTCTCTGAGTACGAGAGCTCCCACGATCTGACCGAAGACGGGCTGGAGCAAAACGGCCAGTTCAATGCCCGTCGCGAGCGGACGCGGACGACGGAGACCGACGGCACGGGCCTGTCGATTGCCTCGTTCGATATCTCCTTCAAGCAGAACTTCAAGACCTACGAAATCGAAACGGAACACGGCATCTACACGGATGCCCGCGAGGACGGGGTTCTGCGGCGGCTGACGCGGGGGCAATTCACCGAAGAGACGGGCACCGAAGTCGACTGGGAGTACGACACGGTCGATGCTCCCAGCGACAACTCGATCGACTATACGCACGTGGAGCACCGCTCGATCGCGGGAGACTACGACCGCAACGGCGGCACTGAGCGGGTCACCGACAACAGCGTGCACACGACCTACGATCGCGTCTACGACGCGTCACCCGCCTTCAAGCTGACCGAGCACGGCGAGGTGCACGTCAGCCCCGGCCTGGAACCGGTAGCCTGGCTGACGACCTCCAGCACGACGAGTCCACCGGACACCGTCGACATACCACTGAACTGGGTACCGCAGCCCACCGAGCGAACGTTCGCCGTCGTCGACGGCGAGTTCGTCTACGAATCCGATGCGTCGCCCACGCCGGAGGTGACTCAACAGTCGGACGTCGAGTTCGTGAATCCGTGGTGGGAAGGGCTCAGGGCAGGCTTGCGCTACTTCTTCGTTGACGAAATCTACGACAGCGCCCAGTCGCTGGTCACCGGCGAAATCTTCGCAGGCGAGAACGCCGAAGCCGACGATTACCTCAGGCAGTCGCTCAACCAGGTCGTCCTCGGCGACTACAGCGACGATGTGACCGCGCTCGGCACCGGCGTGTCCCTTGCCGCCGGTCTTACCGGCGTGGATATTGCCGCCGACATTCGTGACCTCTCGGCCAACATCGTA
>CALKYM010000215.1 GCA_938003525.1 uncultured Planctomycetales bacterium | reverse complement strand
TCGCTCACGATCAGGACACGATTCCGACAACTTCGCCGCCAACTCGCTTCTTGGGTTCTCAGCGCACGCGCGCGACTGCGCAGCCCATCGCAGCCGTCGCGACAGAGGTCGCTGCGACGTCACGCGCAGACAACGGCGTCACGCCGGCTGGTGAGGAACAGTCCAAAACCTCCGACGAACTTCTCACGGCGAGTGACGCATTCGCGGCAGCAGCCGACGAGGCTCTCAAAGAACTGGCCGGCAGTTAGCCTGCCCGGCCGCCGCTCGTCTTCGGTCGACGTTCGCGCGCAGTGCTAGCGTTGAGATAAAGGCACTACACGGCGACGGCGGATTGATCATCGCCTTATTCCGTCGGTCTTCTCGGCTGCTCCCGGCCTAGCCGCACCCTCACCACCGGCTCGAAGTCGAGCGTTCTCGGCGGCAGAGAAGTCCTCAGATTTGGCGCGCAACGCGAGATTATGTCTCGGGTTCGAGTAGGCTCGTGGACCTTCGCGATCGCGGCGGCAGGGCATTTTGCGCAGAGTTGCGAAGCTAGTCGAACCCTGCCGTGCGTCCTGATTTGGCTGGAACATCCTGCAGAATCGGACGAATCGATACATCGTGCTCGACCGTTGGGACCCGCAGCGGATTTCGGGCTGCAAGTCAGAGCTTCGATGAGGAGGCATGGCCGTGAAGAGCCTGGGGTGGACGGCAGTTCTGGTTAGCGCGTGCGTCATCAGCGCCGCGGTTCGCGCGGACGAGACCGTGCGTCAAACGCTCGACGCGAAGCACGACAACCAGCAAGCAGCCGCCGAGGATGCAAGCTCGCCTGAAACGGCTGGCCATGCCGGCAGCGCCGCCCGTTCCGGTGCCGATAGCGTCGACGGCGCCGTCGAATCTGCCGAGCTGTCGCAACCGACGTCGATCCCACAAGCAACCATCGCTCAACCGCGCATCAAGCGGACCGCCGCTGTTGTCCACGGATCGACTCAAGCCGTGCCGGGCGGACCGGCCGTCATCGTGAGTGATGGCCCGGACGCCGTGATCAGCGACTATGGCAGTCAGCCGGCGCCGGTCGTCGGCCCCCATCATTCCGGAGGCACCGAGTGGGTCAGCGATGGCGTCTTCGCCTGCGACTCGTGCGAAGGCTGCTGCACAGATCCATGTTGCACGAGCTGCGGCGGCCTCGGCAGTCGACTCGGTGGCGGTGCCGGAATCGGTAGCATGGAAGACTGCTACCGCTACGGGAGCTTCTGGGAAATCGTGCACTCGTCGCGCCGGTTCTGGGTCGAGCCGCAAGCCATCTTTTGGGCGGCCAAGGGACACGCTCTGCCAGAACTGGTCACGACGAGTCCCTTCGGCACGCCGCAAGGTCAGGCAGGTGTGCTCGGGCAGCCCAACACCACCGTCATTTTCGGCAATGAGCGCGTCGACGACGATGTCCGCAACGGCGGGCGGATCAACTTCGGCGCCTGGCTAGTCGAAGGGCAATTCTTCGGCGTGATGGGTGACTACTACGTCCTGGAAAACCAGAAGACGCACTTCGGCATCGGTTCGCAAGGCAATCCCATCCTCGCGCGGCCGTTCTACAACACCGAACTTGGCATTCAAGACGCCGCTGAACTTGGATTCGTGAACTTCATGGACCAGTTCGGCCAGATCATCGACCTCTCCGGCAGCGTGACGGTCGACACGTCCAGCGAAGTCCAATCGGCCGGCGGTTCGATTCGCAAACCGCTCTGGGTCTCTTTTGAGACCAACTACCGCGTGAACTTGCTCGCCGGATACCGTTTCTTCAAACTGGACGAGCAGTTGAGGATGAGCGATTCCGTCTCGCCCATGGGTGGTTTCTTTGCGCCCGGAACACGTTTCGACAGCTTCGATCTGTTCGATACCACGAACACGTTTCACGGCGGTGAGATTGGTTTCCTCGTCGAGGCGCGGCATTGCCGATTTCGCTTTGAATTCTTGGGGCGCGTTGCGCTGGGCAACATGCACACTGACCTCTTGATCGACGGTGCTCGCTCGGTAACCGACGGTGTCTCCACTGTCGTCACGCCGGGCGGTTTCTTGGCGCAGCCCACAAACATGGGCGAGCACGTCAGCGACGAGTTTGCCTTCATCCCCGAAGCCGGCGCCCGGGTCGGCCTGCAGCTTACTGACAACATCGACGTCTCGGCCGGCTACAACTTCATCTACGTCAGCAGCGTGCTTCGTCCTGGTGGCCAAGTTGACCAGGCGATCAATCCCGAGCAACTTCGCGGAGACCCGCTCACCGGCGAAGCACGTCCAGCGGTGCGGCTCAACGACACCGACTTCTGGCTGCAAGGTCTGAACGCTGCCGTGCAAGCCCGCTTCTAGCCATCCAGTCAGCGCACCGCGTTCGGGCCCAGAACCGTCACGCGGCGTGCCGTTACATGTTGGCGATCCAGCTCGGGCAAATAGCCGATGGCACCGCCGATGCCGACCTCTTGCCCGACGTAAGAGTCCAGGTGGACTCCCGGTGCCGGCGTGACGAAACTGGCCACGGCACCGCGCTCGTCGAGCAGAGCGTAACTCGGCGCACCGGGTCGGCGCGACTTGACGCGCGCCAGTCGACCGCGGCCATCGTAGCGGGCCGATCCGCCGCCAAATAGGTTCGCCGCGATGCGTCGCGGATCGGTGCGAGCCGTCTGCTGTTCCCAAGCGCGACTGTCCACGCGCAGCCGCTCGGTCGCCAGGTAGCTTCGCTGGATGGTCTCAAAGCGTTCGATGCTGGAGAGAACGGCGCGGGCTTTGCCGCGTTCGAGCGCCGTCTCCGCGAGCGACAGCGCGCGTTCGGCCCGCGAGCGCAGCGCTTCGAATTCCCAGGTCTGCGGCTCACTCGTGACCATCCGCGACAGTGACAAATCAATGTCGGCCAATTCCTCAGTGACGTCGTTCGAGACCGGCCGCGACGAAACGGTCACAGGGACATCGTTCACGACGGGCGGGCCCGAATCTCCCCCTTCGCCCCGCAATTCGTCGTAGTCGACCGCTGGTGCCTCCGGCTCAACACCGAAGTTAGGATCGCGCGACGCGACGCGGCGTGACGCCACATCGGAGTCATCCTGCACATCGCCCGCGGCGAGTTCTTGAGCAGCGCCCAGAGCGTCCTTGTCCCGAGCCAACTGGGCCAGCGGATCATCGGGGATCAGGCGATTGCGATACGGCTCCATGTCGGTCGGCGGCCCGTCGTACACTTGGCGATCGACGAACTTACCGCTTATCCAGCGGAACTCTCCTGCCGGCGGAGCAATCTTGTACCACGTTCGCGCGTTGGGGCCGTCACCCACTCGCTGCGCTCCCAGCACTTCCACCTCTTCGCCGCGGTAGAACTGCACCTGGATCACATCTCGGTTGTCGTTCAGTGCGCTCCCCACGCGCGCAGCAACGCGGTCGCCGGTGATCCGCGCGAGGTTGTCTTCCAGGGGCTCGACGTAATCCGAAGCAACCCAACTGAAGCTCGTTTCAGGTGGGCGGATGGCGTACCAACCGCCTGGGTCGTGACGATAGACCTCGACCGCTGTGCCCCGCGCAAGTTTATCGGTCGGATAGTAGTTCTCGCCGGGTCCGCTCCGCACGTACACATCGTCGCCCAACACGTAGGCCACGTAGGGAAACGCCTCGTCGGCAAAGGTAGGCGACGTGAGCGATACGCAGACCAGCGCAACAACGGCCAAGGCCCGGCCCATGGTGAGCCTCCGTGTGAGGAGAAGCGTCTGAGAGATGAGATCACGTGAAGAGAAATGGGTGAGCCTTGTAGCTTCCCCCGGGGCCTCACTCAAGGTCAGTTGTGCTTGCAGTCGCTCATTCTCAATTGCCGGCTGTACCCACCCCGATTACAATCCGGCAGCTTTCTCCCCGCGAGCAGTTTTCCGTAACCTGATACTTCACAAGACCTTTCGCCAAGCCACCAGCAGCCATGCCCCGCTACAATCCGGCCATCATCGAGCCCAAGTGGCAGCAACATTGGGAGCAGCAGCAGACATTCGCCACGCCACGATTGCCGGGGGGCAAGAAGCTCTACGTTCTCGACATGTTCCCCTACCCCAGCGGCGACGGACTGCACGTCGGTCACCCCGAGGGATACACGGCGACCGATATCGTCTGCCGCTACCACCGCATGCGCGGACGCTCAGTGATGCATCCCATGGGTTGGGATGCGTTCGGGCTGCCTGCCGAGCAGCACGCCATCAAGACGGGCACTCCCCCGCGCGTCACGACGGAGCGCAACATTGGCAACTTCCGCCGCCAGCTCAAGATGCTCGGCTTCAGTTACGACTGGCACCGCGAACTGGCAACGACCGACGAGACCTACTTTCGCTGGACGCAGAAGATCTTCCTGGTGTTGTTCGACACTTGGTACGACCAAGAGCAAGAGCGCGGCCGACCCATCTCTGAGCTACCCATTCCAGACGATGTCCGCGCTGCGGGCGAGGACGCCGTCCGCCACTATCAAGACGAACACCGGCTAGCCTATCAGAGCGAGTCGCCGGTGAACTGGTGCCCGGCGCTGGGAACCGTTTTGGCCAACGAAGAAGTGATCGGTGGCCTCAGCGAGCGTGGCGGCCATCCGGTGCAGCGGATTCCGTTGCGGCAGTGGATGCTGCGTATCACCGCCTACGCAGACCGGCTGCAAAACGATCTCGAATCGCTGGCCTGGCCGGAGAGCATCAAGTCGCTGCAGCGCAATTGGATCGGCCGGAGTACAGGTGCGGAGGTCGATTTCTTTCTGTCCGATGCAGAAGACAGTCGGGCACAACAGGCAGCCTTCGAATCTTGGAAGCGTGCCCGCGCTGAAAAAGGATTCCCGCGGCGAGCCGCCGAAGACGTGCTGCGCATCTACACCACGCGACCCGACACGCTGTTCGGGGCCACATACATGGTGATGGCGCCCGAGCATCCCTATGTCGAGCGGCTTACGACGGCGGCTCAAAGAGACGTCGTCCAGACTTACGCCCAGAACGCAGCCACGAAGAGTGACCTCGATCGCACCGAGTTGGCCAAGGAAAAGACCGGTGTCTTCACTGGCGCTTACGCGTACAACCCGGTCAGCGGGCAGCCTATTCCGATCTGGATCGCAGACTATGTCCTGATGGGCTACGGCACCGGCGCGATTATGGCCGTGCCCGCTCACGACACCCGGGACTTCGAATTCGCCCAACGTTTCAATTTGCCGGTCGTGCCCGTCGTCGATCCCGGCACTCAGAACGACGTCGATCGCGACGCCGCGCTCGCGGGTCGTGTTGCCTACACGGGAAATGGAACGGCGCTGAACTCGGGGTCTTACGATGGGCTGCCGACGGCTGATTTCAAGTCGCGCATCGCCGGTGATCTCGAGCAACATGGGCAAGGCCGCGCTGCGGTGAACTACAAACTCCGCGACTGGCTGTTTAGCCGACAGCACTTCTGGGGCGAACCGTTCCCCGTCGTGCACGAGCTCGACGAACAAGGAGAACCGACTGGGTTCGTCCGCACAGTCGCCGAGGAAGACTTGCCGGTGCGGCTGCCAGAGATGCGCGATTTCAAGCCGCACGGACGGCCGGAGCCACCGTGGGCCGAGGCCCCGGAGGAGTGGCTCTATGTGACGCTCGACGGACGCCGCTACATGCGCGAGACGAACACGATGCCGCAGTGGGCCGGTTCGTGCTGGTACTACTTGCGCTATCTCGATCCGCAGAACGATGCGGCACTAGTCGACCCACAAGTCGAACGTGCGTGGATGCCGGTTGACTTGTACATCGGTGGTGCCGAGCACGCCGTCTTGCATCTACTTTACGCGCGTTTCTGGCACAAAGTGCTCTTCGACCGCGGTTACGTGTCGACGCCTGAACCGTTCGCTCGACTCGTGAACCAGGGCATCATCCTCGGCGAGATGGAGTTCATCGGCTATCGAGATACGGACGGCGCCTGGATCAGCGCGGCCTATACGAAGGCGAACGCGGAAGGCCAGATCGTCACGAAATCCGCTGGTGAGAAACTCGAGGCTGCATCCGTCGACCCGGCGAACGCCGTGAAGGATGGCGAGCACTTCGTCCTCAAAACGGATCCTCAGATCCGACTGGTTGCCCGCAGCTACAAGATGTCCAAGAGTCGTGGCAACGTTGTCAACCCCGACGCGGTCGTCGAGGAATACGGCGCCGACGCGCTGCGGCTGTACGAGATGTTTATGGGCCCCCTGGAAGCCACCAAGCCGTGGAGCATGGCCGGCGTCAGCGGTGTGCGCGGTTTCTTGGAACGAGCCTGGCGGCTGATCGTAGACGAGCGTAGCGAGCAGTTACAACTCAACGCAGCCGTGCAAGATGCTGAGCCGTCCGCCGAACAACTGCGCGTGCTGCACCGTACGATCGAGGGTGTCACGCGCGACATTGAGTCATTGGCCTTCAACACGGCGATTGCCAAGATGATGGAATTCGTGAATCACTTCACCCGCGAGTCGACGCGACCGCGGGCCGTGCTCGAGTCGTTCGTACTGCTGCTCTCACCTTTTGCACCCCACCTGGCAGAAGAGCTGTGGCAGTTGCTGGGCCACAGTGCATCGCTGGCCTATGAGGACTGGCCGGTGTTCGATCCCGGGCTGATCAAGGAAGACACCATCGAGATACCGGTGCAAGTGAACGGAAAGGTTCGGGCGCGCGTGCAGGTGCCCGCCGAGAGCAGCAAAGACGCCATCGCGGATGCGGCGTCCAACGATGAGCGGCTGGCACAATTGCTCGAAGGAAAAACGATCGTCAAGACGATCGTCGTGCCCGGGCGGCTGGTGAACTTCGTCGTGCGGTGAGCGGTCGCAGCCGAACGGCAACGGTCACGCTCGCCCCGCGAATCACTCTTTGATCAACTCGCGGACCGTCATCCCCGACGGAATCATGGGCAGCACGTGTTCCATGTAGGGCACCTCGACGTCGAGCACGAACGGCCCCGGATAGTCGATCATCTCAGTGATCGCGTCGCGCAGATCGGCCTTCTCGCGGACATAGGCAGCGCCGGCGCCGTAGCCTTTGGCAATGGCGACGAAGTCGGGATAACGTTTTTCCGGTCCGCGACCGTCTCCTTTGCCGGTGGCTTCTGGATCGTCGACGGGCCCCAAATACGTGTGAGCTCGGTTGCCGGCATGGAAGCGATCTTCCCACTGAACGACCATCCCGAGGTGTTGGTTGTTGAGCAGAAAGACCTTCACGGGCAGCTTCTCGCAGAAGCACGTCGCGAATTCCTGGATGTTAATCTGTAGGCTCCCGTCGCCATCGATGTCGATCACCAACCGCTCGGGAAACGCGGCCTGCACACCCATGGCCGCTGGCAGGCCGAAACCCATCGTCCCCAGTCCGGAACTCGACAGGAACGTGCGCGGTGAGCGGAACTTGTAGAATTGAGCCGCCCACATCTGGTGCTGTCCGACGCCGACCGTGATCACCGGATCCCGCTCGGCAGTGACCTGACAAAGGACGTCGATGGCCATTTGCGGCAGGATGTCGGGATAGTCGGCGTTGTACTTGAACGGCTCTTCGGTCTTCCAACGAGTGATCTGCTCGTGCCACCCCGAGAGATCGTCGGGGGCCTCGACGATCTTGTTCAGTTCGGTCAACGCGTAGCGGACGTCGCTTACGACCGGGATATGCGTTGGCTTGTTTTTGTTGATCTCCGAGGCATCGACGTCGATATGCACGATCTTCGCGTGCTTGGCAAACTCGCTCACCTTGCCCGTCACGCGATCGTCGAAACGAACGCCTAGCGCGAGCAGCAAATCGCACTGGTCGACCGCATAATTGGCATAGACGCTGCCGTGCATACCCAACATATCGAGCGAGAGCGGATCAGCGTTGGGAAAGCTGCCCAGCCCCATGACCGTCATGGTCACTGGGATGCCGGTCTTTTTCACGAGAGTGCGGAGTTCTTCGCTCGCCTCCGAGGCAATGATTCCACCGCCCGCGTAGATCATCGGCCGCTTCGAACGCTTAATCGCAGCCGCGACCTGCGAAATCTGTTCGGGCCGCGCGCGGCGCTCCTGAACGTGGTAGCCCGGCAGGGTCATGGGGGCGTCGAAATCGGGCACGGTTTGGGCGAGTTGAATGTCTTTCGGCAAGTCGACGATGACCGGTCCGGGACGCCCCGTGGTGGCAATGTGAAATGCCTCGCGCATGACGCGGGCGACATCTTCCACGTCGGTGACCAAGTAGTGATGCTTGGTGATACCGCGACAGACTTCGATGATCGGCGTTTCCTGAAACGCGTCGCTACCGATCACCCGCGTCGGTACCTGACCCGTCAGTGCGATGAGCGGGACGCTATCGAGCTTCGCGTCGGCGATTGCCGTCACTAGGTTCGTGGCACCCGGCCCACTGGTCGCCATACAGACGCCCGGGCGCCCGGTGCAGCGCGCAAGTCCTTGCGCCGCGAACGCACCGCCTTGCTCATGCCGGGGCAGAATCGTACGAATCTTGTCTCGGTATGCCGTGAGCGACTGATGCAGCGGCATGCTGGCCCCACCCGGGTAGGCGAACACCACCTCGACGCCGTGATTCACGAGACTCTGGATCACGATGTCCGCGCCGGACATGACATTGGTCTGGGAGCCGGTTGTCGAATCCGCCAAGGCGAGGTCTCCGCAATAGATCGTAAGAAGCTCAAACGGCGCAACGGGTTCCGTAGCCCGCGACGATAGACTCTGCAGTGTATGCCGCTGCTCAGGCCCGGGCAACCGTTGTGAATTGGGGTACTAGATGGACGTCAAGCATCTCGAAACGTGCGGCACCACCGATGATCTGGTCACGACACGATGAGCCCCAGAACGGTTCGGTGGCTTGCAACCGGCGAATGCCGCGAACCGAATATACCGGCAGACGGGACTAGCACGATGGTGCGGCGCCCCTGTCGGCGCGGGTCGTATCGCCGGCAGATATCCGCATCGAGCGCCCCAGCAGGACGACCTATCCTTGCCATGCACGTCGCGGCATGTCGGACGAGCTTGGCGACGACTGTGTTTCAAGACTCCTAGCCACTTGTGATCAGACCGATGGAATCTCAAAACGGCATCGCTGCCCCACCAGTCGATCGGCTAGAGATCCCCGACGCGACCTCCACCGCTAATCGCGACGAGAAGCGCAACAGTACTCGGCGTCCTTATGATCGCCCGGTGATTATGCAGGCGTCGACACCTGCTGGTCAGGGCTGGGGACCGCGCATCCGCGCCCAGGGCAAGAACATCTGCTTGTGGGGTATCTGTGTCGTCTCCAGCGCCGAGTTCACTCCGCAGGACTGCGTTCTGATCGAAGTTCAGATCAACCCCGACCCAGAACACCCCCCCGTCGAATTGCTGGCCGAGGTCCGCCACGTGCGCCAACAAGAAGACGGCGACTGGGTCGTGGGCTGCAAGTTTCTAAGAGCCATCTCGGCGCCTGGATTCTGATCAAGCGCGCCCCGCTACTGCATGGTTCTTAGCAGCTGAGCAGCGGCGCAAGAAAACGTCCCGTGTGGCTCTCCTGGGCGGCGGCAATCTCTTCCGGTGGGCCACACGCAACCACCTGGCCTCCCGCGGCTCCGCCTTCGGGTCCGAGGTCGATGATCCAGTCGGCGCACTTGATCACGTCGACGTGATGTTCGATGACCACCACCGTATTGCCCAGGTCGACCAGGCGGTTGAGCACCATCAGCAGATTGCGGATGTCGTCAAAATGCAGCCCGGTGGTGGGCTCGTCGAGCAAATACAACGTCTTGCCGGTCTCGACCCTTCCAAGTTCCGTCGCGAGTTTGACCCGCTGTGACTCCCCGCCTGAGAGGGTCGTCGACCGTTGGCCCATTGTGATGTAGCCCAAGCCAACGTCCCGCAGGCTGTTGAGCATCCGCGCTATCGCCGGGAAGTTCTCCAGAAACCCGTACGCCTCATCGACCGTCATCTCCAGCACTTCTGCGATCGTTCGACCACGATAGCGGACGGCCAGCGTCTGGCGATTGAACCGCGCCCCGCGACAATCGGGACAGGTGACATAGAGATCGGGCAGAAAGCTCATCTCGATCCGCTGCACGCCCTGCCCCTGGCACGTTTCACAACGGCCGCCTTTCACATTGAAGCTGAAGCGGCCCGTCTTGAAGCCTCTCAGCCGCGCTTCCCGGGTCGTGGCGAACACGCGGCGAATCTCGTCGAAGATGCCGGTGTATGTGGCCGGATTGCTGCGCGAGCCGCGTCCGGGTGGTGACTGATCAATCTCGATCAGCCGATCGATCTGGCTCACTCCTCGCAGTCCACCATGAGGCCCTGGTTTTGCTCCCGTGCCTTTCAACCGCCTCGCAACCGCACGCGCGAGCGTTTCACTCATCAGCGAGCTCTTCCCCGATCCGCTCACGCCGGTTACACAGACGAGCGCCCCCAGCGGAAAGCGAACGGTGACATCTTGCAGATTGTTGGTGGCTGCACCTTCCAGGGTGATCGAACGGCGCTGCGAGACACGCCGCCGCGCGGTCGGCATATCGATCCGCTTGTCACCCGCGAGGTACTGTCCAGTCAGCGATGCACCATGTTCGATGACTGCGGAGCTGGTGCCTTGAGCGACGACGTGGCCACCGTGCCGCCCTGCGCCGGGTCCAAGATCGATGAGGTGATCGGCCCGCCGCATGATCGCCTCGTCGTGCTCCACCACGAGCACCGTATTGCCTTGGTCCCTGAGATCGCAAAGCGCGTCAATCAGACGCCCGTTGTCACGCGGATGGAGACCAATCGAAGGTTCGTCCAGAACGTAGCAAACGCCTACCAAGCCCGAGCCGATGCCGGCTGACAGCCGAATACGCTGTGCCTCGCCACCGCTGAGCGTGTCGGCGGCACGATCGAGTGTCAGGTAGCTGAGCCCCACTTGGTCGAGAAATCCCAGCCGGGCGCGAATCTCCGCGAGCAAGGGTGCCGCCACGGGAAGATCACGCTCGTCAACGGCGAGCTCCTCGAAAGCACGGCAGGCGTCTTCGACCGACAGCGCGGTCAGCTCGTGAATCGCGCGACCGTCGATGCGCACGGCCCTCGCCTCCCGCCGCAACCGGGCGCCTTCGCATTCGCTACAAGTCACGAATCCACGGCACGCTTCCAGCCGGCTTCGGGTCGCCTCGCTCTTCGTCGACGCCAACTCATCTTCCAACAGTTCGATGAGCCCAGTTCCGCGTTTGCCGCGACCGAACAACAACGCGTCGATTTCTTTTGGCTTCCACGCTTCCAGTGGCGCCTCCCAGTCTCGGCCGAGCGACTCGACCAAAGGCTCAAGTTTTGATCTCCGCCGCGCGCTCAGCTTTCCGGCGGCACCACGCCACGGAGCAACAGCTCCCGCAGCCAATGAAAGAGCACGGTCCGGCAGTACAAGCTCGGGATCGAACTCGATCACGCCGCCGAGCCCCTCGCAGCGCGGACATGCTCCGTAGGGACTGTTGAAACTAAAGGTCCTGGGCTCGATTTCGTCGAAGCTAAGCTTACAGGTCGCACAGGCGTACTCGGTACTGAAGAGGCGATCGCACCAGTCGCCCGACGTCTTGTCGAGATAGCTGACGACCAGCGCGCCGCCGCCTTCTCGGATGGCCCGGTGTACCGATTCGTTCAGCCGGTTGCGCGCGCCTTCTCGAATGACGATTCGGTCGATGACTGCTTCGATGTCGTGTTTCTTCTGCCGCGCGAGTTCCGGCACATTCTCGACGTCGTACACCACGCCATCGACACGAACGCGTACACAGCCGGCCTTGCGCACGGTAGCCAAGACGTCCTGATGCGCGCCTTTGCGGCCCCGCACCTGTGGTGCGAGCACCATCGCCTTTGTGCCCTCGGGCAACTCATGGAGCTCAGCGAGTATTTCACCCGGGGCCTGCTGGGCGATCAGGACGCCACACTTCGGGCAATGCGGCTTGCCGACGCGGGCCATGAGCAGGCGGAGATAATCGTAGATATCGGTGACGGTCGCCACCGTGCTGCGCGGATGATGGCTGCCAGATCGCTGATCGATACAAATGGTCGGCCCCAGACCTTCGATGAGGTCGACGTCGGGCCGCTCGAGTTGGCTCACGAATTGCCGCGCGTACGTCGACAAGCTTTCCACAAACTGCCGCTGTCCCTCCCCATAGATCGTGTCAAAAGCGAGAGAGCTCTTGCCCGATCCGCTCAGCCCGGTGATTACCACCAGCTTGTCGTGCGGAATATCGAGATCGATGTTCTGGAGATTGTGGACCCTGGCACCACGAATGTGGATGGCCTCGGCCGGCCCGCCATCGTCGTTATTCCTACCGGCGGTTTTCCGGGACTTCGCTGTGCGTTTCTGCATAGCATGCGGCGCTGCCATCGCCTCCGTTGCATCGGTCGAGAACGAATTCGCGAGGTCCACCTCGACGGGCTTGGCCCGTGGGGCCGGTTTCGCTCGCTTCTGGTGGGGCGTGCGCACCGCCTGAGATACCTCGGTCCAAGCTGCACGGTTGGCTAACGCGGCAAGCGCCTAAACGCGCGACCCTATCACCGCTCTTCGTCGGCGCCAATCGCCAGCCCGCGAACCAGCGCGCACTCAAGTGTGTCACCGTGCCGGAGTCGTCGTCTCGACGCCCCTTGTGGTGCCCTAGGGGGGGAACTAAGATTTCGATTTGCTTTCTGGGCCCGGAGCCAACCATGCGGCACGTTCTTTCGGCACTCGTACAAAACGTCCCCGGTGTGCTCGCGCACATCTCGGGCATGTTGGCGTCCCGTGGATACAACATCGAAAGCCTCGCGGTTGGCGAAACGGAAAGCCCCGAGCTGTCGCGGATGACGTTCGTCATCCAGGGCGACGACGCCGTCCTCGAACAGGTGCGCAAGCAACTCGAGAAGATCGTCACGGTCGTCCGCGTCGTCGACATCAGCTCCCAGGACTTCGTCGAACGCGATCTGATGCTGCTCAAAGTGGCTGCTCCGGACGGCGAAAAGCGGCATGCCGTGAAACAACTCATCGAGATTTTCCGCGGCAAGATCGTCGACGTCGGCCCGCGGGAACTGATGGTCGAAATCTCCGGTCAGGAGCAAAAAATCAACGCGTTCATCGACCTGATTCGACCGCTGGGCATCAGCGAACTGGCGCGCACCGGACGCATTGCGCTGGTGCGCAGCGGTAGCAAGGTCGACGACGAAGACGAGGCGCCCGCCTCGAACTAACCGTCGCGTGATTGTGCGACAATCAGAGTCGCTCCCGATTCGGAGTGAGGGCGCGGTCCGCCCACGAACAAACCCCTGATACAACGATTCGTGACGAAGGTTGCACTATGGCCGTTACCATCTACTACGACAACGACGCTGACCTGGCCCTGCTGAAGGACAAGACAATCGCCATCTTGGGCTATGGTTCACAAGGCCACGCGCACGCCCAGTGCCTGCGCGATAGTGGCTGCAACGTGGTCATCGGCCAGCGACCGGGCAGCCCCAACTACGATCTGGCCGTCGAGCACGACTTCAAGCCGCTCTCGCTCGAAGAAGCCACCCGCCAAGGCGACCTGATCAACGTACTGCTCCCCGATGAGGTGCAAGGCGACGTCTATCGCCAGCACATCCTGCCGGAACTCAAACCGGGCAACGTGCTGATGTGCTCGCACGGGTTCAACGTACACTTCGGCCAGGTCGTCGCTCCCGAAGGTGTCGACACGATGCTGGTCGCACCCAAAGGGCCCGGCCATTTGGTTCGCAGCGAGTTCGAACGCGGCGGTGGGGTCCCCTGCCTGATCGCGCTATTGCCCGGGGCGAGTGACACCTCGCGTCAGCTCGGGCTGGCCTACGCAAAGGGCATCGGGGGAACCCGCGCAGGCGTGATCGAGACGAATTTTGCCGAAGAAACCGAGACGGACCTGTTCGGCGAGCAGGTCGTGCTTTGTGGCGGGGTCAGTGCCCTGGTCAAAGCGGCCTTCGAAACGCTGGTCGAAGCCGGCTATCAGCCCGAGATGGCCTATTTCGAGTGCATGCACGAGTTGAAGCTGATTGTCGACCTGTTTTACCAAGGCGGCCTCAGCTACATGCGATACAGCATCTCCAACACGGCCGAGTACGGCGACTACACGCGCGGCCCGCGCATCGTGACCGACGAGACGAAGGCCGAAATGCGGCGCATCCTTGAGGAGATCCAGGCCGGACAGTTCGCCAAGGAGTGGATCCTCGAAAACCGCGCCAACGCCCCGGCCTTCAAAGCCATGCGCCACCGAGATCGCGAACACCCCATCGAAGACGTCGGCCGCCAGTTGCGACGGCTCATGACCTGGATCGACTCGAAAGAGGTCTAGCCCGGCAGATCGCGGTTTACTGCCTGCTCCGCATGGCGGGCTCGGCGTAGCAGCATCCCTCGAAGTACCGGGCGGGGTTGCCGGAATCCCTGGCTCCGCTGACAATTCCGTAAGTTGCTGGTGCCCCCACGGCTGAACCTTCGCGCGCCCGCCATTGTCCTGCACGGAGATTGTCGCATGTCACCCACACCCACTGAGGTGGAAACGCGGCGACTGTTCGCCGAACTGCAATCGGGCGACCGCATCGAGGTCGAGCACGAAGTCAAAGTCGGTCTGAGCCGCTGGCAGACCAAGACTTCCGGTACGGTCGTCAAGAAAGAGCGTCGCCGGCATGGACTGCACCGTCGCCGGGCCGTGGATGACAAGGTGTTCAGCGACCTGATCGTTCTCCGTCTCGACAGCGGCGAGCTGACCACGCTTTCCGTCGATGAGTACACGGTGATCAAGCGCCTGTAGCGCTTCGTTGCCGGGATAGACGAGGCAGCGCACAACCAACAACCGCGCCATGTCCCAGGCCAAGCCCAACGCGCCGCAGCACCTGTTCACCAATCACAGCAGGCGTTTCGAGAACTTTCGCTTCGCCTACCCCGTCATCAGCCGCCGCTCTGGCGGCCTGTCCATTGGGTTGAATCTCAACCCGGACAAGGTCTGCAACTTCGATTGCATCTACTGTCAGGTCGATCGAGTGCGGCAGAGTGAAACTCGCTTTGTCGAGACCGACCAATTGCTCACAGAGCTCGAATCGCTCCTCGAGTTGGCCACCAGCGGCCGGTTGTACGAGACGCCCCGCTTCCGCACTACGCCCGAACCATTGCGACGGCTGAACGACATTGCCTTCAGCGGCGACGGTGAGCCCACCACCTATCGCAACTTCGACGAAATCGTCGCCAGCGTCGCCGACACAAAACGCCGCTTCGGCCTCGATAAAACCAAGCTAGTGCTGATCACCAACGCCAGCATGTTTCATCGACCGGCCGTCGAGCGCGGCCTGGCAATACTCGATGCCAACCAAGGTGAGATCTGGGCCAAGCTCGATGCCGGTACTGAAGACTACTACGCCCTGGTTGAACGGACGAAGATTCCATTCGCCCGAGTGCTGGCAAACATCACGGCTGCTGCCGCTGTGCGCCCACTCGTCATCCAGGCTCTCTTCATGCAAATCCACGGTGAACCGCCGCCCGCCGAGGAGATCGACGCTTTTTGTGATCGCCTGCTAGAGATCACCAGCGGCGGGGGGCAACTCAAGCTCGTCCAGATCTACACCGTCGCGCGACAACCGGCCGAATCGTACGTCACGCCACTGAGCAACTCAGCGGTCGACACGATCGTCGCGCGAGTCCGCGAGCGAACAGGGCTCTCGACAGTCGGCTACTACGGCTCCAGCCCCCCGTGATACACAGACGGCCCGACGGCCTCGGCGCGTTGCCTTCCCCCGAAAGATGCGGAACACGGTTCGACGAATCGTCCGGTACGTTGTCGATGCCCGCGATGAATTCGCTTTGCGCTAGTTCGAATCGTGCAGCCCGTCGACGGGACTGCCCAGCGCACGGACCATGCCGCTGGCAGGCTGCCCGGCTGCGGAGATGACGCGCTGGCGGCACTTTTCAAGATAGCCAACCAGCCAAGCGTCAGGTTCACAGGGCACTGGTTTCCTGACGCTCTGCTCTGGCGATTTTTCGTTCTTGCTGGGCTGATCCGCGATGAGAACCAGGCACTTGATCTTGATAACCTGCATCAGCTTCCCTCCTTGATTCGCGCCGGCACTCATTCCCTGCCGCGCTCTCGCGCGGTCGCCGGCACATCCCCTCCTCCTGCCGCCCAACGATGGGCGGACACCTGCCAAACACACATGCAGTTTGGATGCCAAGGAGCACCAATTCGAGTCGCGGCGCACGAGGCACTCAAGAGGTTCCTACACAGCAAGGGATTGCGCCGCTTGCCCGCAAAGTTTCGCAGGATTCTGTCGCTCGCCGGGCCACATCCATCGTCACGCCCGGCGGCTGGGCCGCATTGCACGAGTTACAAACCTGCGGCAGGACGTCAGGAACTCAGAAACGTTCCCCGCTGCTCACCTATCGACGCCGCTTCCGACGTCGCGGCGATGCGGCTGCCGGATCCGGACGCGCTTTCACCGGCGAAGCAGTCTCGCCGCTGGCGGTAGCCTCGGAATGCGACTCCGCCGACGAGACTTCGATGCGCCCCAGATCGAGCGTCGGCTGCATGTTCTCGCCGGGCAGCAGCCAGATTTCGCCGAACAGCTCGTTCTGCTCGGCGCGGACGTCGTGGTGCCGCGAGAGTTCAAGGATTGCCAAGAACATGCCCACTACGGTCGAGCGGTGCATGCCCGGCTCGAACAATTCACTGAGCGCCAGTCGCTTCGACTCCCACAACCGCTGGTGCAACTGCTCCATGAAGACATGGATCGGCGTGTCGTCGTAGACGATGTTCGATGGCTGACTGGCCCGCGTCTCCCGCAACATCCGTCCCAAGGCGCTGACCAGGTCCCACAGTTCAACCTCACGGATGGGCTCATCCGCCGGATTGCGCTCCGTTCGGGGAATGTCGGACGCCAGCCGGGGGAAATGCTCCTGCCAGCTTCGACCCCGCTCTTCCAGCATGCTGGCCGCGTCTTTGAACTTCTTGTACTCGAGCAGTTGCCGCACCAGTTCCTGCCGCGGGTCTTCGACCGGCTCCTCGTCTTCTTCACCGCGCGGTAGCAGCGACTTCGACTTGATCTCCACCAGCGTGCTGGCCATCTCCAGAAAGTCGCCCACGGCGTCGACGTCGAGAAACTCGAGCACCTCCAGGTAATTGAGGTATTGCTCCGTCACCAACGCGATGGGGATGTCGGTGATCTCGAGTTCGTGCTTGCGGACCAAGTACAAGAGCAGGTCGAGCGGGCCGCGAAAGACCTCCAGATCGACGCGAAAACTCTTCGATCCCATCGTCTTGCTAACCTTACCGACCCTGAAATGCGGTGGTTCATTCCCGGCGAGCGTGCTGCCCGCACTACTGCGGCTTAGTCACCTCTGCCAAGCTAACCGATTCTCATGTCTCGTCGCGAGCCCAGCCGCTGGCGGGATTCCACTTGCATACCTAGGCAGACAATGCATATAATACCTTGCCTCGCAAGGCATCAAACGCCGCCGCTTTCGCGCGGCCAGCAAGGAGCGAACCACACAATGGGCACTCGGCCGGATCTGTTGCGGGGGGCGCTGGACGCGGTGCTGCTGGAGGTCATCTCCGCCGGCAAGACCTACGGCTACGAAATCGCCCGCGAAATTGAGGTCCGCTCCGCCGGGCAACTCTTGCCGCAGGAAGGCACGCTGTATCCGGCGCTGCACCGCCTGGAAAAGCGGGGCTACCTGAAGGCCGACTGGCGTGACTCGCCCGAGGGCCGCGCTCGCAAGCACTATCGCCTCACAGCCGAGGGCCGCCGCAAGCTGGCCGCGCTGCGTCAGGAATGGGAACAGTTCAGCCAATCCGTCAGTCGCATTCTGGGGACCGCCCATGCCGCCTGGGAAGGCATCTGACCGGGCCGCCGACCTGCCCGAACCGAACGACTCGCACGACACAACGCGCGAAGTCTGGGCCGAGATCGCCGACCATCTGGCCGAGTCGTCCGAGCAGTTGCGCGCCGCCGGCCACGATGCGGCGGAAGCCACACGCATCGCCCAAACTCGATTCGGCGATGCCCGGCAAATCGCCCGCCGCTGCTGGTGGATACAGCGAGGAGACCAAGTCATGTTCCGAACCGCCCTGATCACGCTCGTCGTCCTGCTCTGCGGAGGACTCGCCGTCACCGTCCTCGAAGCACGGCGGATGGAACAGAGTTTCACTGGCGCGATCGATGCGCTGCGCGAAGAGCTTTCCGGCATGCGCGAGGCGCTTCCGACCACTACGGCAGAATCCCCGCGCGCAGTCCACGGCCGGCTCTATCTCGATGCCCCGGCACGGCCCGTATCGGGCGCCGACGTGCAGTTGCTCGATTTACAGACACTGGAACTCGTGCGGCGCACCACGACCGACGAGCAGGGAGAGTTCCGGTTTGCCAACCTGCCCGAAGGTGACTACTCGGTCTTTACGTGGCTAGTCGACCCCGACAATGTCGCGAGCTACCGCTGGCAGGGATCGACGTACCCGGATGCGGAAACCGCCTCGCTCGTCAATACTTCGTACTCGCGACGCAACGATCGCCACGGCAGAGCCGTCTGGGAACGGATGCTGGGCATACAGAGTCGACCGCTCTACCTGGCAGGCGCCACCCACTCCGCGGAAATCGAATTGGACGTTGCCGTTCGAGCGGGCCGCATCGCCGTCGAGCTGCCCGCAAGCCTTCCCGATTCAATCGGCGAGCACGACCCTGACAGCGGTATCAATCGCAAACTGGAGTTCCACCTTTATCCCCAGCTCACCCCGGCAGCTCTCCAAAGAGTCCCCTGGAGTGTCGAACAGCCGGTACCCGGAGTTTGGCCCGTGCGCGGATACATCATGGACGCGTTTGGCATCGCGTTCCGCCGCAACAACGACGAGGGGCTTCAATGGGGGCCTCCCATGTCACTGCCGAGCGCCTTCACCGCGGACTCCCAAACCTTTCTGAGTTTCAACTATGCGAATTCTCTGATTCCAACGGGTGACTATGAGCTCACCATTTCGTTGCGACTCGTAGATCCTGTCTCGTCCTCGGCGGTTCGCGGCGGCTTTGTCGGCGGCGGTCAGTTTGGACAGTTGACCACCGGAAATGAACCCGCGAACGAGATCATCCAAGCACTTTCGCAGCAATCCCGGCATTCCAACTCAGTGTCGACTGGCGACTCAGAAAACGCGCGCGATGACGATGTGGCTCACGAAACAGATCACTCGCTCGACCATCTCCTACCTGCACCACAGCGCATCGCCGTGAAACCAGGCCAAGACGTGCTCATTCGCCTGCACCTGCCACCCAATTACCTCGCAAACATTGAAGCAGCCCTTTCACGTGAAACGCTCGACCCTGAGGAAATCATTCGCACGTGCAGCCCCATTCAGCTTGCGGCGGAAGTGATTTACGATGCCCTGCTTGATTCGCCATAAGGGCGAAGAGCCGCTGAATCCTCGGAGTTTGTTTTCGCTAGCGATGTCCACGAGCAACCAAGCCGCGTCTCCGAATCTGCCGCCAGCGGACGAGCCGCTGCCGCGTTCAAGCGCGCGTTTCGGCCGGTCTCTGCTTGTTGCTAAAGTGCAACCACGTCGCCGCTCCACCACCTCGCGTTGACGGCGCTCTACACGGGTGCTTGGTCAGCCCGGCTTCATCAAGCCCAGAGGTGGATGTTGTGATAGGCTTGTGATGGAGGTTCGCGCCACTCGTGCCGTCCGGCCTCGCTCATCGATCGCAAACTTCTCGCTTCACCATCTCCGCGTTCACCGGGAGCCGTGCATGATTCGCCCGATCGGGGCCGAAGTTGGGGTCTTGAGCCGCCTCGGTGCGGCGTTCAAGTTGTTCGATGAATCGGCGCTGCGGCTGGCGACCGGGCTGCAAATCAATCGCGGCGCCGACGATCCGGGGGGATTGATTGCCGCCGAAAACCTCCGTAGCGAAGTTGCGGCGCTCGAAGCTGCCAGCCGCAACACCGATCGTGCCGTCAGCGTCGCCCGCACCGCCGACACGGGACTGGCTCAAGTCGGCGAGCTACTCCGGCGCGTCGAAGTCAACCTGCTCACCTCGGCCGGCGGCGGACTTTCGGACGCCGAGACAGAAGCCCTGCAGATCGAGAACGATGCCGCCCTGGAAGCCATCAACCGTATCGGCGCCACCACGGGCTTCAATGGGACGAAGCTGCTCAGTGGTTCCGGCGGCACAGATGGTTCCGCAGAAGCAGACGGCGAGCTCGTGCTCCGCTTTGCCATCTCTCCCGATCCCGGCGACACCGTAAGCCTTTCGCTGCCCACCGTGAACACAGCGCGACTAGGAAACGACGAAGGCGCTCTGAACGAGTTGGCGTCCGGTGGCACCGCCGACCTGCGCAGTGGCGACTCAGCCCGCGCTGCGCGGATTCTTCGCGGCGCACGCGACCAGGTTCTCAGCGCCAGGGCACGTCTGGGCTCCTTCGAGCGGAACACTCTGGACACCAATCGCAGTGTGCTTAGCGGCATCCTGCAGTCCACCACCCGTGGACTCTCGAACCTAGTCGATGCCGACTTTGCAGCCGAGACGTCGCGGCTGCTGCGGTCCGAACTGCTCGTGCGCAGTTCGATTGCGGCCGTCAATACGATTGGCAGGCGACAATCATTGCTGGCCGAGTTGTTGCGGCCGCGCGAATCGTGACGCCAATGACGCCCATTATCGGGCGCGGGCGAGATCAGCAATCGGCTGGCGCACAGCTCGCTGCGGCCCCAGTGCGACCCCGACCCAGCCATCGTTGATTTCAAGCTGCGTGATCTCCAAGCCGGCCAGCTTCGGGTTGTCGCGCCACGTCGGCGGAACGACCGAAATCGGGCGGTCGTCGCTGAAGATCTTGCTGAACACGCCCCGCAGTGCGATCTGCGATCGCATGTTGAGCCGCCCCTCGAGCTGAATCACACCGTCGCGGACGAGTTCGCCCTGGCGGATATCCGCCGTCGGGCGGTAGTAAACGTGCACCGTGAAGTTATTCCAGCGACGTGGATGCTGGGCCAACTCTGCGACCGAAATGGCTAAGTGCACTCGCCCCTCATCGCACGTCACGCGCGCCGCGTCCTGGGCTGCAAACCGCAGTGTGACGTCGTCGGGCATCGACTCCGGCGCCGCCTGCGGAGGACGACCGAATCGCTGCAGCACGTCGGCGTGCAACTCGGCGAGCGTGGCACTCCGCCCGTCTAACTCCAACGAGTCGATCAGATTGTTCACAGCCGACTGGTGAAACTGCACGCTCGCCAGGCTGTCCGAGGGTGCCCGGGGACGCGGGGTGTGTGAGCCGAGTTGCTCCTCGCCCGCCAGCCGCGCACGGAGGGTCACGCGCTGTTCGGTGGTGCGCATCTCGACCACCGTCGGATCGAGGCCCAGTTGCGTGAGCGGGTCCAGTAGCTCGTCGGTCATCCGCTGCTCGACGTCGCGAAGCATCGCGCCGGCTTGCAGTTCAGTCTGAGCGATCGCCTGCTGACGGATCTTGGCTTCCGACTCCCGCCGCGCTGCCGGTGCCCGCTGGGACTGCCCACGACGTACGAAGGCCTGACTGAGCGAACCGATCAGTGGGATGCCATCCCAACGGGTGCGGAGTCCACGCATTCGCGTGCGGTTGCGTGCAGTTGCGCTCGGCGTTCCGATCTCAAGTCCGCTGGTACCGACCGCCAACGGCTGCGTAACGTGGTAGTTCGCGTGGCTCTGATTGAAGACCGTGCCCCAATTACCCCAGGATCGCGTCCGCGCACTGACCAGACCAGAGACGTCGAGCACCATCCGCAGCCGCTCGTCGTCCGGAACCAATTGCACGTCGACGGTCGACGATACCGTGCTCCGCCCTCGCACCGGCACCCCGATGACCGTATCGGCAACCGGTTCGCTGCTCGTCTGCGCGTCGGGCAGCAGCCGTTCGACAAGATCGTCGGTCACGGCCAGGCGAATGTTCGCGTTGCGGTAACGGGCCTCCAGGCTCTCGGCCAAAGATCGGTGCGTTGCATCGGCCGACCAGGTGAGTTGCTGCTGTGCGACCGCCAACCGGCGAGCTTCGCTCGGCAGCCCGTTTGCTTCGTAGGACTCGATTGTGGAGAGCAGTTCGTCAACGGAGATCGGATCAATCGCCCACGCTTGCAGTTGGTCGCCCAGCGCGGCCAGCGGACCGGTCGAAATGAACTCTCGTTGACTCGCGTCGAGGTCGCGGCGTTCGAGCCGCGTCACGATTTGCTGTGCCAGCTCGCGACTGCGATCCGTCACGTGGGCTTGGCCCGACTGAACCAGGATGTCCAGTGCATCCAGCCGCAAGTAGTCGCGCCAGCGGTCGCCGGTGTCGGCGGTGCGGACCAGCGATTCGACATCGGCCAGAGCGACCGCCAGCTCGTGAGGATCGGGTTGCACGATGGCGAACTGGGCATCGTTTTCGTCGAGCAGCTCCTGAGCCATCTCCCAAACATCCAGCCGCCGCACCAAGGCGTGCCGCGCGCGACGTAGCGAAGCAGCCAGTTGTCCTTCTCCGACGAATCTCACCAGGCGATCGATTTCGCCGCTGCTGTGCCGCAGTTCTGTGAGAATGGCTGCGGCTTCCGTGGACGACGGAGGTGGCGTCGCGCACAATTCACCGATCAGCGAAGAGACGCGCAGCGCCCAGTCGCTCGAAACGCACTCCCACGACAATTCATCGAGCGACTCCAGCAGCGTCGTCGGAGCCGTCCAGTGGGACTTGGCTAAAGTTGGAGTCCCGACGCGCGCCGTGATTTGGGAATCACGTTCCTCACCGGCATCCTCGCGGGCTGCATCGAATTGCGTGCCGTCCCCCGCCAGCCAGCTGGGAATCAGGCCCAGCGGGTCGAGCGATTCCGGCTTCTCTGCTCGGGGCCCGCGAAGCGCAGCAACCGGCTGGTGGGGCAGCGCCGGCACCAAGTCGACGACCGACTCGACGGGCAGTTGTTCGTCCGCGTCTGAAGGTTTCGTGTGGCTTGCGTCAGGCGCACCCGTTTCATAGCGCCGCGACGTGTGCTCGATCGCCTCTGGCGGCGGAAGGCGGTATACGAGCACCGAATCCATCGGCGCATCGCGTCCCGTTGCATGCAGTGTGTGTTGCCCGGACCGCCACCACGGATCGACCACGACCACGCTGCCGGCGGAATCGGTCGTCCGGCCGTCTGCCGCTACTTGCGGCATCGGATGCTCAAGCGGTCTCTCGCGCGCAATGCGCTGCCATCCGCGCGGCGCCGAAAGACTGAGTACGAACAGACAGGCCAGAATGCTTAGGAATGGCCATACGGGAGTCTGTTGTTGACGGCTCATCACCGGTCACCCCTTCGTCCGTGCCCTGGGTGTCATGGCGTTTGCGTCGAGAACGGTGGCACCCCTTGCGTCAGTGTCGCGCGCCATGTGTCAGAAGCATCGGAACAATAGGGCGACTAAGTAAAATATAAATTCTACGAAGACAACGACGCTAGCACCTCAGGAGGGCCGTATGGACACCAACTAAATCATTTTTAGAAGGCAATTTAGGGCGCACGGACCGAGACTTCGCAGCGGTTGCCCGCACAGATCCGGCTCCAGGCCCGCACGCATCCAGGCCCGCACGCATCCAGCCCCTCACTCATCACGGCCCTCGACCGATTCGATCAACACGGTGTCATCGTGCTCGTAGGGGGGAGCGCAACAGCACAGAAACCGCAGCGTCCCATCTCCGGTGTTGGCGATCTGATGGGCTGTGCCGGGCGGAATGGCGATCGCGTCTCCTACCCCGACTTGGCGGACCTCGTCGTCGAGATGCATTCGCCCGGTACCTTCGACGATGTAGTAGATCTCTTCGGTGCTGGGATGGTAGTGCGGCGTGGTCGACTGCCCAGGGCCCAACCGCGCTTCGGCCAGACTCTGTTGGCGAATGCACGAGTTGCGGTGGGCCAGCAGCTCTCGGATTTCCGATCCATCGGCCGTGATGAAGGCCGGCACTTCGTCGATGTTGTGAATGTCCATGCTCAGTTTTCCTCGGGTGCAGGGGTTTGCGGCGTCCGCAGAATCCCGATTTCGGCCGGGGCGTACGCGCGCACGTCCCAGCCGAACCTGTTGTCGACCGCCTCAAACTCAAACTTCCCGCTCGTCTCGACGACGAAGATGCTGGCCGGCGGCGCTGCTGAAATCAGCCCAGATAACAGCGCGATCATCGAATCCAGACGCGACGTATAGAACTCGTAGGGCGGCGAACAGAAGACAATCCAGGGGCGATCATGGTTAAGCGGACGCATGCGACGCGCCCAGATGAACGTGTCACCCGGAACGACTTCAACTCTTGCCGCGACACCCAGCGCCTCCGCGTTTTCTTCAATCAAGCGAGCCGTCGGCTGATGTTGTTCGATGAGCACCGCCGTCGCGGCACCGCGACTGATGGCCTCAAGCCCCAAGGCGCCCGTGCCCGCAAAAAGATCGATGGCGTGCGTCCCCTTGACCGCCGGTCCGACCAGATCGAACACGACCTCGCGGAGCCGATCCTTCATCGGCCGAGTGCGCGGATCGCCACTGTACCGCAACTTGCTTCCGCGCAGCGATCCGCCGATGATCCTCAGGTCAACGGGACCCGCCGCCACTCGATCCACAAAGCGACGCGTGCGGGGCGCGGATCGACGACCCATGGCTTCCAAAAATCAAGACTGGTGCACAGTGAATGCCGACCGACGCGGTGGGCAATTACGCTCAGACGCTGATTATGTTACTGTACCCGAGAATTTGGACCCGCAGCGAACGCCTCGGGAATCCGAAACCCCTGGCCCGACGGACGTTATCGAACTGAGATCGAGGTAGTCAGACAATGCTTAAGCTCAAGTACGTTGGGATTGTTCTACTCGGAGGCGCGCTGTGCCTGTACCCGGCCAGCATCTGGGCATGGCAAGATGCCGAGGAGCCGGCTGCCGAGGACACGGCGAGCGCGAGCGAATCTGAGCCGACCGACAGCGAAGACGCCGAAGCCGATAGTGCCGCCCCTGCTGAAGCGGCGAGCGAGGGCGATGATTTTGCCACCTTGTTCGGCCAGTGGAAAGAATTGCTCACCGACCTGCGAGCCCTACAGGACGAATACAAGATCGCGCGGCCGGATGAGCGGCCCGCGCTCGTCGACCAGTTTAATCAACTGGTTGCCCAAGGCGACGAACTTGCGCCGCGTTTGCGAGCCGCCGCCGAAGCGGCGTATGTCGCGAACCCGGAAGGTGATATGGACGTCGCCGGATTCCTGGTGTCGGTCGTCGTCACGGGGCTTGAGCGTGGCGACGCGGCCGAGGCGCTTCGCGTCGCCGAGTTGTTGATCGCGCACGACTTCTCGAACAAATCCATCTTTAACGAGGCCGGTATCGCAGCCTTCCAGGCAGGAGAAGGCGCCAAGGCACTCGAGTTCTTCCAAAAGGCAGAGGAGGCGAATGTGCTCGACCCGCAAGGCAAAAAACACCAACGCGAGCAGCAGGCCCGCAATCGAGAGGCGGAAGCGGACGACCTGCCCCGCGTGCTCTTGAAAACATCGAAGGGTGACATCACGCTCGAGCTCTTCGAGAACGAAGCTCCCAACACCGTGGCGAACTTCATCAGCCTGGTCGAATCCGGATTCTACAACGAGCTCACGTTCCATCGCGTCTTGGAAGGCTTCATGGCTCAGGGCGGATGCCCGACCGGCGATGGAACCGGAGGGCCGGGTTACAACATCGCGTGTGAGTGCTACGACGAAAACCATCGCGAGCACTTCGAAGGAAGCCTCAGCATGGCGCACGCCGGCCGCAACACTGGCGGCTCGCAGTTCTTCATCACGTTCGGACCAACGCCGCACCTCGACGGCAAACACACCGTCTTCGGCCGAGTGGTTGAGGGCATGGACGTGGTCGACTCGCTGCAGTTGCGCGATCCGATGGCTGCCGCACCGGCAGAGCCGGATACAATCACCGAGGCAACTGTCATCCGCAAACGCGACCACGAGTATCAACCCGAGAAGGTCGGCGACAGCCCGGGCTGACAGCGGTGCTGAGCTGCGGCAACCGCCTCGATCGAACGTGACTTGAAGACGTCCGCACAGAGAGTCGTCGGAGCGAAACGGCGGAGACAAGCGAGTTGCGTAGCGGGGACTCCGGGGGTCGGGCGTGAATCCTGAACAGATCACCCGCGAGATTCTCTGGAACACCGGTACGCTGACCAAGGCGTCGATGTACGTCCTGCTGGTCGTTTCGCTGGCCATCTTCGGCTACGGCTTTTGGCGCCGCATCCGCATCTGGCGTCGCGGCCGACGGCCCCGTCAGATTGAGACGGCGGCCGCAGAAGGTCAGCCGCCGGCCGGCATCGCGGGCGACATCCTGGCCGCGGCGGGACGCGTGCTCCGCGAGGTTGTCGCCCAACAGCGGATCGCGCGCGTACCAGCGGCTTGGCTGAGCCATGTGGCGATCTTCTACGGCTTCATCGTGCTGTTCATTGGTACGGTGCTGGTGGCCATCGAGCACTACGGAATCGCGCACTTCTTTTTTGGTGATTTCTACCGCATCACGTCGTTTTTGCTCGACCTGTTCGGGCTCGTGTTTATCGCGGGTCTGGTGTTGGCGATCGCCCGCCGCGCGGGCCTGACGCGCGTGCGGCCGTCCAGCAAACCCGTCGACGCCGCCATTCTCTGGCTGCTGCTACTCATCGCCGTCACAGGCTTCGTGATCGAGGGATTGCGAATCGCCGCTCAACAACCGGAGTTCGAGCGCGTATCGTTCGTCGGCTGGTGGCTGGCCCTCATATGGAGCGCCGCCGGCCTTTCGGCTGAGGCGGCAGCGATGTGGCATTTCGGAACATGGTGGCTTCACATGCTGTTGGTGTTTGGTTTCATCGCCGTGATTCCTTACACCAAATTGCTGCACGTGCTGGTCGCGCCGGCCAATATCGCGCTGACCGCAGTAGGACATTCCGGCAGGCTTGAACCAGTCAGCCTCTCCGAAGTTGAGGAAACCGGACGATTCGGCGTGGAAACCATCGCAGACTTCGAGCGGCCGAGGCTACTGAGCTTCGACGCCTGCACCCATTGCCGCCGCTGCGAAAGCGCCTGTCCAGCACATGCCACCAGCAAGCCGCTCTCTCCCATGCGCGTCGTGCACGATCTGGCTGCGTCGGGCGAGCGTGAAGGGTCTCTGCACGGCGACGTCATCACCGCGGAAACGCTGTGGGCCTGCACAACATGCGGAGCATGTGTGCATCAGTGCCCGGTGCTCATCAACCAGCTCGGCGCGATCATCGACCTGAGGCGCCATCTCGTCGGCGAAGGTCAGGTGCTGGGAAGCTCGCAGGCGGCGTTGCGCAGCATTGCCGCGCACGGCAACCCTTGGGGACTGCCTCGGGCCGAACGTGCGGCCTGGGCCGAAGGACTTGCGGTGCCGACCATCGAAGAAAACCCTCAACCGGAGATCCTCCTCTGGGTGGGCTGCGCGGGAAGCTACGACCGCCGCAACCAACAGGTGAGTCGCGCGCTGGTGCAGATCTTCACCGCGGCCGGCGTGAACTTCGCCATTCTCGGCTGCAACGAGAGCTGCACGGGCGATCCGGCCCGGCGAATCGGCGATGAATTCACATTCATGGAAGCGACCCAGCAGAACGTCGAGACGCTCAACAAAGTCGCGCCGCCTCGCATCGTCACGGCCTGCGCTCACTGTTTCAACACGCTGGGGAACGAGTATCCGGACTTCGGCGGCAGCTACGAGGTCGTACATCACACACAGTTTCTTCGCGAGCTGGCAGAAGCAGGGCGGCTGCCCATGGATGCGGGAGACTCGGAGTCGATTACGTTCCACGACCCATGTTATCTCTCGCGACACAACGGCGCAGCCGACGCGCCGCGGGCCGTGTTCGCCAAACTTGGCGGGAACGAATCGCTGCGCGAACCGCAGCAGCACGGGGCAGAAGGGTTCTGCTGTGGTGCCGGAGGGGGGCGAATGTGGATGGAAGAGGACATCGACAAGCGGGTCAACTTTGCCCGTTGGGACCAGCTCAAGGCCACGGGCGCGAAGACGGTCGCGGTCGGCTGCCCCTACTGCATGACGATGATGGACGATGCCGCGAAGAACGACGAGGCAGCAGGCATCGCCGTACGCGACATCGCCGAACTAGTCGCTGAGCGATTGAACGGCGCAAACACGTGATCGGCGTCGGCCGACTGAGGCGGTGACCGGCAAACGGACGGCAGACGCGCGAGGGCATCGCGATTGCGAGGAGGGAACGTCGTTGTGGAAAAGACTGCGGTGATCCTGGTGGCGGCCGGCAAGAGCAGCCGCTTTCACGACAAGAACTACAAGAAGCCCTTCGCGCCCTTGGCCAATCGAGCGGTGTGGCTGCATTCGGCCGAGCGTTTTCTGGGCCGAGACGACGTCGGGCAACTGATCCTCGTGATCAGTCCCGACGATCGCGAATACTTCGACTTCAAGTTTGCGGCCAATGCGACCATCCTGGGCGTCGACGTTGTCGAGGGTGGCGCCGAGCGGGCGGACTCGGTCGAACGCGGACTGACACACATCAAAGCAGGTTCGGGATTTGTCTGCGTACACGACGCAGCGCGTCCCTGCCTGGCGGATGAATGGATCGACCGCGTCTTCCAAGCGGCACAGAAGCACGACGCCGCAACGCTTGGCATTCCGGTCAGCAGCACGCTCAAGCGCGTCGGCGACGATCGGACGATCTCAGAAACAGTCCCGCGCGAAGGCCTCTGGGAAGCCCAGACTCCGCAGGTCTTTCGACTCGAACTACTCCGCGAGGCGTATGCTCAACGCGGCGGTTTTGTTGCGACAGATGACGCCCAGCTTGTCGAACGGCTCGGACGACCTGTGACGATCGTCGCGGGCTCACCGATCAACCTCAAAATCACAACACGCGAGGACTTGCGATTGGCCGAACAGGCTCTCCGCGCCATGCCGCGCAAGAAAATTGCCGGCCCAGCACACCCGTTCGCCGACGACGACATGTGGCGCTAGCGTCTGGTCGCCGAACCTCGATAATCGCGTCGTGTCTCCGGAATGTCGCACCGCGCGGGCCTCCGAGCTTAGCAGCCGAGCGTCCGACCACCGGGGAGGAAGATTCCGATTTCAAGCGACGCGTTCTTGTGCTGGGTGAGAAACAGCCGATCGATCGGCGGGAAGCATGCAGGATATGGACATCATCGGCGAGCTAAGTTGGCGTGGCTTGATTCATCAGTCGACCGACCAAGAGCATCTCGCTCGCTGGCTCGACGAGCGGCCCCGTACGCTCTACGCCGGCTTCGATCCCACGTCGGAGAGCCTGCACGTGGGAAATCTAATCCCGCTGTTGCTCTTGCGCCGGTTTCAGCGGGCCGGACACACGCCCATTCTCCTGGTGGGCGGTGCCACCGGCATGATCGGCGATCCCAGCGGTAAGAGCGAAGAGCGCAATTTGCTGGCGGTCGAGACACTCGAGGCCAACGTGGCGTCCGTCCGCGAACAGGCGCAGACGTTTCTCGATTTCGACGGCAGCGCGGCGGCGCGAGTCGTGAACAACCACGACTGGATGCGAGGGTATTCCTATCTCGAATTCCTGCGGGCAGTTGGCAAGAACGTGCCCGTCAACGTCATGTTGGCCAAAGACTCCGTTCGTAGTCGGCTCGAACGCGACGACGGCGGACTGAGCTATACCGAGTTCAGCTACATGCTGCTGCAAGCGTATGACTTTGTGCAGTTGTACGACGACTATGGCTGCGAGTTGCAAGTTGGTGGCAGCGACCAGTGGGGCAACATCACCGCCGGCATCGACCTGGGACGGCGGATGCGCGGCGTGCAACTCTACGGGCTCACTTGCCCGCTGCTGATCAAGGCAGATGGCTCCAAGATGGGAAAGACGGAGTCCGGCACCCTTTGGCTCTCCGCCGAACGAACCAGCCCCTACGCCTTTTATCAGTATTGGATCAATGTCGAAGACGCCGACGCCGGGCGCTGTCTGCGTTTCTTGACCGAGTTGCCTCGTGAGGAGATCGAGGCCCTCGATCAATCTCGAACCGATGAGCCGGAGAAGCGCAATAGTCAGCGCAAGCTGGCTGCCGAACTCACGCAGCTGGTACATGGCGCATCAGGACTGGCCGCCGCCGAACGGGCCACCGCGATCTTTTTCGGCGCCGAAATCGAAGATCTCAGCGAACGCGAGCTCGCCGAGATCTTCGCCGACGTCCCCAGTCACGAGTTGCCCCGTGAAACCCTGGGGGGCGAGGGCCTGCCTTTGGTCGATGCGCTCGTGTCCGCCGGGCTGGCCAAAAGCAAGGGTGAAGCCCGCCGCACGATCACGCAGGGCGGTGCCTACGTCAACAACCGCCGCCTCGGCGAAGTCGACGCGCGCCTGCAAGCATCCGACTTGGCCAACGAGTCCGTGATGGTCCTGCGATCCGGCAAAAAACGCTACGCGCTGTTGCGATTCGTCGGCTAGTGGAGCGTCAGCCCGATTCATTCGGGCGACGCGGAACGATCGTCAAAGACGCAAGTGCTTTGGCGCAAACAACAACCTAGTGCTCCGCCGAACGCCTCCTACTCGAAAAGTAAGCGTTGACGGAGCACTAGCTCACAGTGTATCGGTGCGCGCACGGCGGCGCCAGCAGGCCCCTGCAACTACATGCGTTGCGGACACCCGAAGCCTCGCAAGTCGGCGTATGGCGTTGACCCGCTCGCTGGCGCTTCGTACGATCCGCCGCCCTGTTCTGGGGGGCGAAGCGGCACGTCTGGCCCTTTCTCGCTTGGTCACGGCGTCGAGCGTTCGTGCACAACGTCAGTTCCTCTTGTGGCAAAGGTGTCGTGCGCAAACTCGGGTTGCTCACGATCGTCGGCATAGCCTCTGTTGCCACGCTCATCGTCTGCGCCGCGGTGACGTGGTGGGCCATCTGGCAAACGCCTGCGTTCTACTCACAGCTTGCCGAGGGCGTCCGGGACGATCAGCGCGCCGCAAGCGACGAGCTCTTGAACCGCGTCACATCTCTAACGGGCCAGACGAAGGAGAGCGGCCCCTGGCAACTGCGGCTCAGCGCAGATCAGATCAACGGCTGGCTGGCTGTCGACGCGGTCGAGAATCACCCCAGCTTGTGGCCGAGCGAGGTTCGCGAACCGCGAGTGGCCGTCACGCACGACCGCATCCGCCTTGCCTGCCAGTACCGACTAGGCAACGACTGGATCATCCTCTCGCTCGACACCCAGGTGTATCTGGCGGGCGAGAATCGATTGGCCCTGCGCGTCGAACGCGCGCGTGCCGGCTACCTGCCACTCCCGCTGAACTGGGTCGTGGACGCTATCGAGAACGCGGCCGACGTTGGTGGCTGGAAATTGCACTGGCTGCAATCCGGCGGCGATCCCGTGGCCGTAGTCGAAATACCCGCCATCATCGATGACCGTCCATTCGTGTTCGACGGATTGTCGCTCGACGATCGGGAGATCATTGCCGCCGGCAGCATCGCTCGCCCCCGCGCGCAGACGGCCAACTCGACCGACGCCGGTTTGCCTCAAGCCGGTGATCCCGTCACGCGCCAGCGCTGAGCGTCTTCGCGACGCAGCACCAGCCGCTTGCGCGTGCCCGCTTCATCAGCAAGTTCAATAACCACTCGGAGCCCGCCTTCTTCGACCGCGCGATAGGTACCGCGCTCGATTCGCTCAACGCGACCGCGATTGCCGCTGACCGGGCCCTCGTAGTCCAGGTAGGCGATGCGGTGATCGGGCAACGCTTCGGCGGCGATTTCTGCATCGCCGGTAGGCAGTGAATCGAGCGCCCAAGTGCGCAGGGTGCCATCGCCCTCTAGCATGAGGTCGTAGTGAGACGAACGCGCGCCGTCCGGGGGCATCGAGTGCCGCAAGATCACATAGCGGGGCATGCAGCTATTGTACGCGCTGGCGCAGAGGCCGCCGCGATATGGCTACGGCGGCTCGACCTGTAACGTCGTCGTCTCTTCGGCCGTCAGCGGCTCGGTAATCCGCTCGCTTCGCACCTCGGCGAGAATGCGAGCGGTACCGACAGCCCGCGCGTCGACGCGCACCCGGTACGTCTCCACTTTGCCGGGTGGCATTTCGGCCACCGGAGCAAACCGCACGATCTGCCCGATCACCTCATAACCAGTCGGCCCACTCGTGCCGATCTGCACGGGCGCCAGCAGGTTGGGCAGTTGCACCTCGACGATCACGTTTCGCTCGGCCTGCTGCCCTTGGTTCGCTACGCGCACTTCATAGGTGAGTTGCCGTCCGACCGCGATCGGATCGTTTAGATCCGTGATGCTGATCGAAAGCCCTTCAGGCGGCGGAAGGATGCGGAGACAAAACTCATCGTCGGCACGAACGCCCTGATCGGCCGTTACGGTCACCCGGTTGCACGCCTGCTCGACGGCCTGAGTACAGCGGCAGTTGATCTCGAATCGCACGGATTCGCCGGCGGCAAGGGACTGCTCGCGCCAAACGAGATCCTGCCCGACGATCTCGTACCCCTCGGTCGCTTGCCGCGGATCGAGACTGAGGTCGTAGTTGTCCACGACCTTGATGCCACTAAGAGGTACTTGTCCGGTGTTCGTCACCTCGATCGAGAACAAAGCCGTATTGCCGACCTCGCGCTGCGCAGGCCCGCGCTTGATGACGCGTAGGCTGGCATTGCCTGGCGGCTGGGGCTGTGTCGAAGGAGGTTGCGTGTCGCCAGGCGTCGTCGACGGGGGTGGGGGGGCGCCTGAAGTGACCTCGACGCAGGCCCGCGAGCTGGTGGCGACGCCTGAACTCTCGGCTACTTCGATCGTCACACACTGCTGGCCGGCTGCGGCAGCGGTAAACACAACCTGCACCCGCTGTGACTCGCCGGGCTGCAAGTCGTTGATGGGCCGTTCGATCGGGCTGCCAGACACATCGTGTCGCAGCCCTGCGTCGAACCGCGCCACCAGAACGAGTCCGCTGGCCGGGACGCTTCCCCGGTTGGTCACCAGCACGTCGAACACCGTCTGCTGGCCAACCGCGACTTCCGACGGGCCGGTGATGCTCGCCTCCAGCGATGGCACGAGGATCGTGGTCGTCGCGCAATCCTGTGCGGTGAGCCCCTCGGCGGTGGTCGCCGTGGCGCAGTTGTCAACCGTGCCCGCCTGGTCCGCGCGGAATCTCACCTCCAGGCCGCGCGTCTCTCCGGCGGCCAGGGTGCCCAATTCCCAGCGGAGCTGGCCGCCCTGGTTGGCCGCCGGCGGGTTGCTATCGAGATAGGCCAGTCCCGCCGGTATCGCATCGGCGACGGTGACGCCTGTGGCGGCCACAGCACCCGGATTGGTAACCTCGATCCGGTACGTCAGCGTCGAACCAATGCTGCCCTGCGCGGGCCCCGTCTTGCGCAGCGCGATGTCCGGAGAACTCCAGGTCTTGGTAGTCGTTCCCGTTGCGATACTCATCCGCCGCCCGGAAGCTCCCGGTGCATTACCCGGCCGGATGATTTCCACGCGAATCGTATTCGTGCCTCCGGCAATCTGCTGCTGGACGACTTCGACGCTCGCTTGGCCCAACTCGTTGGTCGGCACTTCGGTGACTGTCGCCCCGCCCGGCGCAAATCCGGCGGCTGGTCCATCGAGAATCTCGTAGCGCACGCGCCAGCCTTCGATGGGAGTCCGATCGCTCTGCCGCAGGACCGTGGTCGTCAGTGTATGACTGGACCCTGCCGGGTTGACCGCAGGAGGCGGAAAGGACCACTGGGCGTCGACCCAGTGCACCCGCGATGTCCTTAAGCGTCCGTCCCAACCGTGAACTTCGGGCGAGAAGGCCGACACGTAGCTCGTGCCTTCGGCCGGCGAAGTCACGCTGATCCACGTCTGGCCGCGCAGCACAATCAGATCATCGGTCTCGGTGGGGGTGCCCCGCGTAAGCGTGATGTTTTGCCGCGCCGTCTTGCCGACCGCGAACGTGGCATCAATCTTCTCCGGCGCGCTGCTAAATCGTATGAATGGGCGAAACTGCATGATGCCGTCGACCGTGACGAAGTGCCCAACGCCAGCCGGATCGAGCGTCCATTCGATGCGTCTCCCCGGCGCCAAGCCCCCATCGGCACCGGGCACCCCCGCCATCAGCACGACTTCCGCGCCGATGGGGGCGACCACAATCTCGGGCACCATGATCACTGCCTGGGCGTCGCGAGACCGTGCCTGACCCGGCTCCGGGCGCGTCGAGATCGGTGCGCCCTGCAGCGCTGAAAGCGCGCTGCTGGGTGCGGCCAACGGTGGTGGCCCGGCTGGCGTCGCCAGCGGTTGGGCGCCCAATGGTCCAGGCAAAGCCGGCGGTGTCGTCGGAAATGAACGAACCGGGCCCAGCGTGGGATTGACTGGATTAAACGGCGGCACCGCGCCGTACTGACCTGTCCCTGGCGGCGGGATGACGGTCGCACAACCTCCGAACCACACGGCGCAGACGGCGAGCGCAAGAATCCACGTCCGAGCGCGATGGCATCTTGCCGGTGCTCTCATGAATGAGCGGACAGCGGTATGCGGCCAATGGTCAGTCCAGTTCAGGGGGCGACCTGCGCAGCCGAAGACTGTCTGGTGCGCGCCTATCGCCGCCGTTGAAACGTACCATCCGCTCTGGGCAACATGGGGAGTTTTTTCACCCTGCGGTGTTGCCGAAACGCATCGCGGCCTGAAATTCCTCCGAACCGTTATAGCTAGACCTCAGCACCCGAACGACCGGTTCGTAGAATGGGCGTTCGCGCTGAGATGTACGACCACAGTCGCCCAGTTGCATGAGTTGCGTAGAGGCGGCGCGTGCCACGACGGCAAGTCCGCTATAACCCGACAGGTAAGGTCAGCGTTGCGCGCGGGCTTCGAGCAACTCGAAGAGCTCTTGCGCTTCGGGCCGATAGGCGAACGGTCCCGGCGTGTCCAGCGCACGCTTCAAAAGACTCTTGGCCTCTTCGTACCGCTCACGCTCGGACGAGATGCATGCCATGAAGTAGGCCATGTCGGATGTAATGGCCTTCGTTCCCCCCGAAATGCGCACGTTGCGTTCGGCGTTGTTGAGATCTTGCAGCCGGTATTGAATCCACCCCAAGGTCGCGTGGGCCGTGTAGTAGCGTGCGTCATCCTGGTCGAAGCGCGCGGCATTGACCCGGGCGAGTTCCAGCGCACGTTGCTGCTTACGCCTCTCGTCTTGATCGACGAGTACCAACGCAAGTTGATTGGAGGCGTCGAACCGTCCCGGAGCGAGCAAATACGCCTGCTCCAACTGTTTTTCAGCCGCGCTGTACTCGCGCAAATAGCGCAGGATGATCCCTAGCATCAGTTTGGCGTCGGCGTCCTCCGGATCGAGGGTCACGGCGGCTTCGGCGTGGGTGCGGGCATCAGCGAACTGCTCAGTTTCCCACATCCAGCGGGCAACCTCGCGACGAACCCGGGCATCGGTGCTGCCCCGGCTGGCGGCGAAGGTCATCCACTCGATGGCCTTTTCACGATTGCCCTCTTCCTGGTACAGCCTGCCGAGGGTGATGGCGGCTGGCAAAAGTTCATCAGACAGCTCGGCCGCTTGTTGGAGTACCTCGAAGGCCTCTTTGGCCTTTCCCGTCTTGAACAACGCGACCCCGCGCCGGTAGACCGCATCGAAATTCTCGGGATCGAGTTCCAGGTACGAATCGATCGTCGCCAGCATCTCTTCCCAACGCTTCCAACCTTGGTAGACGTTGATCTGGCCGGCCAGCGCACGCAGCCTGAGCTTTTTCAGCAGATCTGGCTCCGCTTCGAAATCTTCAATCAGCTTCAGCGCCCGCTCGTAGCACAGAGAGGCCTCAGCCACCCGTCCCTCGCGAAAAGCGAGATCTGCGAGCATCAGATAGCAATCCGGATGCTCGGGGTGCTCGACAATGGCTTGCTCGACCGCGCCGCGCCCCAGCGACAGTTGTTTGTTCTGAAAATGAAGCTGCGCCAGAATCAACTCTGCAGGAGGTAGTTCCGGATTCTCTTCGACGGCCTGCCGTAGCAACTCCAGGCAGGCAGTGATGTCGCGGGCCCGGTACTTCGCATACGCCAAACGGAGCGCGCTACTGTCGGCGTTGTCCGAAAGTGCCGTCACGTCCGGTTCGCCAATCGTGAGCGGCCCACCGTCAACGGGCCGTGCGAATGCCAGCGCCACGGTCACGGCGCTGAGAATTAGCGTTGCACGGAGAGCGAGCGACCGCCTCCCGATGGCGTTTTGCTGCAACAGTTCAGCCATGCGCTGCGCGCCTTTGTTCATGGCAGCCCGATTCATAGTACGCCCCTTGTTCTCGCTCTCTCCGACTTCTGCAACTCGCGACGGTGTCGGAGCTACCCTTGTGTACGCGCGATACTAGTAGATCGCCGTGCATGCTGAACGAGCCGACTGGATCGCGCTGGAGTTGTTCTGGCCCGTGCCGCCTCGAACGAAGCGTCTCAAGACCTGCCGCGACCCGGTGACCGGCGACATTCCTTACCCGAGTATACCAACCTCAATTTGGCAGAACCTTCGGGCCTGTCAATCAACCCGCCCGACGGGAGCCTGCCGGCGGGTCGCCCCCGTACAAACGACAAAACTGCCCCAGCCCGACCTGGTCCGCGGTCGCGGGCCAGTCGGGTGGCGCAGAGCGCTGGAAGGGCACGAATCGCTCATCCGTGAAACGTGCGCTAGCGAGCAATTCGCAATCTTCTGGCAGCCGCCGCCCTAGCTATCGGCGGTGCCTGGCGTTGGCGAAGAGTCCGGTCGCGTACCACACACCATTGCTGCCACGTTTGATGTCGTAGGCGAAACTCGGATGGCGGCCGCGGACCGCTCCCCAGTGGCCCGGAGACTGCCGCCAGCTCCGCACACACTCCACACAAGCGTCGACCAGGCTCTCACCGGCCCAGCTTTCGGCAACGACCTCTTGTGCCGATCCCGCCTGCAGCCGATGGACGATCCGCGAAAACCGCGTTCCCCAGTTGTGGTGGCCCTGATTGCGAATCTGGGCCTGGTACTGGGAATGTGCAGATGCTTCATCCGCCAGCTCGGGATGAAAATCGCCTTCCGTACTGTGCGGGGTCTCTGGATGAATCCGCACGGCGAAAATCATCGTTCGCTGCGTTAGCGTCCCGTCAGGCAATTCCAACACCACCGCCAGACGATCGACGTCGTAGTACCGTCCAGGCTGAAACGGAAACGTGCTGACAACGTGGCCGTAATAGTCCGCGCCGGCATGGGCATAGTCGATGACAGCGACACCCGGGCGGCCACGCATTTCGGTAAACGACGGGTGATCAAGCAGCTTGATCTCGTTTCCGTCGCTGACTGTCGTCGCATCGACCGACAGTTCCAGGCGGACATAGGGCGAAAGAAGCTCTTGAATCCGGGAATCCTCCAACACGCGGTGCTGAAAGACCTCCCGGACCTCAGGCTCCGCCGGGTCGTGAAAGTGGATCAACAACATCTTGCCATAGGCCTGAGCCTGGCGCGCGGCGACTCCATAGTCGCTGTGCCAACTCAGAAGCTCCTCGGCGGCGAGATGCGGCGAGGGCCAAGCCACCAATACCAGGCACACCATGCCCACCAGGCGGCGGGCAACGCGCGCAGATAACGCAAGATTCGCAGACAACAAGATCTCTCTCCTTCCTTACTCATGCGGTAATGCGGCGACCATCTGCGGGGCAGTGGGCTCGGGAGCAAATGGCTCCGGCTCAATCGGGCGTGATGGAGCACGAACCGCGTGCGTTCGACATCCGAGACGAAACGCGCGCGGCGATGGCCGCAGCGAAGGGTGGGTGAGGCAGTCGCAGTTCCTTGCGGACTGCTGACAGATACGGGTCGCTCTAGTTCCGGTTGTTCCGATTAAGAAGGACGCGCGGTGTGGAGCAACAACGTCGCCAGCGTCCTTTGGGGTGAATACGATTGAGTTTTTGGATCAGTGAAACGGGATAATTGAAGTCACCGATTTAACAGCCGCTAGCGCTGCATGCAACCGGTACGGGCCACTCTCCCGCCGCAAATTGCCAGAGTTTGCTGGCCTGTTACGAGCCATCTTGTTATTAAGGGACCTGCACCTGATCTGGTCTGAAGTCCTTCTCGGGAGCCGAAGATGAGCACGCTGATTCGGCGATCATTGGCCCTCTCGATCGCCGTAATGCTTTGTAGTCAAGCGGCTTGGGCGCGTGATGCCGACGCCGCAGCTCAGCGGCTCCTGGCGGCGCTCGACCGGCAGGATCGCTGGCTCGGGGACGGGCAGAATGGCGACAACTGGCGCGATTGGCTACGCAACAATGAGCTGCGCGCACAAATTGCCGCAGGCGCCGCTGCCGACATGGAAGTCGTGGGCCAGATACTTGACCTCTACCGTGGAGTGCACCACGGCCTGCGACATCGCCGTTTTGGCGCCGTGCGCCGGGCCTTGGATCGCTGGTTGGCCCAGTTGCCGGCCGCAGGCTTCGAGGAACTCCCGAACCTGGCGCGCGCGGCCGACGACCAATACAACGCGCCTCGCCCGGATCAGCTCACAACGACCTTTCAAGGTGTCGCCCGATCGTCTGCCGAGTTAGACGAATACCTGACGCCAGGTGGCGACAACGGTACGGCTTGGAAGCAATACCTGCTGTGGGAACAACTCCAGGCGCAACTCGGCGCATCTGCCGAAGAGGCACGCCTGGACGTGCTCGATCAAGTCCGCGTCCGCATCCGCGACTACTACGAAGGACTCGAACTACCGATCTTCCAGGATCTGGCCCTCGCCATCGACGACTACATCAACGCGCGGCTCGCAGCATTCGGGGAAGACCCACGAGGCGATTTTCAGGCAAGGCTGGCGGCGTTGGGTGATGCGCTCCAACGGCTGGGCGACGAACCCGCCGGCGACACGCTCGAGGAAGTAGCGCGTCACGTCGAATGGCTCGAGCGACGACGGCATGCCGATCGCTTGTTACATCGGTTGCGGCGTCATTTTCGCAACCCGAACCTTTGGGTCTACGTGTCCGAGGGCGTGATCGCCGACGCCTTGGCGACCGACGTCGATGAGCGCGAGCCGGTCCGAGACATGATTCTCGGCACATCGATCTCGGGCACGGGGCACACCACTGGCGTTGTGCGGGTCGATCTCGTCGAGTCGCCCGACGAAGCATTGCTGCACGCCGTCTTCGTGGGACAGACAAGGACGCGCACGGTGGGCATCAACGGACCGGCTCAAATCGATTCAGTCGGTCGCGTTGACTTTCGTGCCGTCAAGAAGTTGGTGCTCGACGAGCACGGTCTCCGCGCCTGGCCTACAGACGCCTCCGCCGATACGCGCACCACGACTCTGGGCGTCTCCAGCAGGCGCTGCCTGGGGCGACGATTGATCCAACGGATCGCCTCACGTCGCGTCGCAGAGAGCAAGCGGACCGGTGAAATCATTGGCTCGCGGCATGCAGAAGAGCGCATCGGCGATCGGATGGATACACGGGTCGGCGAACTTCTCGAGGGCGACGACGAGGGACTCCTCGACACCTATCGCGACCCGCTCATTCGCCGTGGCGCCTACCCTGAGCGAATCGACTTCTCGACGACCGACGATTCGCTCGAAGTCCATTGGCTGCAAACCGTCGCCGGACTCGCTTCACCCACTCCGCACCCACCGCTGGCGGGAAATCCCGACATCGCTTTTCGCGTACACGAGTCGATGGTGAACAACTTCGCGGCCGACATGCTAGGCGGGTATCACCTGACCGAGCAAGATTTGCAGACCGCGCTTGTCGAGATGCTGGGCGAGTTGCCCGAGCGCTTTCAGGCCGAGGAAGGCAAAGAGCCCTGGTCGATTACGTTCGATCGTTTTCGACCGATTACGGTGCGATTCGGCGCGAATCGGCTCGGGCTCATCGTGCGGGGCTCGCGCTTCACATCGGGCGACAAGGAATACGCCCGGCCGATGAACATCAGCGTCGAGTATGCGATTGAGCCGGCCGAAAACGGCGTGCGGCTGGTGCGTCAAGACGACGTCGTGGTGCTACCGCCGGGCTTTCGCAAGGGCCAGCGACTGGGCATCCAGGACACGACGCTCCGCAATCTGCTCATTCGGCGCTTCAATCGAATGCTCGATGCGGAGTTTGTCGTAAACGTCATTGAGTTGCCCGAAGAATATCAGCATCTCGGCCAACTCGTCGTCGATGAACTGAAGTCCGACATCGGCTGGCTCGCCACAGCGTGGATGCTGGAACCGGCGACCGCTGACGCGACGACAACGGCCAGCCTATCGGGGACTGGTGAAGCCGAGCCTGCACTGTCCTCTCAGGTCGCGCGTTCTGCTCGCACCGCTGACCGTTAGCATGGCTCTCGCCACGCGGGTATCCTGCAGGCGCTGGAACCGCCAGGTGAAGCTGCAATGGCCTGAGGAGTCCGCCATGAGTTCGGCCGTCCTGATCACGTTCGACTGTTTGCCGCTGCGCTCGATCGAACGGTTCGATATTCCGCTCGACGCGTCACCCGCCTTTCGGGCCAAATGCGAGCGAATCCTCGTAGCGACGCAGAAGCACGGCACGCACAACGCGTACTACCTGCACAACGCCCGGTGCGTATTTCGACTCACCAACGACGAAGAACTCGGCATGATTGAGTTCCGCTTCGAAGGTGCAGTCCTCACCGACGATACCGACCGGGAGACGCGGACTGCCGATCTGGACGTCGAACTCATCAGCGAAACGTGCGACTGGCTGTCTGAGCCGATCGTCGACTGGTTCAAACAAACCGTCGCCCGCGCCGTGCGAGCGGAATTCGACCGCTATATCGCCGCCGGCGATCTGGAACGCACGCGCGTGCGTTTGGAAAAGATGCAGGCCGAAAGCGAAGCCCAGGGCGGATTCGTCGGCATGTATCTGTAGCAGCTATGGGCGCGTGCCCCATCGTGAGGCCTCCGCCACGGGCGTTTGCTAGCGCCCTATTTACGGCGGCCATTCAGGACTCCGCAGACGCCGGCAAGAGATACCTGTGGCGGTCTTCTTGGCCGCTTTCGTCGCGAATCACTGGCGGCAGTGGCGGATTCAGCAGCATTGCTGTCGGCTCTCCCGCCAGCCGCTGGGCCGTGAATCTGGACACTCAAGTCCACTCTGGCAATCTACGCTGAGTTTGCGAGTCGCTCAAAGACTGGCGATCGCGAAGATATTTCCAAGTTTGCCGGTCAGGTGTCCGATACCAAGCGTGCCGACTCTCCCGGTTGGCTGCCTGCGCTGCGCTTGCAAGCGCCGGTAGCAGACACAAGGAGGGCCATTCGGCGGCACGGGTCCGACAGGGCCCCGGGGGACGTGTTGCTGCAAGCGGAGTCTGAAACGCAAGCGAGCCAGGTTGGCGGTGCCGGGCACCGTCGGGTTCAAGCAGGAACACAGATTCATGAACCGGCTAGTCGCGAACTGTTGGACCCTCTCACTGTGTTGGGTCGTGTTGGTCAGCGGGTGCCACTCGGTTCAGCCGTTCTACTTCTTTGAGGACGGCGACCTGTCGCACTATAAGGGTGTGGCGACCGAGATCGAGTTCCCCGACGATCTGACCTGCACCTTGCCCGAAGTCGAAGGCGCGCTGCCGCCGCTGACCTTGCGCAATCCCGATGCGCTCGAGTTCTGGGATCTCTCGCTGGAAGAGACGGTTCAGATCGCGCTGATCAACAGCAAGGTGATCCGCGTCACACAGGCCAACCCGACCCCCACGGCGTTACTCTCCGCACCAGATGTCGCGCCGACGGTCTACAACCCCGCGATAGCAGAAACCGACCCCATCAACGGTGTCGAGGCCTCGCTCTCGGCATTCGATGCGAACTTCAGCACGAGCGTTTTCTGGGAGCGCAACGACCGTCCGGTCAACGTGGGCGGGTTTGCCGGCTTGATCTTCGCGCCGGTGTTCGAGCAAGACCTGGGCACGTTTCAAGCCCAGTTGCAGAAGACCAACGCCACCGGTGGTACGACGACTGTGCGGCACAACGTGCGCTATGAGTGGAACAACAATCCGTCGCGGGCCGTGCCTAGCGACTGGACCGTCGACCTCGAAGCCGAATGGCGTCAGCCGTTGTTGCAAGGTGCCGGCGTAGAGTTCAACCGCATCGCGGGCCCCAACGCCCAACCGGGCTTCTTCTTTAGCCGTGGTGTATTGATCTCCCGCATCAACTCGGACATCGCGCTGGCCGACTTCGAGTCGGACGTGCGGAATCTTGTCAATTCGGTCGAGAACGCCTACTGGGAACTGTACTTCGCCTACCGCAATCTGGACGCGGTACGCGTCGGACGCGACAGCGCGCTGCAAACCTGGCGCAAGGTACACGCCCTGTACATCGTCGGTGGGCGTGGCGGCGAAGCCGAGAACGAGGCGCAGGCCCGAGAACAGTACTACCTGTTCCGTGCCCAAGTCGAGACGGCGCTCAGCCAGCTCTACGCCGCTGAAAACCAGCTCCGGTTCATCCTGGGTCTCAGCGCCACCGACAGCCGCTTGATTCGTCCCTGCGAAGAGCCGAGTATCGGCCGGGTCACCTTTGACTGGTACGCCATCCATACAGAAGCACTGGTGCGCGGCGTCGAACTGAGGCGTCAGAAATTCCGCATCAAGCAGCGCGAGCTGGAGCTCGTCGCGTCCCGAAACTTCCTCTTACCGCGACTGGACGTAGTGGGACGCTATCGCTGGACGGGCCTGGGCGATGAACTGATCGACCCCAACGGTCAAGGTATCGATCTCACCGCGCCCTCGGCACTTGCCGCGATTGAAGGTAGCGACGCCTATGCGACGCTCACCGACGGCAACTTCCAGGAATGGCAACTCGGCCTGCAGGCCAGCATGCCCATTGGTTTCCGCCGCGAGCATTCAGGCGTTCGCAACGCGCAGTTGAACCTGGCTCGCGATCGCGCCGTATTGCAGGACATGGAACTGGCCGTATCGCATGATCTTAGCCGCGCCATTCGCGACTTGGATCAGGCTTATCGCGTTGCCGAGTCGCAGTTCAATCGCCGTCGTGCGGCTGCCGACGAGGTCAAGGCCGTCGAGGCCGCCTTCGAGGCCGGCACGCGAACGCTCGATCTCGTGCTCGATGCACAGCGACGGCTGGCCGACGCGGAGAGCGCCTTCTTCCGGGCCGTGGTCGACTACAACATCGCGATCAAGGACGTTCACTTCCGCAAGGGATCGCTGCTGGAGTACGACGGCGTCTATCTCTCCGAGGGACCCTGGCCGGGCAAGGCCTACTTCGACGCTCGCAAACGCGCTCGCGAGCGTGATGCAGGCATCTTCATGGACTACGGTTATACTCGACCTCGGGTATTCAGCCGTGGTCCCTATGCCCAGATCATTGGGCACGGTGGCGAAGTCCTGCACAGCAATGGCCAGGTCCACTCGGACAACGGCGCATCGCCGGAGGAACTGCCCGATCAGCGACTGCAGCCGCTGCCCACGCCGGACCCGCAAATGCAGTTCCCGGGGAACGGCTCGAGCACACGGGCTCCGCAACAGCCTGTCATCGGAGCGCCGCAGTTGGGAGCCCGTCCGGCACAAGGCGGTAGTGCACCGTTCCAGTGGGGAGCCCTGGGGCTGCAACTACCGGGTGACCAACAAGCCGCGACCGCTGTGCAACCGGTTGGCTACGTAACGCCGCAAACGAATCCGACGAATGAACCATTCCCGCGTCCAGCGACTGCTCCAACTCATCAGCCTGCTGCAGAGTGGTCGCGGGCACAACACAGCGGGGCTGGCACAACGTTGCGGCGTTAGCCGGCGGACGATCTTTCGCGATCTGCAAGTTCTCCGCGAAGCCGGCGTGCCGCTGGCTTTCGACGACGAACAACAGTCGTACCGCATTCCTGGGACGTATTTCCTCCCGCCCACCAACTTCACGCCGCAAGAGGCGCTGGCGGTCATCTTGACCTGCCAGAATCTCGGTGACTCGGGGGGAATACCGCTGCTCGAGCACGCGCAGGCTGCCGCGCTCAAGCTCGAGAGCAGTCTGCCGTCGGCCGTGCGCGAGTATCTGCGCGGCGTCTCGCACGCGGTCGAGATCCACATGCCGCCGAGCAATCCCTTGGAGAACGGCGAGGCGACGTTTCGTCAGTTGCTCGAAGCGATCTCGGAACACCGTAGCGTGCGGATTCGCTACGACAGCCTGACCGAGTGGGAGGAAATCTGCACGCGACTCAGTCCCTATCGGTTGCTCTTCAGTCGCCGTAGCTGGTACTGCATTGGACGGTCGTCTCTCCATCGCTCGACGCGCACGTTTAACGTCGGGCGAATTCGCAAGCTGGAGCCTACCGACACGACGTACAAGGTGCCGCAAAACTTCAGCATCGACCGCTATCTGCGCAACGCCTGGCATCTGATACCCGAGTCGGGTCCCGATCATCGTGTGCGGATTCGCTTTCGGCCCCAGGTTGCTCAAAACGTGGCTGAAGTGAGCTGGCACAAGACGCAAGAGACCGAATTCGAGAGCGACGGATCGCTCGACTTTCGCGTTACCGTCTCCGGACTCGGAGAGATCGCGTGGTGGGTACTTGGCTACGGCGACCAGGCCGAGGTGATCGAGCCACCGGAGCTTCGCGAGATGATCGCCAAGCGGATGGCGACGGCTCTGGCTCACTACACGGACGATTCGCGCGGTCAGACGTGACCCGGTCCGTTTCTGTGCCCAGTTGAGCAGTGGCATGCTGCTATGGTAGGCACGGCCAAGGCCGTACAATGACACCGCGCGTCAGTCATAGCGGAGGCTGCATGTTTCTAGCGCTGGATGGCATCGACGGTACTGGCAAGTCCACTCAGCATGAGCTGCTCTGCGATTGGCTGCGCTCGCGCGGGCTGCAAGTCGTGGCGTGTCGCGACCCCGGGACGACAACCGTCGGCGAAGCTGTGCGCTCGATCTTGCTTTCGCAACGATCCGAGGGGCTGGCGCGCCGTAGCGAGATGCTGCTCTACATGGCGGCGCGCGCGCAGTTGGTCGCCGAGGTGATCGAGCCCGCTCTCGAAGCGGGCCATACGGTGGTATCGGATCGATACCTGTTGGCCAACGTGGTTTATCAGGGCCATGCCGGCGGCTTGGACGTCGAAACCGTTTGGTCAATCGGCAAGATCGCCACCGAGGGACTTGCGCCCAACCTGACCGTCGTGCTCGACATGCCCCAGCACTCGGCACAAGAGCGGCTAAGTGCCGGCCAGCGCGATCTCGACCGGATGGAGCTGCAAGGCGACGCGTTCCGAGCCAAGCTGCGTGAAGGCTATCGAACCGAGGCGCGTCGAAACCCGAAAGCGATCGTGCTTGTCGATGCTCAAGGCACGATCGACGAAGTCCACGCTCGAATTCGTGCTGCGGTCTCTCCGATACTTCGACCACAAGACCTGAACCGTTGAAGCACGCGGTGTAGCCACCAAGTTTGCTTTCCGAGTGTCACTATGAGTTGGCAAGGTCTCTACGGTCACGACGACGTCGCCCAGCGATTCCGCGTCGCGCTGGCTCACGGAAAACTGGCGAGCACGTTTGTGTTCGTCGGACCGCCCGGTATCGGCAAGCGGACCTTCGCGCAGAAACTGGCCGCCGTCCTGCTCTGCGCAGAAACGGCTGACGAACAGATGCAAGCCTGTGGCGCGTGCGACAATTGCGTGCAACTCGAAGCCGGCACACACCCGGACCTGCTACAGGTCTCCAAGCCGGCAGACCGTGCTTCGATTCCGCTCGAACTGCTGGTGGGGCGCGACGACAAACGGATGCGCGAAGGGCTCTGCCACGATATCTCGTTACGACCGTACATGGGGCGGCGACGCGTGGCGTTGATCGACGACGCCGATTTCCTGAACGCCGAGGGCGCCAACGCGCTGCTCAAGACACTCGAAGAACCGCCGCCGCGGTCGGTGATCATCTTGATTGGCACCAGTGCCGAAAAGCAACTGCCGACGATTCGCTCGCGGTCGCAAATCGTCCGATTCCGCCCACTGCAAGATCGAGTTGTCGCCGAGTTGCTTGTCGCACAAAAGATCGTCGAAGACTCCGACCAAGCCGCACGGGTGGCCGCCGAGTCCGCGGGCAGTCTCGCCAGAGCCATCGAACTGGCTGATGCCGAGTCATGGCAGTTTCGCGATCGATTGCTCGAACAACTTGCGGCACCCAACATCGATGCAGCTCGTTTGGTCGAAGTCGTATCGACGTTTGTCGGAGAGAGCGGCACCGATGCGGCCGCGGCCCGCGGCCGAGCTCGGCTGGCACTTTCCTTTGCGATCGAGCACTTCCGCGCGACGTTGCGCGAACAACTCGCCGCGCATGCAGGCAGCGATCCACCGGCAGACGCTCCACCATTCTCCCCGGAAGTCGATGCGACGCTGGCCCGCATCGATCGCTCACTCGAAGCAGTGGTCCACGTCGACCGCAATGCCAACCGCAATGCCTACCTGGCCGCCTGGGCCGATGAAACGGCAGGGGCCGTGCGCCGCAGCACGAAGGTTGCAGGATGACGCGAGCGCCAGCCGATGCAGCCGCGCGACGCGGTTGACCCGCAAGGGGCGTCATCGGCCTAACCTTCAAACTCGCCCTGCAACGTCAGGACCAGCCGGCGACTTCCCGCCCGATTGCGGTGCTCGCACAAGTAAACGCCTTGCCAGGTGCCGAGGCACAAACGCCCGCGCTCGACGGGAATCGTCAACCCGCTATCCGTGAGCGAGCTCTTCACGTGAGCCGGCATGTCATCCGACCCTTCGCAAGTGTGCCGATAGGGGAAATCCTCCGGAGCAATGGCATCCAGCGAACGTGCCAGATCGACTGGAACGTCGGGGTCGGCGTTCTCGTTGATCGACAGGGAAGCCGACGTGTGACAGATAAAGACGTGTAACAGACCAACCTCGCAGCGAGCCAATTCAGGCATGGCGTCGACGATCGTTCCGGTCACCAGGTGGCAGCCTCGCGCGTAGCGCGGCAGGTCGAGCCGGTGCTGTACCCACGCCATTTGCCTCGTCCCCGTCGTTCGATCGTGTCTCGCACCTCTGCGGCGACTGGTAGCGCGTATAATACCGCGCTGGAGAAGACCATCGATCGCGGCGATTCTCGTCACCGGCCGCGAACAGCGCATGAACCGCGTGGGAGTCCGATTATGGCCTGCGAACATCTCAAACAACTCTACGATCTGTGCGAAACGCACCATCTCAGACTCAGCAGTTCCGATCTGATCCGCATCGTCTGCCCACAGTGCGGTATCGAAGAGGTCTGCCCTTCGATGCACGCCGAAGAGTACGAGGCCCGGCAAACTCAGCGGTCATCGCCCAAGCTGCCCGACGGCAGCGACAGCGGCGAACCTGCCGAATAGCTGCCGACACCTCAGGCCGCTTGCCCCGCGAACGGACCGGCTGCGACAAATCGTCGCGGGCGAAGAAACCTAGCGTCAAAATGCTTGACTGTTGCGAAGCAGCAGCAAGAATAACGTGCTTTGGGTGAACCACGTCGTCCCCGCCACGCCCAGCAGCAGCCTTCCCTAGCTTGGTCCCTGACGACGTGTGATGGATGTCCTTGTGGACGCTCTCGGCCGCGTGCTGCGAGCTTCGTCGCTCGCAGGTAGACAGGTTCGTCAACGGCCGATGAAAGCACGCATGCGGCGGGCGGTGCCATTGTTGTTTGTTGAGAAGTAGTTGGGAGTTAGGAACGATGCGGAACGTATTCGAGGCTATCGCGGAGTGCGGACACGACGAGGATTTCTCGCCAGTTTTGAGCGATGAGTTCGAACCGACCCTCGCGCCTGCCGGTTCAGATGAAAAGCTCGAGGTGCTGGCGCAGCGCGTCGAGTTGGGGCTGCCCCTGTGGCATCCCGATGACCGGTTGGACTACACGGGTCTGACGGGCATCATCCGCCCCCGCGACTGAAGCATCCGCACGGCCCACGCCGATTGCGGTCGACGTACAAACACTGACGGGACCCTCGCCTGTGGCAGGGTCCCGTCATTTTGGTTTTTGGGGCTACACGCCGCACCAAGGCCGCGCGCACCCGAATAAGAAGCCGCACACTCGTCATCCGGTCGGCGAAGCCTCGCCGTCTGCCGTCGAGGCGTCCGCCGAAGGGGCCTGCTGCGTTTCGAGCTCCGCCTGTGCGGCCTGCACGGCCGCTTCCGCCATGGCGGCGTTTTGGCTCGCTGCGTCGACAGCAGCTCGCTTCTGGGCAACGAGCTGTTCAAGCTCGGCCTTCTTGCCGTTGGCCGCATCCAGCGCGGCCTGAGCCGCCGCTGCGCTCTGTGTGGCTGCTTCGGCCGCGGCGGCCTTTTCGGCCAGTGTCGCTTGAGCACCTCCCAGGCTGGCCTGTGCTTTGTCGAGTGCCGCTTTGGCGGCAGCCAGGGCGTCGTTGGCCGCTGCGACGATGCCCTCGAGCTCCGTAACGCTCTTCTGGACCGCTTGTTGCTCCCCGGTGGCCTCCTGTGCGACCCCGGCTGCACTCTGCGCGGTGGCGGCCACCTGCTGCGCATTGGCGACCGCTGCGGCCAGTTGCTCTTCAGCCGCAGCCAGGTCGGCCGCTGCCTGATCGCGCGCTGACACGGCTGCCTGAGCATCGGCCGAACGCGTGGCGACGACCGTTTCGAGCGTCGGTGGATTCGCTGGTAAAGAAGCCACTTGTGCTCCGTCGGCGGCGGCCCACATCCGCACCTCACCCGACCAGTCTCCGGCCACAACGCGCCCGCCATCGTGGGTGAAGGTCACTTCCATGACCAGCTCGGGCATGGCCTCCAGGGCGCGTTGTTCCGTCCCATCGCCCGCCCAAACCTTGGCAATGCGGTCGCGTCCGCCCGTCACGAGGCGGCCGTCGTGCGTGAACTCGACGCTCAACGCCCCGCCACCGTGTGCGTTCCAACTCTTAATCTGCTTACCGCCTTCCATCTCCCACAGCCTCGCCGTGCCATCCTCGCTGACGCTGGCCAGCACGTTCGAGTCGAGACGCCAGCTCACGTCGTGGATGGCTGCCCCGTGTCCCTTTAGTTCCTGATACTCGCGAGCGGTCTCCGCTTCCCAGACGAACATCCCACCGTTGCGATCAGCGGTGGCGAGCAAAACTCCGTCGGGACTGAACTCCAGCGCGTAGATCCACTCGGTGTGCTTGCGGATTTCGTTCAGCACGCTGCCGTCGGCCGTCGAATAGATCCGCACGACACGGCTGGGTCCTCCCAGCGCGATGCGTGTATGGTCTTCGTTGATGTCGGCAGCCAACACGGTGTCCAACTCATCACCGATTTCGAACACGCGCTCACCAGTGCGTACATCGAATACCACAACTTTTCCGGCGGCAGCACCATGGCCGCCTCCCGCCAGCAAGAGCGCGCCGCTACGACTGAACTTCAGCACGTGAGCCATGCCCTCGGGGAAGGGCAGGACGCCGATCATGCGAGCCGTGTCTGAGTTGTAAAGCAGAATCTGCTGCTGACCGGCAACCGCAACCAGCGGTGCCCAGGGGCTGGAAGCCAGCGCCGTGACGGCACTCGCGCGGTCTGTGTAAACCGCAGCCCGTAGCGGCAGGCCCTCTGGCATCGGCGGCGGTCCCTCCGGTCGCGACGAACCCGCCGAGACGGTGAGATCGACCTTTGGCTTGTTGCTCATCACCGGCTTCGAGCTGTCGTTTTCCAACACACCACCGGCGATCCATGCGGCGATCACACTGAGCAGTTCATCGGACAACTTGTCCTGCTCGGGCGGCATCTCTGGGCCTTCGAGATGCGCCATCAGCCGATACAGGCGCGAAGCGTCGGCATCGCCCGGCTCGATAATCTTGCCGCCGGCACCGCCTTCCATGACGCGCGCATAGCTGTCCAGCGCCAGGTCATTGGTAGCATCGTCGCGGTTGTGGCAACTGAAGCAGTGCTCGCGCAGGATGGGCTTCACGTGTTCTTCGTAGGTCACCTTCGGCGCATCGTCGGCAACCGCCGCCTGCCCAAAGCCCGTCGCAAAGCACAGCGTGCCCAGCAAGAGCCACCGGCCCACTCGATGCCTCCGGTGCTCGTTTGTTCGTGTTGCGTAGATACTCTTCATCGTTGCCATCACAAGAAAGTGTGTCTGCGGAGTCGCTGCGTGGACGCTGCCACACAGCGCTGGCTAGTGATTGAAGATGAACTCACGGCTGTTGAGCAGTGCCCAAAACACGTCCTCGAGCCCTTGATTCACGTCGGCAGCATCCGCCACCAGAGTTTGCAGTTGCGCCATCTCCTCTTCGGTAGGTCGGCGCGCTAGAGAGCGAATATAGAGATCTTCGATAACTTGTTCTGCCGAGGCGCCGCCTTCGAGCAACTGCTTGATGATGCCCCCTTGCGTGACCTTCCTCGTCACCGTATCGCCGTTGAGCAGATGCAGGGCCTGCGACAAAGTAGGATCGGTCTGCGTCTCGCAGGCACAAACGGTCGTGCGGCGAGCGCGGCCGAAAGTCGTGAGAAAGTAGTTGCTCGTGCTACCATCCGCGATCTGCACGGCGCGGGCCCCCAGCGGCAAACCGCGAAACTTGTCCTGAGTGCCGGTCACCTGGCTGATGCAGTCCAACAGGTTCTCGGACTTGATGCGTCGCAAGTTGGCATGCGCAAAGTTCAGATCATCCGATGCATTGCTCTCGTTGCGCTGGCTGGCACGCTGATAAGCGTTCGAATTGCAGATGTCCCGCACGAGCTGCTTGAAGTCGTATCCATACTCGACGAACTTCGCACCTAGAGCCTGGAACAGCTCGGGATTCGACGGCGGGTTGCTCACGCGGATGTCGTCGATTGGCTCGACGATCCCCACCCCGAAGAAGTGCGCCCACACGCGATTAGCGATGCTTGTAGCAAAATACGGGTTGTCGGGCGAAGTGAGCCACTCGGCGAGAACCTCGCGGCGATCGCGACCCTGCAAGTCCGGAGCCGGGCCCCCGAGGAATTTGGGCGGCATGACGCGCCCGCCGACCGGATGCTTCACCTCGCCGCCGCCCGAGTTGAAAACGATGGTCTCGCGGTAGTCTTCGCCCGTCTTGCGTCCGATCTGCGAGAAGAACGCGGCGAAGCTGTAGTAGTCGTCCATTGTCCAGCGATCGAACGGATGATTGTGACACTGGGCGCACTGCGTGCGGATTCCCATGAAGACTTGCGCCACGTTTTCGGCGGTCTTCAGCGTGTCGCGTTCGATCTGGTAGTAGTTCGTCGCGGGATTTGTAAAGGTGCCGCCGTTGGCCGACAACAGATCGCGCACCATCTGATCGAGCGGAACATTGTTCGATATCTGGTCCACCAGCCAGGTGTTATAGAGGTAGGCCGACTTGTAGCTGACGACGTTCGTGGAGCGAATCATCAACAGCTCGGCCCATTTCATGGCCCAGATTTCCGAGAATTCCTTCCGCTCCAAGAGCTCGTCGACCAGTTGAGCGCGCTTGTCGGCCGCTTCGTTGCCGACGAATCGGTCGTACTCTTCGCGCGTCGGCAGGCGGCCTGTGATATCCAACGTTACGCGGCGCAGAAAGACTTCGTCGGAACAAAGTTCGCTGGGCAAGATCCGCAGATTGTCGAGCTTCGCGTCAACGAGCTCGTCGACATAGTTGACGGGGCTCGACTCCGGGCGCGTGTAATCGAGATCACGCGGCAGCACCAGCACCTGGCTCCCCACAGTGTGCGTCTCGAAGCGCGCCATGACGAACGCTTCGCCGCGGGCGGCGGCCGTCACAAGGCCGTCTTCATCCACCGGCGCGGAGTTGTCGTTGTTGGTGAGGAACACCGCCAGATTCGACACGTCGCGATCGGTACCGTCTGAATAGATCGCGCGGGCAACCATCTGCTGCGTCGTGCCTTCCCCTTCCAAGACGGCGTGGGGAGGAAATAGCTCAACGCGATCGACACTGGCGACCTCACCCTGGTCGTTGGGGGCGCCCGCTTCGAGCCAGCGCAGCAACGTCTGGGCGTACAGGCTGTCGGATTCAAACCGCTTACCGCCGGTATGCGGTACGGCGCCCACGGATTTCTCGAACAGCAGGCTACGCTCTGGAATTGCCAGATTTATTCGCCGGAAGCCGATCTCCCGGGTGATGCGGTGATGGTCGCCGGCGGGATCGTAGCCGAACAGCGAAAGCATGAAGCCGTCTTTTCCCCGCGCCGCGCCGTGGCAACTGCCCGTGTTGCAGCCCGCCCGCATGAAGACCGGCATCAGGTCCAGCCGAAAGCTGATGGGCCGGTCCTCTTGCGCCTGCACCACCCGAACCGGGATCGACGCTTCGTGTTCTGCAAAACGAACCGTGAGTTGCGTTTCGCCATCAGCAGCCGGATAGAGCACGTGGCCCTCGAGCCGCGCAATGCCGTCGCTAGCAAGAGCGATTTCCGACTCTCCGGTCACCTCCAGCGTGACGCCGTCGGCCCGAGTGGCAACCGCTATGAACGACTGCGAGTCGCGCAACGTCTCCAGCGACACGTTCGGCGGATAGACGTCGAGCCGCTGCCAGGGCGACGGCGTCTCTTGCGCGGCCGCGAGGCTTGGCACGATGACTAGCGCGAACAAGCTCAACAACTGCCTGAACATGGTCGTTTTCCTTCGGAGACCCTGGCGGGAACTCTTCCTATCAATGTACGAAACTCTTCGTCGATTCGGCTTCAATCACCGCCTCTGCGATGCGGTGCTCAATCGCTGCTCGCGTCTGAAGCTGCCGCCTCCGTCGCGGGTTCGCCCGACCCGCTGGCCGCAGCCGCCTTTTTCGCCTGTTCGCGTTCCAGGCGGAGCTGTTCCAGCCGCGTCAAACGCTTCTCCATCGGTGGCGGTGGCGTTTCCGGCGCCTGCGCCGTTTGCTCGGGTTGATTCGGGGGTGGCGGAAGCGGCTTGTCGATCCGCAACTCACCGCCACCCAACATGTGCGTGATGGGTTCGCCATTGGCCGTCACGACGGCGCGGCACAGCAGCGTCGTGTGCTTTCCATCCGGAGAGTTGCCCGTCGTCTTCACCCGGAACACCGCTTCCTGAGCCTCGTGCGAGAGTTCGAGGGGCTCGGCGGTCACTTCGTTTGGCAGGCCCAACAGTTCGATGCGTGCCGGGCCCTCAAAGGCAATGTTCTGCGTGACATTGATCACAACGTCCGTCTCTTGCCCCTGCTCGACGGCAGCCGGTTGAAACGCAAACGCGAAGTACGGCTCGCTGATGGTCAGATCGGCCAATTGCGACGAGAGCAGCACAGGGCCGTTGCCCACGGTAGCCTCGCCTCTCACAGCGATCTTCCACGTTTTGAGTTCCGCATTGCCGTTGGCATTGAGTGGCAGCACGGCCTCGTTTTGGCCTTCGGCAATCGAGACCGACGAAGCAGATCCGACCCCCGGCGGGTTGTACAACATGGTGATGGCGATCGGCGCGGTGAACCCCTCGTCGCGATGAGCCACTACGCGTAGTTGCATCGTTCCGCCGCGCACCAACGGTACCTGCGGCTGCACGATCTCAATTCGAAACGGCACGGCTTCCGCCACTGCGCACGCCATGCGCTCCGTGCGATGCCTCCAGACATGGATGTTGTTCCGGCCCCGCACTAGCGAAGTCATCTGGACGAGGTGACCTTCGATGGCTTGATTGGCATCCGTCGGCCGCCCCACGATGTCCACCAGCGAGCCTGCCAACTCAGCCTCGGCTGCCGCTTCGAAAAGCACCGGGACGATCGACTGATTTCCCGCCATGGTGACCGTCGTCATAGCCACGCCGGCGGGTAGCCCCTCGGTCGCCACTGCCAGTTCGCCACCAAAGTCCTGCCGGCTCCCGCTAATCAAAATGGCCGTCCGATTGCCGCGCGGAACGGAAACCGTGGTGTCGACAAACTGTTGCCGCTCGGGCAGGCCCATCACGAGCCGCGGCGTCACAGGAGTGACCTCAACGCGATAAACGAAATCCGACCCGCCGCGACGCAAGTGATCTTGTACGGTGATGACGTACTCATCGTCTTCCGGAGCGGTGAATCGAACGTAGCTGTCCGGCCCCCCGCTATCGTCGTTGCCCGCAACCCCGGCACCTCCAATGCGATTCACATTCAGCACGGGATCCACCGGTGAGCGCAAGCTGCGGGCGTGAACCCGGACGTCGAACACCTGGCCTTTTGTAGCCGCAAACTTGAAACGGTCGACGTCGCCGGCTTCTGCCAGAATGCCATTGAACGCGGCGGGCGCCGCGCCGGCGGTTGCTTCGGCCAGCGCGTTGTTGGGCTCGGCTTCGAGCACATTGGCCAGATCGCTGACGTGAAACACGAGCGACGACGGCGCGATGCCCTGATCGTCGCTGGCAAACAAGGGATATTCACTGGCAGCCTCTGAAGGGATGGTGATGGACTCCGTCCGTGGACCGGCAGCGTCACCGAGCCATTGCACTTCGAGCGCCTCGCCCGGACGTCCACCCGCTGGATAGACCGCCCGCGGTCGAGGAAACGTGCCCACGTGGAGCCGGTAGTAACAACCCCCGTTGCCGCCGAACGAACTCTCCCGGACTTGGATCACGTAGGTGCCCGCGGCCGGCGCGACGATCGACGCGACGCCGTCCTGCCACACCAACGGCGTATCGTCAGCGCTTGAGATTTCGAAGCGATCCATGTCCATGATGGACACATACGGGTCGAAAAATGTGTTGCCCAGGCGAATGCCTTCGATCTCGGCGGTCAGACGTTGCCCCTCCTGCATCTCAACGAGGTAGTAGTCGACGTCTTCGTTTTCAGCGACGCCGTTGACCGTCACGTTCAGATCGATCTTTTGGGGCGCCGCGAAATCGCTGTTGGGCTCGACTTCAGCGACATTGGGCATCGCGCCGACGCTCAGGGTTCGCAGATTGGAAACACCGGTTGCCGTTCGCACCCTCACGCCATGCTGTCCCAGGCGGCAGTTCGCGTCGATGTTGAGGACGGCCTTGACCTTTTCCTCACTCTCGGCCGCCAGCTCGACGACCTCGATGCCTGGTTCGTAAAGGAAAACCTCCTGAATATCCGCCAGCCGCGCGCCCTGTAGAAACACGTCGACTTGCTGTCCACGCTGGACGCCGTACGGCGATATCGATCCCAACGAAGGGGCAGCCCCCATGCAAGTGGTCGACACCGCGGCCGCCACGAAAGCTGCGGCAAAGCATCGCCGGCCGGCTCGCCGAATCGCACCAAGCGCGTCACAGGTTCGTCGTCTCATCGTAGAAAACGTCCCGTCACTGAAGGTTTCGCGGAAACAACGGCGGCGTTCGGCCACCGTATGCAGAAACGATTGGGCAAGCCAACGGCCGGGTCCAACTCAAGCCCTCGACTGCGCTTTTCGATTGCCGCCTGGCCTGCGCTCGACTTGCCTTTCGGCAATGAAACTCAGCGGACATCGCCCCGCACGCCTCGTTCATGGATCGGGGTGCATCAGGCCAGCAGTCCGTCGCGCACCGCCCCGCCTTTGACGATCTCGATGGGGCGGTCGCCCGGAGCGACCAGCTCCTTGTCGGCCACGATGCCCAGCAGGTGATAGACGGTCGTCGCCAAGTCGGGTGGCTCGATCGGGTCTTCGCCCGGTTCGGTAGCCGTGGCATCCGATTTACCGAAGAAGGCCCCACGCTTGATGCCGCCACCCGCCATCGCCACGCTGAACACCTTGGGCCAGTGATCGCGGCCGCGGTTGCCGTTGATTTTCGGCGTGCGGCCGAACTCGCTCGACACCATCACCACCGTCTCGTCCAGCAGCCCTTGCTCATCCAGGTCGGAAATCAGCGTCGAGTAGGCCTGGTCGAACGCAGGCATCTGATTCTTCATGCCACCGGCGATGTTGTTGTGCATGTCCCAACCGCCGTAGGTCAGGCTCACGAATCGCACGCCCGCAGCCACCAGACGCCGCGCCATCAACATCCGCTGGCCGGCCGCGTTGCGGCCATAGCGATCGCGCAAGGCATCCGGTTCGGCAGCGATATTGAACGCCTCGCGGGCTTGCTGCGAGCTGATCAGGCTGTAGGCACGTTCGTAAAACGTGTCCATCGCCCCCAGCGCGTCGGATTGTTCGAGCGCCTTGAACTGGGCGTTGACCGCTTCCAGAGCGCTCTGCCGACGTGCGAACCGAGCTTCGTCAACTCCGCCGGGCAAGTTGAGATCGCGAACTTGAAAGTTCTTGTTGGCCGGGTCCGCACCTAAGCTGAACGGAGCATAAGACGAGCTGAGGTAGCCGGTCCCGGCGAACTCATTCGGCTGACCGGGAATGCAAACGTAAGGCGGCAGATTGTTGCGCGGCCCGTATTCGTGACTGACGACACTGCCCATGCTGGGGAACACGATCGCCGGGCTGGGGCGGTAGCCGGTGAACATGTTGTGAGTGCCGCGCTCGTGCGCCGCCTCGCCGTGCGTCATCGAACGAATCACGGTCAGCTTGTCCGCGATGGCGGCAGTCTTGGGCAACGTCTCGCAGAACACCTCGCCCGGCACGGCCGTTTGCGCGACGCCCAACTCACCGCGATACTCGATGGGCGCGTAGGGCTTCGGGTCGAAACTTTCCTGATGGGCCATCCCGCCTGGCAAGTAGATATGGATGACGCTCTGCGCCTTGGCCTCGATAAAGTCGTATTGCTTGGGTGCGGCCTGCGCGGCGCGGATCCGAAACAGATCAGCCAGCGTGATGCCAAGTCCGCTCAGCGCTCCTGCGGTCAGGACCTGACGACGATTGGGCAGCCAGTTCGCACGACGCATTGATCGTCTCTCCGTTCATTGAGGCCATGCCGGCAGGACACAAAAATTGCGTGCATCCATCGACGCGTGCAAGCATCCCTGGCATGGTAAAACCACGATGCCTGTCATGGGATTTCGCGGCGCGAACGCGGTGCGCGGTCAGCGAAGACGTTCGTGCCTAGTTCAGTGCGGGGCGGACCATTGGTGGGTTGGTAGCAGTCACAGGGCCACGGTCGAGCGCGGTCCGAATTGCCGACCGAATACGACGCCCTACTGCTCCAAACAGGCTATGCAATCGCGCGCGCAATGTCAAAGAGTTTCCGCTCGCGCGCGGCCCGAAATCATCCGTCGATCCAGGCCATAAACGACATGGCGGCAAGCGGTTATCGACCACGGGCGCTCGGCAGGGAGCGAGGACCTCTGCGCAAAGAGAAAGACGCCGCCGTGGCGCCCCAGGCCGGATACCCAGGGGACGCTACAGCGACGTCTTGTCAGCGAGTTCGCCTGTGGAGACTTCCGCCCGAAAAGAGCCATCCATCCCGAGCCGTGTGCGGGGAGCGGGCCGTCGGCTGCCCAGGCCTACGCAGAATCAGGACCCCGGAGCAGCAACCGCTGCTAGCGTCCCTTTTGGCCTCGCCACGGCAGATAGGGGCGACTGACTGGTAACGGCTCCTGTCGGCACGTCGTCGAGCTCCGCCCGAAGCACAAGCATGTCGTCGGGGGCTTCGATCCCAAGCCTGACCTTGTCACCGGCGACGCGGACGACCGTCACTACGATCGCATCGCCGAGTTTGATCCGTTCGCTTTGCCTGCGGGACAGCACGAGCATCGGCACACCTCCGTGTTGAATGATAGTGTAAATATGTATACATCCCTGTCTCCCCGGTCGTCAAGCCCCTCCGAAAAGAAGTCGCAGGCCGCATCACACGACGCCGTAGTGGCAAACGCCGCGTCTACTCCGTGACGTGTTTCCTGCCGGTCGGCCCGGAGGGTGCTCGCCCCGACTACGCCGCAGCAAGTTCAAGGTTTGGTGCGGTAACAAGTTGTGTCTTGGCAAACCGCTCGCCCGTGGCCCCATAAAAGAGGATCGAATTGCGATCGGTTTCCCAGATGGCCGAATACCTCACCTCCCGCGGACCATACAGGCAGAAGAACATACCGCACGGTTCTCCGCTGCGAACCAGGATCTTCTCGGTGACGCGAAACGCGTCACGCTCCAGGTTGTCCGGCTCGCACAGGATTTGGGTCACATAGTTACGTAGATCATCTAAAGTTCGCAGCTCTAGTGAACCAGTCACCATAGGAAGCTACTGCTCCTTATTGACCAGCGCACGCAAAATGGGAGGGATGAATGGGTGCGTGCGGATGAGTGATTTTGGGATGACTGACGACAATAAATGCTATCGGCAGAAAGAGAGGCTTTCTTGGGACTGCGTTCCGCTAATTTGGGTGATATAGGAACACAGCGACGCACCGAAGCGCCCGTAGCAATGGCGCGCAAGATCACACCATTGCCGTCGCCATCGAACCCGGAGAGCAGAGAAGCATTCGGCCGCTATTCACCTGTGGTGGAATACTCCCTAAACGCCTCCGCGATGCGGCCTTCTGCCGTGTCACCCAAGTGGAAGAGGAAACGATAGCGGAGTGTGATGGACCCACCGGCCGGCAGTTCGTACCGGCCCTGCGGCTCCTCGACTCCCAAGAAGTCGTGCAGCCCGAAAGGATTAGCCGCGAAGAGACCATACTCCCGCACGTGCCAATAGGTCGGATAACGGAAGCTCTGCGGGTGATTCATGATGGCGGCGCCGACGATGTCGCCATCGACGGGGCCATAGTAGTCAACCCACGGAGCTTGCTTACCCCAAGCGTCGCGGTTGGTTTGCCCTGCGGAATTCACGATCGTGCCCCGCGATCGATCTCCGCGCTGCTCAACGTCCATCGACGACGCGACGCGGAGTCCCATGGTGCCCTCCTTGGTGTCCCCGAACACAACCGGTCCCTCGCTGGCAGTTAGCGTGATGTCAAAATCGATGATGCGCTGCTCTTCGGAGGCGCGGAAGTGAAGAGTCCGCACGTCCTCGAGCAACTTGTTCCCCTCGGCATCTTGCCAATCGTTGGCCGTTTCGATCACGCCAACTTCACCGCCCTCAGCGCGGCGGAACTCGCGGTGAATGATCTCACCGCGTCCGCGCGTCTCGCCCCAAAAATCAACGCCGTTCACGTTGCCGTGCGTGAACCATAACGACCGCTGATGCGGATGATCGCGTCGCTCGCCCTCGCCGGGTTCCATGGGAAACGCGCGCGTCATCTCGTGTCCGCCCGGACCGATGATCGGCCACAGGATCGGCTTCTTCAGACTGCGCGTGATGTACTCCGTAAACAGGTCGCCATCGACTTTGACAACCATACCCTCATCACTCGGTTCGACCGTGACATCCGCCGCCGCAGCCGTACCAGCGCACAGCAGCAGCGCGGAGAGAAGTGATCTCGCGAGGCGAAGATCGCGTATTACGGCCGAAAGGAGGAATGGCTGACCAGCAAGCATGTTCATCCTCGAAAAATCCGGTGACGACTTAGGATGCGGAGTACCATAGCGGGAGCCGGTGCATCGTAACCCGGCATGTAGTGGCTCGCCACCGGGGAGATGTGTCAGCAGCTTGGCGGCACGGGCGGTCACTTATCGCGCGACGACGAGCGAGCGATGCCGTCGCCGCAGGCGCCAGGCCGTGAAGCGGCTCACGCCGGTGCGGCGTACGCTGAGGTACGCCAACTGCGGCAGTCGATCGAGCACCGCCAGCCCGCTGCCCGATACTGGCGTGCCGTCGAGAATGAGCCGCTCCAGATTCGCAAACGCTGAAACGCCGTCCAATCCCCCATCGTCTATCTGCGTATCGATCAGCTCCAGCTTGCGAAGTCCTGTGAGAACGTCGCGCGCCGCGACCAGGATGTCGAGCGTTGCATTCGTGACAGAAGGCCCTTGCAACCGGACACCCACGACGACTTCGTGGAGTTGGGCGAAGTCATCCCCGATCTCTCTGCGGAGCCACTCAATCGGTGCGACTTCGACTTCGGCGGCATACGCGGCCAGCTCGCCCAACAGGTGCTGCTGTTGCAGGTAGCGATCAATCGACGAGCTCAGCCACCGAGTGCGGCTCGCCAGAAACGCCGTGTATTCAATCGCCTTGTCGTAGGCCTCTTGCAGCCGGCGAAAGTCAGCGGCATCACCACCGTGGTCCGGATGGGCGGTTCGCGCGCGGGCGAAGAAGGCCTGCTTGACATCCTCGGGCGTGCAGGGCGGCATCAACCCCAAGGTGACGAGGAACTCGGGACGATTATCCATTCCGCAGCGTCTCGGTCAGGCCCGCCCCGCAGAACACGCGGCGGCAAGACGTCCATTCTCGGCAGGCGCTCGTGCCGCGTCAAAGGGACACGGCGACCCACTCGTGCAGCCGTTCGGGCGATGCGGAAACTACCCGCCCGCTGGACGCCCGGCGACGGGCGGCTGGCGGAACAATTCCAGCGTGACGTGTCGGAAGGACGCCATCGCATCGTGTGCCTGTTCAATGCGACGAATGTCGTCGTCGAGCAACCGGCTAGTGAACTTGTGCTCGCTGCGCAACACCTGCGTACGCGGCGGCAGCCGGCCGCGCTCGATCGTCAGCTCGACACTCTGCGGCACAAGTTGCCGCCGGCGAAGAGTCTCGTCCAACTGCGCGCGGGCGAACGGTGGCAGTCCACCCGGCTGTAGGATAGCGTTGAGCTGCGCGTACCAACTCGAGAAGTAACGCAGTTGGGCCACGACTTCCGCGCTCGGGGCCGGCTCGGTCTCCACCCGGTAGGTAACCAGCGGACTCGTCAGTTCGAGAACGCCAGTTTCGGCCTCGAACTGCTCGTCGAATTCCGGGTTCGCGAGGAACTTCAACAAAGGATCGGAGCTCTGAGCGGCCCGGATCTTCATGCTGGCGATCAACTCCACCAGCCGCCCGGTCTTGATCTCGGTGCGCATCTGACGTGTGCGATCGAGCAGCACGATTCGTCCATGCTGGGCGTCCAACACAGTCGTTTCTGCCGGTTCGGTGAGGAAGTCGTAGACCTGCCCAGCCTGAAACAACGTCAGCGACTCGCTGATCGGCTCCTTCTCGGTCCCCGCGTAGACCCGGTTCTCGATGCGGAAGTCGGCGCCGACCACAAAAGTGATGGAAGCGCAGAGCACGGAGAACATGCTTGAAAGAACCTGCCAAACTCGCATGGCGACTCCAGTCGCTGATCTTGGGCGCAGAGGGCAGCACGAGAATCGAGGGAGCCTAGCTATGCGGCTCACGGCGGTAAAGATCGACCGCCGGAATCGGACGTTGCCAGCACAGCAAGCATCGCAGCGATTGAGAAGTGCGCTCCGGAACCCAGGCCGCAGCGATAGCCGACCTCACGCCTTGTGGATCTTGTCGCGGCCCGATGCGACCTGCTGAGTCGCGTTGCGGGTGTCGACGACCAACGGGGCATGCTCGACGATGAAGTCGTAGTCGTAGGCCGAGTGATCGGTCGCAATCAGCACGCAGTCCTGCGCAGCAAGGTATTCCGGTGTCAGCGGCGAGCTCTCCAAGTCAGGCACATCGTGATGCCGCATCTTGGGCAACTTCGGAACGTGCGGGTCGTTGTAGGTCAGCTCCGCGCCGCGGGCTAGCAACAGATCCATCAACTCGAACGACGGGCTTTCGCGCGGATCGTCGACGTCTTTCTTATAGGCGACGCCCAACATGGCGATCTTGGAACCCTTGAGCGGCTTGCCCTGCTGGTTGAGTACCTCCATGATCTGCTCGACGACGTACTCCGGCATGTGCGAATTAATCTCGCCGGCCAACTCAATAAACCGAGTCGGCTGCCCGTGCTTACGCGCGACCCAAGTCAGGTAGAACGGATCGATGGGGATGCAGTGCCCACCAAGACCCGGTCCAGGATAAAACGCCTGAAATCCAAACGGCTTGGTCTTGGCCGCCGCGATCACTTCCCACACATCGACGCCCATCCGCGCGAAGAGCATCTTGAGCTCGTTCACCATCGCAATGTTGACCGCGCGATAGGTGTTCTCCAGAATCTTGCACGCCTCGGCCACGTCGCAGCTACTGGCGGGCACCACTTCCACCACCGCCGGGCGATAAAGTGCGCATGCCAACTCCAGGCTCTGCGGATCCGCGCCTCCCACGACCTTGGGAATATTGTTGGCAGCAAACTGAGGGTTGCCGGGATCTTCGCGCTCAGGACTGTAGGCCAGGAAGAAATCCTTGCCCAGTTTCAGGCCGCTTTGTTCCAGGATTGGCAAGAGAACGTCGCGGGTCGTGCCGGGGTAGGTTGTGCTCTCCAGCACAACGAGCTGTCCGGGCCGCAAGACGGCGGCAATCTGTCGAGCGGTGCTCTCGACGTACGTCAGATCGGGGTCACGGCTGTCGGAAAGCGGCGTCGGCACACAGATCAGAATTGCGTCGGGCTCTGAGAGCCGACTCATGTCGGCCGTCGGCACGAACCGCTCGCTGTCCACGCAGTCCTTGATCCACTCGCCGGAGATATGCCCGATGTAGCTCTCGCCGGCCAGCAGCCGATCGACTTTCTGCTGATCGACGTCGAATCCCATCGTGCGGAAGCCCGCAGAGATAAACGCCCGAATCAGCGGCAATCCGACGTACCCCAAACCGACGACGCCGACGACTGCGTTTTTGTTGGCGATGGCTTCCGCAAGTTGTTTCGACATGGCAGACGCTTCCGAGAGCGTATTCCGGGGAGATGAGATCGAACGGCGGCAGCTTGGATTCAACCCGCCGCGACAAGCTGGCGATAGTAGCTGATCGAGCGTCGCAGCCCCTCTTCCAAACCAACCTGCGGTTCGTAGTCCAAGAGTCGTCGCGCCTGACTGATATCGGCGAGGCTTTCCCGCACATCACCCACGCGAGGCGGTTCGTGAATCGGTTCGAGCGTCACGTCCAAGAGCCGTTTGAGCGCATCCAGTAATTCGAGCAACGACGTGGTCCGGCCGTTGGCGACATTGAACACCCGGCCGCTCGCGTTTGGCGCATCGGCCGCCAGTAGGTTTCCGTGCACAACGTTGGCCACGAACGTAAAGTCGCGCGACTGATGCCCATCGCCATAGATGGTCGGAGGAGTTCCCGACAGCAATGCCGTGATGAATCGCGGGATCACGGCCGAGTACTCGCTGTTCGGATCCTGCCGCGGGCCGAAAACATTGAAGTAACGGAGCGTCACCGTCTCTAACCCGTACGCCACACCGGCCGCCTGGCAGTAGAACTCCGCAGCCAGTTTGGCGGCGCCATACGGTGAAATCGGGCTGGGCAGATCGGTCTCGCGTTTGGAAGAGGTCGGTTGATCGCCATAAGCGCTGCTCGAACCAGCGTACACGACGCGACGCACGCCCCCGCGGCGACACTCGTTGAGCACATTGAGTGTGCCCGTCACACAGGCCGCATTCGTGTCCAGCGGCCGTTCGATACTGCGCGGCACAGAGGCCAGGGCGGCTTGGTGGAACACGCACTCGACGCCCTTTACGGCTTCGGCTACTGCGCTGGGATCAACGATGTCGCCTTCGATGAACTCGACCTGATCGGCGACATGTTCCAGGTTGCTGCGGCTGCCGGTGCTCAGATTGTCGAGCACGCGCACGCGGTCGCCACGCTCAACCAGCGCGGTCGTGATGTGCGAGCCGATGAAGCCGGCCCCACCAGTCACCAGAAACGTACGCATGTTGGTCTCGAACCAGCCACAGGATTCGGGAAATCGGACCCATCGAGCCGAACGGCCACAATGACGCCCCTGCCCCGAAAAGGTAGCCCGCAATCCTAAGGCGTGAGACGCACGCTGACAAGCGATCGAAACGGCCGCCAACGCGCTCTGACGAGCGGCTCGAACAGCGTCCGCGCCAGCGGATTGTTCCGATATTGAGGGCGTCGCGTTTCGGCACCGCTCACGTCGCGCCGACATCGGCGCGACGGTCCTGCATGGTTCATGGTGGCGAGCCGGCACCTCACCATTGCCAGCTCACGCGACACCCTTGCACAATCGCGGCGCTGTGAAAGGCACCTCGGCAGTATGTGCCACGACCGCAGGCCTGGCCACAGGCTGCCGGCCGGCTTCGTTACCCTGAATCACCCGGGCCGGCACACCTGCCACGACGGCGTCGTGAGGTACCGACTTCGTCACGACCGCACCAGCGGCGACGGCTGTACCGTGGCCGATGCGCGTACCACTCGTGATCGTCGTGTGCGATCCCGTCCAGGCACCGCGTCCGATCACCACCGGGGCCGATGCCGGCGCACCGAAGCGATAGGAGCCGTCGTGCTTGGTGTGGTTGCTCGTCGCGACCACCGTATACGGGCCGAGCATGACTTCGTCATCAAGTCGAAGTCCGCCGTAGGCGTTGATCCAGCACCCGGGAGCTACGTAGACGTTGTCGCCAACGGTCATTCGGCGCGTGTAGTTGATGCGCACGCCACTGGCAATCTGAAAGTTCCGCCCGCAATTGCGAAAACATCCGCGTACGAGCCAGCCCCGGAAGCGAAGCACGGGCTTCAGGTCGGGCAGGAACCCTGTCAGGCTCATCACCGTGACGAACCAGACGTAGGCCAGCACGCGGACGACGCTCTCGATGCGCGCGGATGTGCGTGCATCGTCAACGGCATTTGGAATCGGCAAAGCTACCGATGGTGCGAACGCGGACGCACCATGCATTGCCGGGTTGAAATAGATCGGGGGAGACACTTTAAGTCACCTTTCCGTGAAGAGCTAGAGAACAAGCAACAGCCAGAACAGCTAAGACTTGCTCTTCACGGGCAATAAGGTGATGTCTCGTTAAACCCCGTTACGGTGCCGCTCGGCACCTTTTCCAACGATGATTAGGCTATCGCCAGCAGAGTGGTCTGTCAACGAGATTCTTGGCAAACCTGTTCAGCAGGCTGACCAATTCCCAACAAACCCCTCCACAGAGTTATATCCATACCCAGAACGCCGCCAGGACGTTCGGACGAACAACGGCAACCTGGTGCGTCGCACGCGGCCCCAGAAGGCCCCGTTTTAGAACAGGGTGTAGATGAAGGGGGCGGCTCCGCTGGTGGCTGTGAT
>CALKYM010000214.1 GCA_938003525.1 uncultured Planctomycetales bacterium | reverse complement strand
GACTTGCGATGACGACCGCCCAACGCTCCGACACGCTTGCGCTGCTCGAGCGGCTCCTGGCCGAACGGATTCTCGTGCTCGACGGGGCGATGGGCACGATGATCCAGCAGCGCGGGCTCAGTGAGGCCGACATCCGCGGCGAGCGGTTTGCCGAGCACCCGCACGCGCTGGACAACTGCAATGATCTGTTGTGCTTGACCCGTCCGGACGTGATCGAGGACATCCATCGGCAGTACTTCCTGGCCGGTGCAGACATCGTCGAGACGAATTCCTTTGTAGCGACACGGATTTCGCTCGCCGACTACGGGCTCGAATCGTACGCCCGGGAGATCAACGTCGCGGCAGCGGGCTGTGCCCGCCGCGTGGCCGACGAGTTGGCCGCCTCGATGCCCGAGCGAGTGTTTCTGGTGGCCGGATCGATTGGGCCGACGAATCGCACCTCATCGACTGTGTCGAAAGTCGAGGAGCCCGCCTACCGCAGTACAACGTTCGACGAGCTTGTTGAAGCGTACATCGAGCAGGTCGACGGCCTGGTCGCCGGCGGAGTCGACATCCTCTTTCCGGAAACGAGCTTCGACACGCTGAACATGAAAGCGTGTCTGTTCGCCATTGAGCAGTACTTCGATGCCCATCAGTTGCGGCTGCCGGTGATGGTTTCGGTCACGATTACCGACCGCAGTGGTCGCACGATGTCAGGCCAGACGTTGGAAGCGTTTTGGGAATCGATCAAGCACGCCAAGCCGTTGTCCGTCGGGCTGAACTGCTCATTCGGTCCAGACATGATGCGCCCCTATGTCGAGGAGCTTTCACGCCTCGCGTCGGTCTACATTAGTTGCCATCCCAATGCGGGCCTACCGAATTTGCTTGGAGAGTACGACGAAAGCCCCGCGCGGATGGCCGAGGTGCTGAGCGAGTTCGCCGCCGAAAGCTGGCTAAATATCGTCGGAGGCTGCTGCGGCTCGACGCCCGAGCACATCGAGGCGATCGCCGCCGCGATGCGGAACCAAGCGCCTCGCCACCGGCCGAAGATCGAGCCGCTGTCGCGCTATAGCGGCCTGGAACCGTTGGTGATCCGCCCTGAAACGAACTTCGTGATGATCGGCGAGCGGACCAACGTCACCGGTTCCAAGCGTTTCGCCCGCCTGATTCGTGACGAGCAATACGAAGATGCGCTGGCCGTCGCCAAAGGGCAGGTCGACGCGGGCGCCAACATCATCGACGTCAATATGGACGAGGGCCTGCTCGACAGCGAGCGGGTGATGATGCACTTCCTGCACCTCATCGGCTCCGACCCGGCGATTAGCCGCGTGCCGATCATGATCGACAGCTCGAAGTGGTCAGTCATCGAGGCGGGGCTGAAATGCGTGCAGGGCAAGGCGATCGTCAATTCAATCAGCCTCAAGGAAGGCGAAGAGGAGTTCTTGCGGCAGGCCGACTTGGTGCGCCGCTATGGAGCCGCCGTCGTCGTGATGGCCTTCGACGAGCAAGGCCAGGCAGTGACGATTGAGGACAAAGTGCGGATTTGCCGCCGCGCGTACGAGGTGCTCACCGAGAAAGCCGGGCTCGACCCTACCGACATCATCTTCGACCCCAACATCCTCACGGTGGCGACCGGCATCGAGGAGCACAACGAGTACGCCATCAACTTCATCCAGGCCACGCGAAAGATCAAAGAATTCTGCCCGGGTGCCAAGGTCTCCGGCGGTGTGAGCAACATCTCGTTCTCGTTCCGCGGCAACGAAGTGGTCCGCCAAGCCATGCACGCGGCCTTTCTTTACCACGCGATCGGTGCCGGGCTCGACATGGGGATCGTCAACGCGGGCCAGTTGGCCGTGTACGAGGACATCCCGACCGAGCTGCGCGAACGCGTGGAAGACGTGCTGTTCAATCGCCGCTCCGACGCGACCGAGCGCCTCGTCGTATTGGCCGAGCAGTTCAAGGGCCAGGCCGCTCAAGAGGCCGCCGACCCCGAGTGGCGCACAGGCTCGCTCGAACAACGGCTGTCGCACGCCCTGATTCACGGCATTGCCGAGCACATCGAAGACGATACCGAAGAAGCTCGGCAGAAATATCCATCGTGTCTGGCGGTGATCGAGGGCCCGCTGATGGACGGCATGTCGACCGTCGGCGATTTATTCGGCGCCGGCAAGATGTTTCTGCCGCAGGTGGTCAAAAGTGCCCGCGTGATGAAACGCGCCGTGGCCTACCTCGAGCCCTTCATGGAAGAAGAGAAGAAGGCCGCAGGCACCGTCGGCAAAGCGCGCGGCAAGGTGTTGATGGCGACCGTCAAGGGCGACGTGCACGACATCGGCAAGAACATCGTGGGCGTCGTGCTGGGGTGCAACAACTACGAAGTGATTGATTTGGGCGTGATGGTGCCCTGCGAGAAGATCCTCGCGGCGGCGCGCGAGCATAGCGTGGACCTGATCGGCCTCAGCGGACTGATCACGCCCAGCCTCGACGAGATGGTGCACGTCGCAGGCGAGATGACGCGGCAGGGCTTCGATCTACCGCTGTTGATCGGCGGCGCCACGACCAGCGCAAAGCATACCGCCGTGAAGATCGCGCCGGTTTACGATCACGCGACGGTGCACGTCCTTGACGCCTCGCGGAGCGTGCGCGTCGTCGATCAACTGATCAACCCCAAGCTGCGGCCGCAGTTCGTTGAGAAAAATCGGGCCGAACATGCGCAGCTCGTCGCCTCGTTCGAGAAGCGGCAGCAGGCCAAGCTCGTCTCCTATCGCGAGGCATGCGAGCGACGGTTTGCGACCGACTGGCAGAGCGTGCAGATCGACAAGCCAAGCTTCCTCGGGCTGCGCACGCTGGAAGACTATCCGCTCGCCGAGCTTGTCGAGTACATCGACTGGTCGCCGTTCTTCGCCGCGTGGGAGTTGCGCGGCAAGTATCCGGCCATCTTGAACGATCCCAAAGTTGGCGAGGAAGCCGGCAAGCTGTTCGCCGATGCGCGGCAGATGTTGGCCCGCGTAATTGCGGACAAGAGCCTGACCGCGCGCGGCGTATATGGCTTCTGGCCCGCGGCTGCCGACGGCGACGACATCATCGTCTACAGCGACGAGAGCCGCCGCGTCGAACAGACGCGGTTTCACACGCTGCGGCAACAGTGGGAGCGCAAAGGTACGAAGCACTTCTACGCGCTGGCCGACTTCATCGCGCCGGTCGACAGCGGCCGCCAAGACTACCTGGGCGCCTTCGCTGTCACGGCGGGTCACGGCTGCCAGGAACTCGCCGCGCGGTACGAAGCCGAACACGACGACTACAACTCGATTCTGCTCAAAGCGCTGGCCGACCGCCTGGCCGAAGCCTTCGCCGAGCGGCTACACAAGATTGCCCGCGCGGATTGGGGTTATGGAGCCCAAGAAGAACTCACCAACGACGATCTGATTCGCGAACGCTATCGCGGCATCCGGCCGGCGCCTGGCTATCCAGCCTGTCCCGATCACACGGAGAAGGGCCCGCTGTTCGAACTCCTCGAAGCGACCGAGCGGACCGGCATCACGCTCACCGAGAGCTTCGCCATGCAGCCCGCGGCTTCCGTGAGCGGCCTGTACTTTGCCCATCCTCGGGCTCGCTACTTCGCCGTCGACCGGCTCACCCGGGACCAGGTCGAGAGCTACGCTCGACGCAAGGGCATGAGCGTCGCAGAGGTCCAGCGCTGGTTGGCACCGAATCTGGGTTACGACCGCTAAACTGCCCGCAATCGCGGCCAACGGTCCTCAGACGCCTCTCGCCCGAATCTGCTTGCACATGGTGCGGCGAGATTTGTATACTAGGCGTGCAATTAGGTAGCTAACGAATTGCTTGATGGTGGCCGAAGGTACTCTGAAGAGGATCGTCGGACACGCAACTTCAGGCCGTTCGACGGCATTGCGATTTCGGGATGGCAATGGCGACGTTCGCCGCCCCGGCAGCGGCGATCAGGCACGTGAATCAGGGAGACGTGACCCATGCAACGCGCGTTCAGCTCTACCTTGGTCATCGTCGCTTTGCTGGCGGCGGCACTCCCCGCGGCTGAACTGGCCAACAACAGCGCAGCGCCCTGGGAAGAGCAGCGGGGCTACGACCTGCTGATCAACACGGCCTACACGCCCGGCGACATGGACGCGGAGCTGTTCGCCAACTTGTGGCGCGTGTGGGAAGAGCCGCTGAGGACCGAAGCCGAGCATGCCGACGAGGCGCAGCGTCGGCAGATGACCCTTTCGCGCTATGGACTCACCGAAGCTCCCGGCCGCGAAGGCGGCATCCCGATGCAGTACGCGCCCGACGGGAACGGCGGCTGGGCCGTGAACTGCTTGTCCTGCCACGGTGGCAAGGTTGCCGGACAGGTGATCCCTGGTTTGCCGAACACGCACATCGCGCTGGAGACGATGGCCCAGGACACCTACAAGACTAAGAAGCTGCTCGGCCGCGAAATCTCCCGCGCCGAGACAGGGCTCTTGTTCGTGCCGCTGGGTAAGTCGAACGGCACGACCAACGCAGTCATCTTTGGCGTTGTGCTGGCCGCCTATCGCGACGTCGACCTGAACTACCACCCCGACAATCCACTTCCCAAGTTGGTGCACAACGATCACGATGCGCCGCCGTGGTGGAATGTGAAGCTCAAGAACTATCTCTACTCCGACGGCTTTGCGGGCAAGGGCCATCGGGCGTTGATGCAGTTCATGATGTCTCCCGAGAACGGCCCCGAGGAATTTCACGAAGCCGAGGACGACTTCCGCGAGATCTACGATTGGGTGCAAAACCTCGAAGTGCCCAAGTATCCGTTTGATGTCGACGACGAGCTGGCCGCGCAGGGCGAGGTGGCTTTCAACGCACACTGCGCCGAGTGCCACGGCACCTATGGCGAAAACCAAGAATGGCCCGAGTTGATCGTGCCGCTGGAAGACGTCGGCACCGATCGCGCCCGGCTCGATTCACTGACCGTTGCCATGCGGTCTGGCTACGAGCTGAGTTGGTTCTCGAACCACGGCGAGAAGAAGTCGATCGCCGATCCCGGCGGGTACGTGGCACAGCCGCTCAACGGCATCTGGGCCACGGCGCCGTACTTGCACAACGGCTCGGTGCCCACCCTGTGGCACCTGATGCATCCCGAAGAGCGGCCCGTCGTTTGGGGCCGCACCGAAGACGGCTATGACACGGAGCGTGTGGGGCTCGAAGTGACGGCCTACGACTCGGTCCCACCGGAAGATCGCCAGATCGGCGCGCAGCGGAGGCAATACTTCGACACCCGGCTGTTCGCCAAAAGCGCCGACGGGCACCTCTTCCCCAACCGCCTCACCGAGGAAGAGAAGCGGGCCGTGATCGAGTACCTCAAGACACTCTGATCGCACACGCGGTTCGCAACTATTCGTCGACAGCCACCCGAGACCCCGCGCCGCATGGCCGGGGTCTTGTTTTTGCGCCGTCAGACAACAAAACGCGCGTCGTCCGCCGCTTTGACAACTTTCTGCCCACCGCTACGATGAGGCGCGGGCGCGGTTGTATGCGCTCTTGAACTCATGTTTCGCGCCGCCGAGCCGCGTAGCAACTCGACCGCGCATGCCGATCACGGAGGCGACTGGCGTCACCATGACCCAACTCGAAGCTGCCCGAGCGGGCGAGATCACGCCCGAGATGAAGTTCGTTGCCCAGCGCGAAAGCCTCTCCGCCGCAACGATTCGTGATGAGGTGGCCGCCGGGCGGATGATCATCCCGGCCAACAAGATCCACCTCACCAAACGGCTGGAGCCGATGGCCATCGGTGTCGCGGCGCGGACCAAGATCAACGCCAACATCGGTAACTCGGCCGTCACCAGTAACTGTGAGGAAGAGCTGGAGAAGCTGCACACGGCCGTGCACTACGGCGCCGACACGGTGATGGATCTTTCCACTGGCCGCGACATCGACGGGATTCGCCAAGCCATTGTCGACCGCTCGCCGGTGCCCATCGGCACGGTGCCCATCTACCAGATGGTGCAGGAGATCGACGACATCGAAGACATGCGGCCGCAGCAGTTTATCGACATGGTCGAGCATCAGGCGCAGCAGGGCGTCGACTATATGACGATCCACTGCGGCGTGCTGCTCGAGCACCTTTCGCTGACGATGAATCGCGTGACGGGCATCGTCAGTCGCGGCGGCTCGCTAATGGCCAAATGGATGATGGCCCATCGCGAGCAGAACCCCCTCTACACGCACTTCGAGGATCTCTGCGACGTCATGCGCGAGTACGACGTGAGCTGGAGCCTCGGCGACGGTTTGCGTCCCGGCTGCCTGGCGGACGCCTGCGACGACGCGCAATTCGCCGAACTCGAAACGCTGGGCGAATGCACGCGTCGCGCATGGGACAAGGGCTGCCAGGTGATGGTCGAGGGCCCCGGACACGTGCCGATGGACAAGATCGCCCTGAACGTTGAGCGACAGATCGAAGTCTGCCACGGCGCCCCGTTCTACGTGCTGGGGCCGCTGGTGACCGATATCGCGCCAGGATACGACCACATCACCAGCGCGATCGGAGCGGCACTGGCCGGCTGGTCGGGAGCGGCGATGCTCTGCTACGTCACGCCCAAGGAACACCTCGGTCTGCCTGATCGCGACGATGTGAAGCAGGGCGTGATCGCCTACAAGATCGCCGCCCACGCGGCCGACATTGCCCGACATCGGCCCGGGGCGCGCGATCGTGACGATGCGCTGAGCAAAGCCCGCTTCGAGTTCGACTGGAACGAGCAGTTCCGGCTGGCGCTCGATCCGGAAACGGCGCAGCGGATGCACGACGAGACGCTGCCGCAAGACACCTTCAAGAGCGCGCACTTCTGCAGCATGTGCGGGCCCAAGTTCTGCTCGATGCGAATCAGTGAGGACATTCGCAAGATGAACGAGTCCGAACCGTTGGTCGATCTCGCACCCAGCGATCCGTCTTAAGCGGGGCGGCCGCGACTCGCCTTGTGCCCTTGCCCGGCCGGCGTCGATAATCCGGGGCGTCCTTTCTCTCGGCGGGCCGCCCCACCATGTCGAATGACCCTTCGTCGTCCAGCACTTCCTCGCCACAGTCTGCGCAGCAGTCGGGAGGGACGCCGCGTGAGGTGTTCGCCTGGTGCATGTACGACTGGGCCAACAGCGCCTACTCGACGATTCTGATTACGATCGTCGTCGTCTACATCAAGAATTACGTGCTCGAAGGCGACAGCGGCACGATCGCCTACGGCTACGTGATCGGCTTCTCGATGATGCTGGCCGCGCTGCTCTCGCCGGTGGTGGGAGCCATCGCCGATGTGCGCGCCACCAAGCATCGCTGGCTGCTCGCGACGGCGGTGCCCGGCGCTATCGCCGCCGTCGTGATGGGCGCCGCGCCGACCGAGAGCACCTGGGTGGTAATCGCCGCGTTTTTTCTGGCTTCGCTCGGGTTCGAGCTGGCCCTGGGCATCTACAACGGCTTCTTGCCCGAGATCAGCACCGAAGAGACGGTCAATCGCATCTCCGCCCGCGGCTTTGCGCTGGGTTACATCGGCGGCGCGCTGCCGCTCGTTCTCACGATCCTGGTCATCATGCACGGTGGCGCATTGGGTCTGCCCGACCACGACGCGCTCGAGCGCGACTTTCATGGTGCCACAGAAGCCACGTTCGAGTTGACCGTTCCTGACGGCAGTTACGAAGTCCGCGTGCTGGCTGGCGACGCAACGGCAGCTCGCGATGAATATGAGATCGAAGTCGAAGGCCGCTCGCCGGCCAAGTTCAATACAGCGGCCGGCGAGTTTGTCACGCGGACTGATCTTGTCGAAGTTGCAGACGGCCGGCTGACCGTGAAGCTCATCGACCGCGGTGGCGACGATCCGCTGGCCGTGATTGCCGGTCTGGAGCTACGCGATGACGGTGGCGCGCTGATTCTGCCGCCTCTGGACTTCGGTCGCGAAGCTTCGTCCGTCGCGGAAGGTGCGCTGGCGATTGTTCCCGGCCACGACTACGCGAAACGAATGCGAGCCGACTTGGAAAAGGACGGCCTCTATGTGGCGATTGAATCCGAGGGCGAAGAATCCGCCATCACGCTGCCGGATGAAATCGAGTTTGGCTGGACGTCCGGCGACGTGGTTGCCCGCGACCGCGTGATTCCGATCCGGCTGCGGATCGGGATTGTGATGATGGGACTCTGGTGGGGACTGTTCAGCCTGCCGACGCTTTTGATCCTGCGCGACCGCGGCCACTCGCGCGAGATGCTCTCGGACGAAGTCCAGGCCGCCCGCAACTTGTCGTGGCTGGGTACCGCCGCGGCCGGCATCAAAAGCGTCGGCAACACGCTGCGCAACGTCCGCATGTACCGCACGTTGGCGCTCTTCCTGGTCGGCTATCTGATCTACAACGAGGGCGTGCAAACTGTCATCAGCCAAGCCTCGCAGTTCGCCATCGATGTGCTCAGCATGGGAGCCACCGAGTTGGCCCTGTTGGTGCTCATGATTCAGTTCCTCGCCATCCCGGGCGCAATTCTCGTCGGCTGGCTCTCCGACAAACTCGGGCGGCATCGGGCCCTGATGAGTTGCCTAGTCGTGTGGATGCTGCTGCTCGTCTCAGCCTACTTCGTCACCGAGCGGTGGCAGTTCTGGATCATGGGGGCCGTGCTAGCGATGGTGATGGGCGGCATTCAAGCCGTTAGCCGCGCGGTGATGGCCTACATGACCCCGCAAGCGAAAACCGCGCAGTTCTTCGGCTTCTACAATCTTTCGGGCAAGGCCACCGCGTTCATCGGGCCGATCATCTTCGCCACGCTCTCGGCACTCGGCGACCCCCACATGGCGATCACCAGCCTGCTGGTGTTTTTCGTCATCGGGGGCGCGATTGTCCTGCGGCTCGATTTCGAAAAAGGTCGCCGCGAGTCGCTGGCGGCTTAGAATAAGTGGGCTGTCTCCCGATCGGCCCGGAGATCGACGATATGCCGTCCCCATCTCCGGCGAGCGTAGCGAACCCGCATCCTCGACGCAGGCGCTGCTCGGCCTGGGCTCAGATGAGTCTTCGCGAGCTCATGCTGCTCGTTGCCGTAGTCGCCGCCCTGCTTGCCTGGTATCGCCTGTACGTGAACGTCGTCGACGAGCCGACGACTCCAAGTGTTCAAATGCTCTTGCTGGTTCCCAGCCCGCCGATACCTCACCATGCGCGGTAGATGGACAAAGCCAAGCTGACCGTATCCCGCTAACGCGAAAGCGAAGGAGGCAGCCGCTTCCCCCATTTCACCCGAACTTCCCAATCGGGGCCACTTCCCTGAAAGAGATGGGCTAGGCCGCCGAGTTGGCTGTTGGAGCCGAACCATGAAACTCTCACCGAAACGAGTACTCAATCTGTTCGGCCCCCAGTTGAACAGTCGCGAACTGTTCTTGCTGGTGTTGATTGCACTCGCGCTTTGGTGCTGGCGGCATGATCGCGCTGAAGCCACGCTACAAGCTACCGCGCTGGAAGCGGAAATGGAGACGATGATCGATCCGGTGGGTTTGATGCGCCTGAACACTCAAAACGGGATGCCGCTTTTCATCAGCATTCCACGGGACGATATAAGGGACGATCGTCGCAAGGAATGAGATTGTGCGCGATCAAAGCATAGCGCTGCCGCGGCGATGCTGGCTGCGAATCTTCCGAATCAGCGTGCGCGAGCTCTTTCTCGCAACCACCCTGGTTGCAGTTCTCTTCGCCTGGCACAGCGAGCGAGTGGCGGCGGCGAAAGAGCGGTTGAGGCTCGAGACTAGCATGAAAAGGCTAATCGACCCCTCCCTGGTTTTTCTCAAGCTGAGATGCTCGGTCGAGGTGTGGAATCGTTCGAACGATCGGGCCGAGATCATCCCCAGCGATTACCGAAGTTCTTTCACGCTCACCACTCTCCACCTCGACGACGAGTGATCGGGACGGCTAGACTAAGGGTGGGAAGCCGTCGATGCGGTCCGCTTCTTCACGAAACCTTCGGCTGCTGGAGTTTTCCTGCACATGCTCGGTGCTCAACTTGACGTTCACGACTACATTCGCCGGCTGCACGAGGAGCTCGATCGCGTCGATCGCGGCGAGATTGAGACGATGGCGGCAGCGATCTACGACGCCTGGGAGCATGAGCACTTTGTCTACATCTTGGGCAATGGCGGCTCCGGCACCACTGCCACGCACATGAGCGAGGATCTTGGTAAGAGCTCGCTGAGGGAAGAGGACCTCAAGGACGAAAACAAGAAACGCCTGAAGGTGATGAGCCTCACCGACAATCTGGGCTGGATTCTGGCCGTGGGTAATGACGTCGGCTACGACCAGATCTTCGTCCAGCAACTGATGAACTACGGACGCGCGGGGGACCTGGTGATTGCCATCAGCGGATCGGGCAACAGCCCCAACGTGCTGGCGGCAGTCGACTGGGCCAATCGCCACGGACTGAAGACGTTCGGTCTCACTGGCTTCGATGGCGGTAAGCTGCGCCAGATGGCGCAACAAGGTCTGCATGTCCCTCTGGACGACATGGGCATGGTCGAGAGCGTCCACCTCGCGCTGTTTCACTGGGTGCTCAACGACGTGTTCGCCCGCATCAACGGCGAAGGTCGCTACAACCCACAGTCGCCCGCCGCGGCCAACTAGTGCTCCGTCAACACGTAATTTTCGGGTGAGAGTTGTCCGGCGGAGCACTACGATGTTGTCTGCGCCAAAGCACTTGCGTCTTTGGCGAACGTTCCGCGTCGCCCGAATGAGCCGGGCTGACGCTCCACTAGCCGCCCCCTGTCATGTACCTGGGCATCGAGATTGGCGGGACAAAACTTCAATTGGGCGTCGGGCCTTCGTCGGAAGCCAAGCTGGTCGAGCTGGTCCGCCGCGAAGTCGACCGCGCAGCCGGTGCCGCTGGCATTTTGCGGCAGATCGCCGAACTGGCGCCACCGTTGGTCGCAGCGCACCAACCCCGCGCAGCTGGAATCGGATTCGGCGGACCGGTCGATGCAGCGGGCGGTAGCACGCTGCGTAGTCATCACGTCGGCGGCTGGGACGACTTTCCGCTGGTCGAGTCGTGTCAGAAGACGCTCGGACTCGATACCGTCATCGGCAACGATGCGGACGTCGCAGCGCTCGCCGAAGCCCGCTACGGGGCAGGGCGGGACACGAGTCGGATGCTGTACGTGACCGTCGGCACAGGTATCGGCGCGGGCTTCGTCATCGACGGCTCGATCTACCGCGGACACGGCCCGGCCGCAATCGAGTTGGGGCATCTGCGACCCGGCATCGCATCGCGCCATAATGAAGAGATCCTGGAAGCGCTGGCCGCCGGGTGGGGTATCGCAGCACAGGCTCGCGCGAGAATGCAGGAGGCCGCAACCGGTGATTCGCCTGACCGGGCCGCAGCCGCTGAGTTACTCCGACGCGCGGGTGGTCGGCCCCAAAACGTGACGGCAAAGCTCGTTGCCCAAGCAGCGAGTGCCGGCAATGCATTGGCTTGTGACGTGTTTGATGGGGCAGTCACAGCGCTCGGTTGGGGATTAGCTCAAGCGATCACGCTCTTGGCGCCCGAGCGAATCGTCATCGGCGGTGGCGTCGCGCTGGCGGGTGAGGCGCTGTTCTTCGAGCCGTTGCGGCAGCAAGTCGAGACGTACGTCTTCCCGCCGCTGCGCGCCAGTTACGAAGTCGTGCCGGCGGCGCTGGGTGAGGAGATGGTCGTTTATGGCGCCATCGCCTTGGCCGCCGGCAACGCGACTCGCGGCTAAAGAGGTGAGTGCCCGGCCTTTCTTCAAGGCCGTTTACGAAGTTCCGCCAACACCTCCGGCAGCGGGTACTCGATGATCGGTGGTCGTGAGCGGGCCACCTCTTTCAGCCGCTGCCAGCCGCGAGTCACCAGGCTCTCGCGCTGACGGACGAAGTCCGGATCGAGCGCTCCCTTGCTCAATGCGCCTTCCATTCGCACGGGCGCGAACGCTTCGTCCACGATGAACTGGGCCAGCGCCGGGTTGCAGCGAATATGGCGTTCGGGTGTCGTGTGCAGCGCTTCCGGCTCGACCATTCCGATCACGTAGCGCAAGTAGAGATCGCTCTCGGTAATGGCGCCGACGTCTTGGCCGCAGACGTCGCACAAATACCCTTGATCGCACTTGGCCATCGGGCGCAAGCCTCGAACTCGAACGACTCTGCTTTCGGCGGGAATGGGCGGAAGCGCATTTCAAAACAAGCCTGGGTGCCACTGCTGGCTTGCCCAGCAGTGCGAAGCTCGTGGAAGGCACTGCTAGACAAGCTAGCAGTGGCACCCGGAGCTCAACCAAGGCGGATTCTAAGACGCGCGCGAACTATCTTTTGTGTGGGTGCAATTCGAACTCTGGCGCGGAGATCAAAGTCCCAGCACCTGTTCCATGTTGTAGATGCCCGGCGGCCGACCGACTACGAACCGCGCCGCGAGCAAGGCGCCGTGGGCGTAGCAGTCTCGGCTGCTCGCGCGGACGGCGACTTCTAGCGTTTCGCCCAACATACCGAAGATGATGGTGTGCTCGCCGGGATTGTCACCCGTGCGGACGGCGTGATAGCCGATCTCGTTACGCGGTCGCATGCCCGGTCTGCCTTCGCGTCCGTGCGTAGCTGCCGTCTGTCCCATCGCGTCGGCAATCAGCTTGCCGAACCGCAGCGCCGTGCCACTGGGTGCATCTTCCTTGAACCGATGATGCCGCTCGATGATCTCGACATCGACGCCGGATGGATGGCCTTTGAGCGCCTCGGCCGTGCGTTTCGAGAGCTGCATCGCGAGATTGACGGCCGGGCTCATGTTGGGCGCCCAGACGATGGCGATCACTTCCGAAGTCGCCAGAATCTGCGATTCCTGTTGCTCGTCGAAGCCCGTGGTGGCCAGCACCAGAGGAACCTGCCGCTGCCCGCACTGCGCGGTGATTTCAGCGGCCGCATCGGGAATCGAGAAATCGACCACGACATCGACTTTGTCGGGCAAATCGGCCGCCAGCAGGACACCCACTTCGCCGCAGCCCGCCAGCATTCCGGCATCTTGGCCGATAGCCGGATGCTGGGCCGTTTCGAGGGCCGCGGCGAGCTCCAGTTCCGAGTCCGCGTGCGCGAGCGCGATGAGCCGCTGACCCATGCGACCTGCTGCGCCGTGAATCGCGATGCGTAGCGGACCCATGTTGGGAAACCCGTGTCTAGCCGGTGGTGAGTGAGTCGCCGCTCACGCGGACGACTAACCGTAGAGATTGATGGCTTTGACGATCTCGTCGAGGTCATTCGAGACGGCCACTGCCCGGTTGGCGAACGCGGCGCGCTTGACGCCCCGTTTGCCCAGCACGCTGTTGAACTGATCCTGATCGGTCGTGTGGTAGGCCACCGTAGCCGTGGGATCTTTCAGTTGATGGCCGGTGAGAATGCATACGACGCGCTCGTCCGCGCCGATCACGCCTTCGGCCCGCAGCAGTTTGGCACCGGCGACGCTGGCTGCGCTCGCCGGTTCGCAGCCCAGTCCGCCGGCTCCGACTTGCGCTTTGGCATCCATAATCTGTTGATCGCTCACTTCGCGGACGACGCCATCACAGACGTCGAGCGCCCGCAGCGCCTTAACGAGGTTCACCGGACGATTGATTTCGATGGCGCTGGCGATCGTGTCGGCCCGCCGCTGGCGCGCGTCCAACTCTTTGTAATAGGCGTCTGCGATGCACAGATCCGGCTGCCCATCGTTCCACCGCAGCCCGCGCCGCTCAACAAGCTCAAAGAGCGTATTGGCGCCGGCGGCATTGATGATGGCCAGCCGCGGCACGCGGTCGATAAGGCCGATCTCCTTGAGCTCCATGAAGGCTTTGCCGAAGGCGCTCGAGTTGCCGAGATTGCCGCCGGGCACGACGATCCAGTCGGGCACCTCCCAGCGAAGGCCCTCGAGCACGCGATACATGATCGTTTTCTGCCCCTCCAGCCGGAAGGGATTCACGCTGTTGACCAGGTAGATGCCCAGGTCGCGCGTGACCTCTTTGACCCGCGCCATGGCGTCGTCGAAGTCGCCGGCAATCTGCACGGTCAGCGCGCCATAGTCGAGAGCCTGTGAGAGCTTGCCGTACGCAATCTTGCCAGAACCCACGAAGATCACCGCGCGGAGCAGTCGCGTCACCGAACAGTAGAGCGCCAGCGAGGCACTCGTATTGCCGGTCGAAGCACAAGCGGCCCGTTCGGCGCCGATCGACCGGGCATGCGTGAAGGCGGCCGACATGCCGTTGTCTTTGAAGCTGCCCGAGGGGTTCATTCCCTCGTACTGCAAGTAAAGGCTGCCGCCGGTCAGGTCGACGTATTGCGCGACGCCCGGTGAGGGGTGCAAGAGCGTCTGGCCTTCGCCGATGGTGACGACTTGATCGGGAGGCGCGAACGGCAGCAGTTCGTGGAATCGCCACACGCCGCTGGCGCAGAGCGGCTCGTGGCGACGGGCCCACTTCTGCTCGAATTCGCGCAGAGCCGCCGGTGGACGCGCCCGCTGCCAGTCGTACGTGACGTCCAGCAGGTTGCCGCACGCCTCGCAGTCGACCCGGACTTCATGGATGCCGTAGGTAGCCCCACAGGTCCGGGAGACGCATTGCTGGAAGGCCACGTCGGTTTTAGTGGCGACGGGAATCGGAGGAGGCTCCGTAGCGTGAACGACGGCATTCAGTCCATAGCAGCGACAGTTTATGTGGGCGTCAAACAAGCATCAAGCCGATGCACGGCGCGCTGAGTTCCGGTCCGCATCACGCGCCTGGGAGTCGTAGCCCGCAGGCCAATCGGAGTCGGTCGATGGGTTGTTGCAAACCTGCAGAGCGGCGGTTCCTTGACACACCTGGTCGGCCCATTCACGGAGCCCGATCGGCACCTTTGTTGCTGCTTCAAAGGCGGCGGTTTTGTGGTGGGAAACAAGTGGTCAAGCAGTTTGACAGCCTTTTCAGCCCTGCTTAGAATAACGCATCTGTGCACCTTTCGGGTGTACTTCGCAGGGCAAGAACCTGTTTGTGGGGAAGCATTTATGAAAAAGCCCGAGTTGAAGGTCTACAAAGAGCGACTGCTCCTCTTACGGGCTCGGTTGCGGGGCGACGTGACCCAGATGGCGGACGCCGCTTTGCACAAGAATCGCACGGAAGCCAACGGCGATTTGTCCAGCATGCCGATCCACATGGCCGACTTGGGTAGCGACAACTACGAGCAAGAGTTCACGCTGAACCTGATGCAGGCTGAGGAAGGGACACTCGGCGCCATCGAAGAGGCGCTCGAACGCATCGAGGACGGAACCTACGGCAAGTGCGACGAGTGCGGCGTACGAATCCCCAAAACCAGGCTCAACGCGATTCCCTACACGGCGCTGTGCGTCAAGTGTGCTGGCAAGCTCGAACACTGAGTACGCCCGCGGCACACAACGGCGATTCAACCGCCTCGACCGCCGGAGTTCGGCCATGAGGGCACGAGCGGTCCCGCTCAGCCGCTATTTCGTTTTCGTCGCCATTGCGGCGACGGGGCTCTCGCTCGATCTGGGCACCAAACACTGGGCCTTTACCTCAATCGGCATGCCCGGTGAAGGTCGCATGCCGATCTTCGGCGAAACGCTGGTCTTGGAGACCAGTCTCAACGAGGGGGCGCTGTTCGGCATGGGGCAGGGATTCAGCGTTTGGTTTGGCGCGCTGACAATTGTGGCGCTCACCGGATTGCTGTGCTGGTTGTTTCTCGCCGGAGCGGCACGCTACTGGCTGCTGACCATCGCCCTGGGGGGCGTTGTGGCGGGCATGCTTGGGAACCTCTACGACCGCTTCGGCTTTGCCGGGCTCACCTGGAACCGTCCGCCAGAGCGCATCGGCGAGCCTGTCTATGCCGTCCGCGATTGGGTTCATTTCCACTGGCAGGGGGTCATCGACTGGCCGCTATTCAATGTGGCCGACAGCCTGCTGGTCGGCGGAGCCGGACTGCTGATTCTCCATTCCTTGCTCACTCCGGCGCGACCAGAGAACGAGCCGGTCCGGGAGTCCACCGCCCGACCATCGCAGGCGGCCTGAGCGGTGGAATCGGTGACCATCGGCCGATGAGATGCCCCGATAGCGGGGGCAATCGCGAAGTGGCTAAGTTGACAAACCATCGGCATTTGATAGGGTTGTTGTGCAGGCGCCGCGGATCTAAAGCTTCCTATCCTGTTCATCTTATCAAGTTGCCGCGGGTGCCAGAAGGTCGTTGCCTGACGGGCAGGCTGCACCACGCTCTGAAAGTCTGGGATCGTGAAATTATCCAGAACCGTGGCGTACGCCATCCAGGCGACTCTTCAGCTAGCACAAGAGAACTCCGGAGCCCCGGTACCCTGCAGCCGCCTTGCCGCTGAGGGCGAAATGCCCGAGCGGTTTCTGCTGCAGATTCTCCGCAGCTTGGTCACGCACGGGGTGTTGCGATCGACGCGTGGCGTCGATGGCGGCTACGCGTTGAATCGCCCCGCCGAAGAAATCTCGATGCTCGAGATCATCGAGGCTGTCGACGGCCCGATTTCGTCCGGCATGCCGACCGCCGAGCGCCTCGCCGAGGACACGCGCCAGGTGCTCGAGAACGCGCTGGGAGAAGTCCGCTCCAACACGCGTCGCGTTCTGGGCAGCGTGATGCTGGCCCAACTGCTGCCTGCCCCGCGCACGGCATAGTCCGGCTCGCCTCCTGTTGACATATTCCGCGCGCTGACGCGCGCACACCGTGTGTCGTTTGGGCACTGGGCGGACCTTCCAGGAATGCCTTTTGATCGGTGCAGGTTGAAGCGATCAGGTTCTCTGGCCGCTTAACCGACTGCGGGAGTCGAGTTTCCGGCGAGCGACGTTGCTGCAGCGTTTTCTGCCCTGTATGGCGGCCGAGATGGCACCGAATATGCACCTTCTTCCCAGCGGTGAGCGCGGCTACCGCGCTCGCGATGGAAAGTGAGGTGATAGCCATGAAGCCTTCCAAGACACTCTCGTATGCGATCAAGGCTCTGGCGATCCTCGCAGGCGAAGACGCGCGGCGGCCGGTGCCCTGTCGCGTGTTGGCCGAGCGCGGTGAGATTCCGGAGCGATTCCTGCTGCAGATCCTCCGCGCGCTGGTTCACAAGGGCATTCTCAAGTCGACGCGCGGCGTTGTCGGCGGCTATTCGCTGGCGCGACCGGACTACGAGGTGTGCCTGCTGGAGATCGTCGAAGCGATCGACGGACGCCTGTCGTTTGAGCTCGACGACTGCCAGCCGCTCTCGGAGCCGCTCGCGGAAACGCTGATTGTTGTGACTCAGCGAATGCGCGATCAACTCGCCGCGGTCAGCCTGGCCGATGTCGCAGTCCGCTCAGCAGAGCGTCGCCCGCTGCCCACGGTTGAACCGCAGGTGACCGCACCCGGCCTGGTCGCCTGAACGGGCAGTATGTCAGGCGGCTGGTTGCTCGCGGCGCGCGGTGCCGCGCATCGGGACGGTTCTCCCATTGCGGGCTGGCGGATTGCTTCGCGCGCCGATAGGTTACGGCGCATGCCTGGCGCCAACGGCCGTTCCAGGCGTTCGCAAGCCTGTGCTTGCGGGATGGTCGCGTCGCACCTCAGACGGAATTCGAATTGATGGACGCCCCCGCTCAAGGCACAACCAACAGCCGGCTTGAAGTGGCTGTGGCCATTGCCCGCGAGGCGGGCGACGTCACGCTCGGCTATTTCTGTCGGGACAACTACCAGGTCGAGACGAAATCGGATGCCTCGCCGGTCACGATTGCCGATCGAGAGGCCGAGCAGCACTTGCGACGCCGGATCCAAGCAGCGTTTCCCGACGACGCCATCATGGGCGAGGAGTTCGGCGCGAAAGACGGAACGTCCGGTTACCGCTGGATTCTCGATCCGATCGACGGGACCAAATCGTTCATCCGCGGCGTGCCGCTGTACGGCACGATGGTGGCCGTCGAGCACGACGGTCGTGGCATCGTGGGCGCCATCTCCTTTCCGCCGCTGGGCGAAATGATTTACGCCGAAGTTGGTAGCGGGGCATGGCACCAACGCGGCGACGCTGAGCCTCAGCGGGCGAAGGTATCGGGAAAGCGCACTTTGGCCGAGGCGCTATTTGTCACGACCGCCGTCGAAGGGTTTCTTCCGCAACGGCGGCGCGGCGCGTACCAAGCACTCGAACAAGCCGCGCTCCTCACGCGGACATGGGGCGACTGCTACGGCTATCTGTTGGTCGCAACGGGTCGGGCCGAGGTAATGATCGATCCGCTGATGAGCATCTGGGACGCCGCGGCCTTACAGCCGATTCTCACCGAAGCCGGCGGCACGTTCACCGACTGGAAGGGGGAGCCTTCGATTCACAACAACGAAGGCGTCGCCACGAACGGGCACGTGCTGGAGGAGGTGCTGGCCATCACGCGGCAGTAACGGGATTGGCAAGCACCTCTTGCCCGCACGAAGCAGAGGTGCACACTTCAGTCGTCGCCGGCCGCGTTCTGATTCGCGCGCAACGCCTTGACCACAATCTCGTCCAGCGCGACGAGCCCGCGCAGCGTGTCCATTTCGTGTAGCCCGACGTGGTAGTGCAGCACGCGACCGTCGGCGCCGATGACGACGTAGAGTGGGAGTTCTGCGCCCAGTTGTCGCGGGTCGCCGAACTGAGCGAGTAGTTCGCCGCCGTCGAACACGATCGGGTAGCTGAGGTTCATGAACTCCGCCATCCGCCGCACGTCGCGGGCGGCCTCCGTTGCGCCTTCCCCGTCGCCGAAGCGTCCGTCGATGGCAATGCCGACGACACGCAATCCGCGATCGCGATGTTGCTGATAGAGAAAGTCGAGGTAGCCGACCTGGCCGTAAGGTTCCTTGAGCGGCGCCGGACGATACGGCCAGAAGTGCAGCACGGTGATGCGGCCCCGGAGGTCGCCGTCTGCGAGTCTGGCGGCGCCGCGGCCTGCGAGCGCGAAGGGCGTGACCTTGCGGCCCACTTGTTCGTCGACCAGCTTTGCCACACGTTCTGCGCGGCGGCCCTGTCCGTCGGCATCGCGCAGCGCGGCATCGACGAGTTGGTCGAGAGGCGTGCCGGCTGCCGACTGTGCAATATCGGGAAGCCGTTCGGCCAGCATCGTGCGCTGCTCCACTGACCAATCCGCCTTCTCCGCACGATTGTTCCGCCCCAGTGCTTGGCGGAGCGCAAGTATCCCGGCGAAGGATCCCATCACCTGGTCGGTCGTTTCTTCATCCAACTCGCTGCGCCCGACGCGGCGGAGGCGGAGTACGAATTCGTCGCCCTGGCCCATGAATACGCGCTGGTCCATGCCAAGCAACAGATGGTCGTCAGCGGAGAGCCAGATCCGCCGCTGCCAGCCATAGTTGTTCCGCGCGACGACTTGCCAGGCCGCCTCGCCTTCGAAGTCCACCGCTGCGCTGACCTCGTACTCGAGACCGTCGCGCGACCATTGCGCGCCGGTTTCCGTCGGCACTTCGTGCGACGTCATCAGCGGGCCGATGGCGATCGCGCTGTTGTTGCCCTCGTGGTCATAGAGCACGGCGGGACTTCTCGACGAGTCGCCGGCTACGTGCAACACGTCGAGCGGCAGTTGGCCAATACGATCGATCCACGGCCAGCTTCCACGACCACGCTCCTCGAGAACCCAGTAGCACGTCTCCGCGCGATCTTCAGCGCCGGCGAACGCCAAGGTCAGCTCCAAAGTCTTCTGCGCGGCCATCGGCTGGCCGTCGGCATCCAGTTGCGCGACGTTGCCCTGGTAGGTGAGCATCAAGCCAGACGGCACCTCGGGCGTCGCCGCCCAACCCACAATCGCGATCAGCAGTGCGCACGAAGACATAGTGCGAAACTCCCAAGAGACATACGACGCCAGCCGACGACCGACTCTAGCAGCAGGACGTCTGCCGGTCGAGAAACGGCAAATTCGGCGGGGGTGTGATGTTGACAGGTCAGGAATTAGCGCCGGTCACCACTTCGATCTTCTTGCTGTTGCTAGAATGCGGCTATGACTCAGAAGACGAAGCAACGACGCAACTTGCCACCGATCGTGTTGACGGTCTTGTTCTTGCCGATCGTAGTCGTCGTGGCCCCGATCACGATTTCGCTCGCAGGCTGGCTAGACAATTCTGCTCCGCTCGTCCTCATCCCAGCCGCCATTCTGGCCGCGTACATTTGGGTGATGCGGCGTGTGCGCCTTGGCTGAAATTGCCTCTTGATCGGAGCGCGTCGCGCGACCGGCGCCGGGTCGGTTCGAATCGTCGGGGACGTCACGCTTCCGAAACAGGGTGGGGCCCTTGCCTGAGCTGTCCACGATTTCACTCCGGGTACCTGTCAACAGCTCGCCTTGCAGGCCCCGGAAACCCCGGTATATTGAGCGGTTCGCGTTCGGCTGGCGTTTGTAATCGTGTGTGCGGAGAGTCTGTGATGGCAAGGGTTTGCGAAGTCTGCGGCAAGGGGCCCCAGATGGGCAACTCGGTGACTACCCGCGGTAAGGCCAAGTACCTCGGCGGCGTCGGCACCAAGATCACCGGCATTGCCCGCCGGCAGTTCAAGCCGAATTTGCAGCGGGTCCGCGTCACGATCAACAAGACGAACAAGACCATGCGGGTCTGCACGCAGTGTCTCCGTAGCGGCGCGGTGGTGAAGCGGGTCAAGGCTGCCCCGTTCCGCCTGCCAGGAGGCGGGTCCAGTCCATCGGAATCCTGACGTTTTCCTTCCCCAAGCGCGATCCTTTTGCTCCCGCGGCCGTCGTGGTGTGAGAACCGTCGCCCCTCGACTGCCGGCCCACTGTTGCATCGAGCGGCCAGTCATGAGCCGCCAGAAGCGTTGCCCCAATCACGTACGCGCATTCCCATGGCCCTGACTCGCGCCGACGTTGAAAAGGTCGCCCTGCTCGCGCGACTCTCACTGGGCGAGGATGAGGTCGAGCTCTTGACCGCCCAACTCGGTGACATCGTTCGCTACGTCGATCAGTTGGCCGAGTTGAATACCGAGGGCGTCGAGCCGCTCGCGCACGCCGTGGAATTGACCAACGTCTTCCGCGAGGATGAGGTCGAAGCAAGCCTGCCGCGCGAAGACGCGCTGGCCTCTGCGCCCAGGCAGGACGGCGAGTGCTATCTCGTGCCCGCGGTACTTGGCGAGTGAGCCGCGATGTCTCTCGTCGATGCGTCGGCTGCCGAATCCCTGGCTGAGTTAGCCGCCGGTCGAGTCAGCGCCGTGGAATTGACCGAGGCATGTCTGGCACAAATCGATGCGCACGACGAGCGAGTCGGCGCGTTCCTGCACGTGAGGCGCGAAGCCGCGCTCGAGGAAGCTGCGGGGATCGACCGCCGCCGTGCAGCGGGTGAATCGCTGGGCGCCCTGGCCGGTTTGTCGGTGGCTATCAAAGACAATATGTGTCTGCGTGGTGAGACCACGACATGTGCCTCGCGGATGTTGGCCGACTTTCGACCGCCCTACGACGCTACGGTCGTTGATCGGCTCCGCGCGGCGGACGCCGTGATCATCGGCAAGACGAACCTCGACGAGTTCGCCATGGGCGGCTCGACCGAGAACTCGGCGCTGGGGGAAACACGCAATCCCTGGGATCTGGGGCGCGCTCCCGGCGGGTCCAGTGGAGGTTCGGCCGCGGCAGTCGCCGCGCGGATGGTACCGCTGGCAGTCGGGAGCGACACCGGAGGATCCATTCGCCAACCGGCCGGACTCTGTGGCGTTACTGGGATGAAGCCGACCTATGGCCGCGTGAGCCGTCGCGGGCTGGTCGCGTTTGCCAGCAGTCTCGATCAAATCGGGCCGCTTGCTCGCACGGCCGAAGACGCCGCGCTGTTGCTCGAAGCGCTGGCCGGCCATGACCCTCGCGATGCGACCAGTGTGCCCCGCAAGGTGCCGGCCTATCGCGAGGGGCTGGCCAAGCCTCTGAAAGGGCTGCGCGTCGGAATCGTTCCCGAGCAGTTCGCCGCCGGTTTGGACGCCCAGGTCGAGGCGTCCGTGCGCGAAGGACTGCGCGTGCTCGAATCGCTTGGCGCGACGATTCGCGAGGTTGCCTTGCCGCACAGTGCGGCCGGCGTGGCGACCTATTACATCATCGCGCCCTGCGAAGCGTCGAGTAACCTGGCCCGCTACGACGGAGCCCACTACGGCTTCCGCTCGGAGTCGACCGAGCCGACGAGGGATGCGCATTCCAGAGAGGAAGACAATCCGCTGGTGAGTATGTATCGCCGTACTCGGGCCGGGGGATTCGGCGCCGAAGTGAAGCGCCGCATCATGCTCGGCACCTACGCCCTCAGCGCGGGTTACTACGACGCTTACTACTTGAAGGCGCTCCGCGTCCGCCGCTTGATTCGACAGGACTTCGATCGCGCCTTCGCGGAAGTTGATCTGCTGGCGGGGCCCGTGACTGCCTCCTCGGCGTTTGAACTGGGCGAGAAGGTCGACGACCCGCTGGCCATGTACCTGGTCGACCTGTTCACCGTCGGCGCGAATCTGGCAGGTATCCCGGGAATTTCGATTCCTTGTGGCTTCGATGAAGGGGGTCTGCCGATCGGCCTGCAACTCCAGGCGCCGCCTTTCGAGGAAGAGTGCCTGCTCCGCGCGGCGCATCAATTCCAGACGGCCACGGACTGGCACCAGCGGAGACCGCCGCTGTGAGCGCGCCGTACACCATCGTGATCGGCTTGGAAGTGCACGTTCAGCTTGCGACTCAGAGCAAGCTGTTCTGCGGATGCAGCACGAAGTTCGGCGCTCCGCCAAACACGCAGACCTGCCCGGTGTGTATTGGCATGCCAGGCGTGTTGCCGGTGATGAATCGTCGTGCATTCGAATTGGCTTTGCAGGCCGCCACGGCACTCGATTGCCAGATTGCCTCGTTCACCAAGTGGGATCGCAAGAACTACTACTACCCCGATCTGCCCAAGGGCTACCAGATTAGTCAGTTTGATCTGCCGTTCAGCCACGCCGGACATCTCGATATCGACGATCCAGACTCGCCGGGCAATTCCCATCGCGTGGGCATCATTCGGGTCCACCTCGAAGAAGATGCCGGCAAGAGCATGCACGACGAGGTTGCCGGACAAGCCGATAGCCGCATCGATCTGAATCGCACCGGCACGCCGCTGTTGGAAATCGTGACCGAGCCCGACCTCCGCTCGCCGCAGCAGGCTCACGTCTTCTTGAACGAGATGAAGCTGCTGCTCACCTATCTGGGCGTGTCCGACTGCAACATGCAGGAGGGATCGCTGCGAGTCGACGCCAACATCAATCTGCACATCGACGCCGATGGCGAAAAGGTCGCCACGCCCATCGTCGAAGTCAAGAACATGAACAGCTTCCGCGCCGTCGAACGCGCGCTCGACTACGAAGCGGGGCGGCAGTACGACGTGTGGCAAGAGACGGGTCAGCGGCTGGGCGACGTGCCGAAGCAGACCCGCGGCTGGGACGAAGCCGCCGAAGTGACGCGTGGCCAGCGGCACAAAGAAGAATCGAGCGACTATCGTTACTTTCCCGAGCCCGATCTCGCGCCGGTGACCGTCGACGACGCACAGCGGCAGGGGGTGCGCGACGTACTTGGCGAACTGCCGGCCGCCCTGCGGACGCGTCTCCAGCAGGAGTTCGCGCTGACCCCCTACGATGCCGACGTGCTGGTGGGGCAGGGTAGGGAGTTGGTCGACTACTTCCTCGCGGTTGCCGAAACATCGGGCGATGGCCGACTGGCCAGCAACTGGGTGCAGCAATATGTGCTCCGTACCCTGAACGAACAGGCGATCGACATCGGCGACTATGGCGTAGCGGCTGAGCAGCTGGGCGATCTCGTCCGTCGCGTGGCGGCGGGTGAACTCGACACAGGTCGCGGGCGTGAAGTGCTGGCCGACATGCTGGCCAGTGGCAAACCCGCCGCTGAGGTGATTTCTGCCCGCGGCATCGAGCAGGTCGACGCTTCGGAACTCGAAACGCTCTGCCGCGAGTTGCTGGCTGCGAACCCGAAGATTGTCGACGACATCAAGGCCGGCAAACAGAAGGCCGTGGGCGCGCTGATCGGGCAGGCCAAGAAAATGAACCCCAACGTCAATCCCGGTCAGGTGCGTGAGCTGTGCCTGCAACTGGCGGACACAATGTAAGTTTTGGCGCGGCGGCGAATGTTCGCCGGCTGTCTTGCTGTCACTTTGTTTCGGGCTCGCCTTCGGTCATCAGCCGGTTGGGGCGGTTCCATTTCAGCTTCGCCACGTAGATGCTGTTGTCGGCGCCGTGCTCGTTGTCGACTGGCAGGATGTGGTCGGGGCCCCACTTCTGCATCCATTCGGTGACGGTGATCCATGTTTCGCTGGGACTGACATCGGTGATGCCGAAGTTGCCCAGCCGCGCGCCGCGCTGGGGCACGACGATTTGCTCCGTGGCGCGAATCACTCGGAGTGTCTCGGGATCGACCTGCCCGATGAACAGCGGCGCGCGGTGCCGAAAGATGTGGTCGTTGTCGGCCCCTTTGCGCGTGTAGACCAGGAATAGCCCGTCGCTGTGCGTGACCCAGTGCTGCTGGGTGTTGTAGTTGCCCAGCTCTTCGCCGTCGTCGAATCGCCAGACCTGCGGTTCATCGTAGTGCAGCCCGTCGTCGCTGGTGGCCACATAGCCATGATCGTCGTTGCGCAAGGTGAGATAGAAGCGTTCGCCGAAGCGAGTCAGGGAAGGTTCGTACAGTCCCCGCTTGACGTCGACCGTCAGCGCGCTGCCGTGCTCGCGGTACGTCAGCTTCTGCCCGTCAAACGAGCAGCGGCAGACGGTCACGCTGTATTGTTTGGCTTCCGGCTCTTTGAAGTACACCGGCAGCAGGATGTCGCCGGTCGGCAGGTCGTAGCGCTGTACCGATCCCGCCCCACAGTTCTCGAACTGCAACTCGTCGGGCATCTGCAAGGGTTGCCATGGTAGCCACGAGTGACTCTTCGGTTCGTAGACGGAGTAGGCCGTCGCACGGGGCCGCACAGACATCACACGATTGTCGCGATACCAGACGGTTTGCCCGGTTCCCAAGAGCGTGCGAGTGGCGGCGTGCCACTTCGGGCAGAAGTCGCAGACGGTGATCTCGGCGCGATCGTCGTTGGTGCGCCGCTCGAACGGAGTTTGTCGTGCGAGCGGCGCCCAAGTGTGCCCCAGGTCGTCCGACCGCGTGCTGTGCAGCGCGTAGAACACGTCGGAACCGGTGACTTGCAACTGTTGCGTCGTGAGCACGACGTCCGGCAGCGCTGCGCCAGAAGCTGAGGGAATGGCGCCGGTGCGGGCGTGCACCCAGCACCGCTGGCCATCCCAGCCGCTGTGGACGACTGAGCGTTCAACCTCGAACTGTAGCAGATCGTTGTTTTCGCTATGCGTTTGCGAGTCGGCCGGCGCGGCGGCGAGAATCTCCTCGAACGTCGCGTTGCCGATGGCGTACTTACGCCAGTCGCGATAGTCGAAGTGCCACCATTCGTATTCGTAGACGGTGAAGCCGGCTGTTTCCATCGTCCGCCGCAGCAAGTCGCGATAGTAACGCTGCCGCGACGTGCCGCCAGGATAGGTCGGGAACGATCGCGGAGAGAACTCGTCGTAGCCGGCGACCATCTGAATGGGCTCGCCCGTCGCCAGATCGTAGAGCGTGAGATCGACCGCGCAACCTCGATTGTGCCGCGAGCCGGCGGCCGGGTTGGCGACGAAGTCCTTCATCTCCGCCGGCGTCGCGTCCCAGAACATCTTGGTGACGTGCCACGGCCGGTAGGCGTCGTGTATCAATAGTCCGAGTCCATCTAGTTTCAATTGTCGGTGTGGGTGCACCAGCGCCTCGGCGGCGGGCCGCTGCATGAAGGCTCGGGGCTGTTTGTAGAACACCGCCCCGGTGAAGTTGTTGGTCGTGGCGTAGCGGATGTCGAGCTGGATACTAGGGTCGAGCGCCGCGAGTTCGACCAGATCGGTCGGGCGAAACTGGCCCCGTTCAGCGGGTGGTTCGGCGGCCAGTGCTTCGGAGCGGAGCTCATCGATGGGCCGGACCGGAGTGATCTGAAACGTTTCCCCCGCCTCGGTGCCGACTTCGCGCCGGTCAAACACAATGCCGGCCGCAACGACCCGCGTCGCTCGGCCACTGGCATCGCGGGCGAACTGGAGCTCTTCCCCGTGATAGAGACCATAGTCGGGGAACGCGAAGCGGTCTTCGCCAAGTTCGGTCAACGGGTAGTAGAAAAACCACTCGATCAGCGCGATCAGCCGGCCGCGGTCTTCCAGGATGTAGAGCGTGTTGTGATCCCAACCGTACTCGCCGAGTAGCCCCCGCCAACGCGCGTCGATTTCGGCGGGCGGCTCATCGGGCGCGTAGACGTACTCGGTCTCGCCGATCATCAACGCCCCGGCATCCGTCAGGCGGACCGAAGTTCCGAACGCTAACGGATCGTCGACGAGCAGCGTCCCATCGTCACGGTCCGCGCGTAGCTCATGCCGCAATGCCCCTCGATGCAGGTACAAGCGACCGTTGAGTTCAACAACCTCTGCCAACTCATCGCCGTGGGCGTACGTGCCCGCCATCGCTCGAGCGCGTGCGGCGGGCACGGCGTCCGTTTTGCGATACTCGGGCAGCTCCTCACCATCTTCGGCGGCGAGCATCAGCCGCAGCGCGTATTCGGTCAGCCGACCGACCACGCCGTTGCTGCCGTCGAGCGCCGCAACGGCCGCTACGCCAAGCATGCGATCGGGCAGCGCCTCGAGCTGCGTGGAGAATCCGTACACGGCGCCACCGTGGCCGATTTGACGATGACCATCCAGTTCTGTCACGTGAAATCCCAGGCCGAAACGTTGCGGGCTCCCATCGGCTTCCGTGCCCGGGGCGATCATCTTGGCGAGCGTCTCGGGTTTGACAATCGCTCCGCCCGGACCGCGACCCTCCGCGAAGATTGCCAGCAGAAAATTTGAGAGATCGATCACGGTGGAGTACAGGTTTCCGGCCGGCGCCATACCCATGGCAAACGTCGGCGCTTCGAAGCGGCGGCCGTCGTAGGTCCACATCCAGGCGGTGGCCAGATTTTCCTCCACCTCTGGCGTGAGCACGAAGCTGCTGCGGGTCATGCCCAGCGGCTGGAGAATCTGTTCGTCGATGTATTGGGAAAAGGGGGTGTCGCTCGCCGCCTCCAAAACGGCTCCCACCGTGGCAATGGCGGCGTTGGAGTATTTCGTCTTCGTGCCCGGCTCGTAGACGAGCGTCGTCCCGTTGAGGCTCCGGACCGTTTCGGCGAGCGTCGGTTCGGTTGGATCGAAGTAGTGTCCCACCGGCGGTTCGCGAACCAGTCCCGAGCGATGCGACATCAGTCGCCGCAGCGTGATCGGCTCGTCGTAGGGGTTCGTGGGAGCAAATGTCGGCAGATACTCGCTCACGGGCGCGTCGAGATCGAGCCGGCCCTGCTCGACGAGTTGCATGATCGCGATATCAGTGAAGAGCTTGGAGACCGAGCCGACGCGGTAGACGGTCAAAGGCGTAGCCCGTTCCTGTCTCTCAACATTCTGATGGCCGAATCCGTCGAACCAGATGACTTGCTCGCCGGCTACCAGAGAAATCGAGAACGCCGGCAGATCCTTGCTCTGCACTTCATAACGAATAGCGTCATGCAGTCGCGCGATGGCGCGAGAGTATCGCGCGCGGTCCGTCTCTTGTGCGGGCAGCGACGTCTGCCAGAAGACGGTTAAGCCTAGCGCCGTGAGGCATGCCATCTGCAGCAGCCGGCGAAGGCCACGAACACTCTGTTGCACAACTCCATCTCCTCGCTCACCTGTGGTGCTGCGAATACACACTCGCCTCAATCGCCTTTCGACGACGTGTTGATGTGCCCAGTCGGCACTTGCTGGCAGCATCATAGTCGACACACCATGCTGCTACTGCCAGCGCACGCGTTGACTGCGGCGGCGAGACCCGAGTGCCATCGCTCGAGGCATTCCACGGGTCGTGTCGCATGGCAAGCCGGTAAGGTCGGCGTTTCATAAACACATGGCACGGCTACAGTTTGCGTCACGTTGCATGAGAGCCGGCCATAGATGTTGCAGCCCCAATCGTGAGGGTGCCGAATAGAATTGCACTGCCTTCCCCCTCCTTATCGTGCTGGCGCGGTCGTGCTGGCAGCAGGCAGCTTGTTGCGCATTCACCGCAAGTTGCGCTAGGTCGTACGTCGATAGTTCGCTACAGTTCCGCCCGCGCGCATTGCAAGCCTCGCAAATGTGCCCCATCGCGCGGTCGGATCCTGCAGCCGGTGGGTCGTCTTCCGTCGGTTGCCAGAGAGGACCACGGGATGCGCAAGATCGCTGTCCGAATCGCCGTCGGACTGCTATTGGCGGGTGTGGTGCACTGGATGACTCGCCCGTCGGTGCGCTACCCACTTGCGCCCGGCCAACTCTACGGCGTCTACACCGAGGCCAATCAGACGGCCGTCGACCTGCCGCTGGCTGATCGCCGCGAACACTACCTGCTGGTAGTGAGCAATCTGTCATCCGCGACATCCGGCGGAATCGTTGATCTCGAAGTGGCCCGGGCGGACGCGGTCCGCTCGATTCCATTGTGGGAGATGCCTCGCTTCGAGCCAGCGCCCTTGGCATCCGATTGGCGAGAGTACGTCAGCCTTCCAGCGACCACCCCACGGCGTCGCTCGCCCAGCCGGGCGCGGAGCTTCTGGCTGCACACCTCCGGCGGCTCGGCAGAAAACCCGGCCGCCTATCGCCAGATCGAAGCACGCCTGGCGGGCGAGGGTCGATATGTCCGCGTCTATGTCGATCGCGATGACGAGGTGGCGGCCGCAACGATCCAGGAAATCATCGAGCGATTCGACCATTCGGTGCGACCCACGGCGCAGCGCTACCTCGGCATGTCGATCGACGTCGACGGCGATGGTCGATTTGCCATTCTGATGACGAGTTGGCTGAGTCGGCTCGACGGTGGCCGCGCTTCGCTGGGTGGCATGGTCAATGCGCGCGATTTCGATACGTCCATCGCCGCGCCGTTTTCCAACCACGCCGATGTGCTCTATCTCAACGCGAGCGTTCGCGGTGGGCCGCATCTGGAGACGCTGTTGGCGCATGAGTATGCCCACGCCATCAGTTCGTGTGGGCATCTCCTCGCCAAGCGACTGTGGTTCAGCGGTGGCCGGGAAGAGGCATGGCTCAACGAGGCCATTTCGCACGTGGCCGAGAATCTGCAAAGCGACAACTGGACAAATCTCGATCATCGCGTGGCGCGATTCCTGACGGCGCCGGAACAGACGCCGCTAGTGGTACCCAACTATCAAGCGGCCGGCATGTGGCGCTCACCTGGTCCACGTGGCAGCACGTATCTGTTCCTCCGCTGGTGTGTCGATCAATACGGCACAGGGCTGCTGCCGGCGCTGATATATTCGGGCCGAACAGGCGTCGGGAATCTGGAAGCGGCCACCGGTGAACCGTTCGACGGGCTGTATCGCCGCTTTGCGGCCGACTTGTTTCTGGAAACGATTCGTCTGGCCGACGGTCATCACAGAGCCCATACGTCACATGGCCTGCCGCGGGTCGACGTCGGCGGTCCGCTGGGTCAATGGGGACTCGCCGGCCCGAAATTCGAGCACTGGGATCTCGCCGATCCAATCCAGCGCGATCGGCAGCTACGTCTGGCGCCGACCAGTTCCCAGTACTTTGTCGTGTCGGCCAGTCGTGCCGGCGCGCGACGTCTGCGAGTGGCTGCCGACGAGAATGTCAGCCTGCAACTATCGATCGTGCGTCTGCCCGATACCTTGCCGCGGCTGGAGCTCGAAGCCCGGCCGACGGCCGATGGCGGCTGGCAACTGGCCGTACACGAGTCGAGCGGAACGCCCGTCGAAGTGTCGCACGTGGCCTGGGAGACGCTCGTGCCCGATCGTCAGGCGGCCGGGCACAAAACGCAGACGATGGTTCGTCGCGAAGAGTTGACCGAACTGTTCGACAAGCGGAAGATCCCTGGTGGCGGACACTTGGTGGGTCGACCCGTCACCTTCGATGAGTTGCCACCTGGACCGCTGGCCGTGCGCGTCGTCGCGCGCGATCGAAGAGGCCGCCGAGTAACGGCCTGGACGACGATCGAACCAGGCGCCGCCCCGAACCTCGGCGCCACGGCGCGCATGGCGACGGCCGGTACCGCGATTCTCACGCGCTGAACGCGGCACGCTACGCGTCCGGCCGTCCGTCGCTGGCTGTCTGAAGTGAACATGCGGTATGTCTCGCGCGCTGATCACCCTGACGTCCGACTTCGGGCCGAACGGCGCCTACGTGGCCTCGATGAAGGGCGTCATACTGTCGATCAACCCTGACGCGCAGATCGTCGATCTGACGCACGCTATCCCACCGCAAGACGTGCGTCACGGCGCATTCGTGCTGACGGAAGCGACGCGGTGGTATCCGTCCGGCACGATTCACGTGGCGGTTGTCGATCCGGGCGTCGGCACGTCGCGACCCATTGTTTGCGCGCGACTGGACGATCAGACGTTCGTCGCGCCGGACAATGGCCTTCTCGAACTGGTTGCGCGGCGCTGCGCCTCGTCAGCGATTTACGAAGTGCGCGAGCCGCACTATCAATTGCCGGAAGTCTCAGCCACTTTTCACGGTCGCGACATCATGGCACCGGCCGCCGCGCATCTGAGTCGGGGGCTCGATCCGGCGCAACTCGGGCCGCCGTGCAATCGGCTGAAACGGCTCGCGTGGCCGGAGCCTGAATGCGCTCCGCAGCGCGTCGCCGGCGAAGTCGTGCTGGTCGATTCCTTCGGTAATCTGATGACGAACATCGACCGCGAACACCTGCGCGATGCCGAAGGCGCGAGTGTGCGCGTCGCTTGTGCCGGCCAAACGATCGAAGGTCTTGTTGAGACGTATGGAAACTCCGAATCCGGCCATCTCGTGGCGCTGATCGGCTCGTCTGGCGCGCTGGAGATCGCCTGCGTTAACGGTAGCGCGGCCGCGCAATTGCGCGCGGGGCCTGGAGCACAGATGACGGTAGAGTGGGACGCCACAGCGGCCGACTAGTTCACCATTCACGCGCTGCGCTTCGTTCGACGCGGCTATTCATCCAACTCACCAAACATCTTTCGCAAGTTTCGGTGTCGCAGCGCGAACGCCGCCGTGAACGCGGCGCGATGTAGCGGAGCGAGCAAGCCTACGCGGGGTGTCGCTTCGACGCGATCGGTAATGCGACAGCCGGCTCCGTGTGGTTCGACGACGCGTTCGTGTTGCCACGTTGATTGGCTGAGCATGGTCGACCGCTCCAGGAAGCGTCGCGGCCGCTCGAACTCGACGATCGTGATCCGGTCGTAGTCCACCGGCAGCACGCCGCACAGGAAAATCGTGCTGCGAAACAGCGGCCGCCCGAGCTGGTCTGCGGTGAGCGACAGCGTCGCCGCTTCCGCCGGATAGCTCATCCGCGCTAGCGGCCACAACTCGCGATTCACGCCCCGCATCGTGATGGCGTGCTGCCAGACGTTATCAGCCGCCGCAGCCAACAATGACGAGCGACAGATGTGAAAAGTGCTCGCCATAGCGACTCAGCGCTTTTTTTCCACTGTGATCGCACATCCCTGAGCCGGGGGCGTAAGCCTCCGGGTTAGTCGCCATTTCAGCCGACTTCACGACATCCGGGGGCTCACGCCCCCGGCTCAGATTTTGGTGCGGAGCAAAGTCGCGCGCATCGCGCTGCGGGCGTGCGGGGGTTTGGCAATCGGCCTACTCGTCCTTCGTGTGACCGAGGATGGCGGACTCGGGGAATACGGCGTGCTTGATCACCGTACGCTCTTCAGCCGTGTAGACGACATGTAACAGTCCGTCTTGCGTTTGGATGGCGGAAGGGTAAGCGGCCGTGTCCCCGGGGGCATCGACGATGTCGCGGCGATGGGGATACGACTGGTCGTTGTCGGTCGAGATGGCCACCGTCAACGGCATGCGCTTGCCCATGTTGTTGTCGTTGAACACCAACAGCAGGTGTCCGTTGGCCAGCTTGATGAAATCGGCGGCCGAGTTGGGATTGCGGAACTGCGTTTCTTTCCCGGGACTCCACGTGTGGCCGCCGTCGCGCGATTCCGAGCGATACAATACGCCCTCGGGCAGGGGATCGAAACCGCCGCCGCGCCGTATGTAGGCCACCAGATAGTCGTCATCGATCTGCACGGGCGAGGCCTGCAGGTTGCCCATCTTTGAGTAGATGCGGTTGGTCGGCGTCCAGGTCTTTTGTTCCACGTCGTAGCGCAGGAAATAGCTGCACGTGTCCGAGGCCGTGCGCTCGCGGTCTTCGCCCGTCTCGTGGTAGAGCGGCAGCAGGTAGTCGCCGTCATTCAGCAGAATCGGTCGGCTGCGGGCCATCGTTCCTTCCTCGAACGCGAGCAAGTATGAATCGGACCATGTGTGACCACCATCCTTCGAGATCTTGTACTTCACCCGGGCCGACGACCAGGTGGGCCCGTAGTTGGTGACGTAGAACAGCCACACGATTCCATCGGGCGCCTGCCAGACTGCCGCGTTGCCCTCCGAACGATTTGGCGTATCGGCAATGATCTCCGGCGCGGTCCACTCAGTCGCGCCGTTCACTAGCCGCATGCCGAAGACCTTCGTATCGCCCTGGTACTCGCCGTCGCCGCCGTAGTAGGCGATGTAGAGATCGCCGTTGGCTAACTCCGCCACCGTGGCAGGATGCTTGTATTCACCGGGAAACTCCTTGCCGATCACACGTTGGATCTCGATGTCTTCGGCCGTGGCCATCGAACCAGCGAGCAGCAGCAGAGACAGCAGGGCAGGGCGGTTCATCGTGGAGGTCTCAGCGATCGTTTTCGAGATTGAATGAGGTCACAGCGTGGTTCTCCGCGAACCCGCTGCATGGCATGAGGCTCTACATTGTGATCGGGACTGGCACGCTTGTCATCTGATCTGGCCAGAACATTGATGGTTAGCAATTCTGCGATGAGCAAGCACAAGAGAGTCGTCTGGGTTGTCATTCACTGCGAGTTCATGCCGGCTCCGCACGACCCGGATTCGCGCCCAATTATCGACGAGATGGTCTTTCACGTCTCCGGCAGCTTTCGTGCAGCAGGACTCTATGTGAAGTCGCGCACCGAGATGGCGCCATACGGTTGGTGGAAGGTTGAACGGAGGGTCGTCGATGAGGAAGACTTCGAGGCGGATGACCAGCCAGAAGTCCGATATTTCAACTCTCGCGGCCAATCTCGCAAGAAAGCGCCACAGGTTGCAGCGCTGAGAGCCTACGACAAATGGCAAGAGGAAGAAGCTCGGGACAACCCATGACTACGCCGTCGTTACCGCCAAGTAACCAAACCAAGTCAGATACCCGCCAACGGCCAGGCACATCACAAGCACGACGTTCAGGAAGCCGGCGCGGCCGAGCATTTGTGCTTTGGCCACCAGCAGCTTGGGGAAGAGGATTAACAGCGAAGTCTTGACGATGGCTCCCCAGGCGATGAGGTGAAACAGGATCGCCGCCAGACTCGACGTGTCCCGGTGCGTGACGGCCAGGGCGATGGCCGCCATCAACATGGCGATGGGGAACATCGAGAACGAGATCGTGTTGACCTCTTTGTCGAGCCCTTCTAGCAGCGAGACAAAGTGCTCGCGATCAATGAGGATCGACACGCCGCGCAGCACCAACACCGGTCCCACGATCTTCGCCAACAGCACGGTCATCTCCATCGCTTGCCTCCCGTCGCTAGACTGCCGGACAGCCAGATTCTACTGCGTTCGGCATCAGTCGAGCGGGACGTAATTCCGCCGTCCCTTCGCGCGCAGCACGCGACACGCGAAGATGCAGCGACCGGCGGCGGCAAGCGGTGGTGCACCGCTGCACGGGTCGCCACGTCCGAACACTTCAGAAGATACAGCGGCGTCTATGAGCGAATCGCAACCAACATCGAAATCCGACGCGGATCGCAAAACGCTGCTGGACTGGGACCGCGAGCACGTTTGGCATGCGTTCACGCAAATGGCGGAGTACGAGCCGCTGGTGATTGAACGCGCCGAAGGGCGGACGCTGATCGACATCGATGGCAATCGCTTGCTGGATGGCGTGAGCAGCCTGTGGTGCAACATTCACGGTCACCGACATCCCCGGCTCGATGAAGCCATTCGCGATCAACTCAATCGTGTGGCTCACACCACGCTGCTTGGCGCTTCGAACTCCGCGACGATTCAGTTGGCGCGGCGGCTCGTTGAGCTTGCGCCGGAAGGATTGCTGCATGTCTTCTTTTCCAGCGACGGTTCGTCGGCCGTCGAAGTGGCGCTGAAGATGGCATTTCAGTATTGGCGGCAGCGATCCGATCCGCGGCCCGAAAAGGATTGCTTCGTGGCGCTAGGCGAGGCGTATCACGGCGACACGCTGGGCAGCGTGAGCGTGGGCGGAGTGGCCCGCTTCCACGCCATGTTCGAGCCGCTGTTGTTCGAAACGTTGCGACTGCCGCTGCCGGCGGCCGATCTCAGGCCCGCGGATGTCGACGCGTCTGGCGCCTGCGGGCACCATCTCAGTCAACTCGAAGCAATGTTGGCGGCCGAACACCATCGCGTCGCGGGCGTCGTCATCGAACCACTCTTGCAGGCGGCCGCCGGGATGATCACGCACCCCGAGGGATACCTGCGCGGAGTGCGCGAGCTGACACGGCGCTACGACGTCCTGCTCATCGCCGATGAGGTGGCGGTGGGCTTCGGCCGCACGGGCACGATGTTCGCCTGTGAGCAAGAGGGCGTTGCGCCCGACTTGCTCTGCCTAGGCAAGGGGCTGACGGCCGGCTACCTGCCGCAGGCGGCGACGATTACGACCGACGAGATCTGGAACGCGTTCCTGGGCAACTACGCCGAATCGAAGACGTTCTTTCACGGCCACACGTACGGCGGCAATCCTTTGGCTGCAGCAGTGGCGCTGGCGTCACTGGACGTATTCGAAGAAGAGCAAACGCTTGTGCGTTTACCGGAGAAGATCGCGCGGCTCGAGGAACACCTGGCGGCGATGGCGGAGCTACCCCACGTCGGCTCGGTACGGCAGCGCGGCCTGATCGCCGGCGTCGAGTTGGTGCGCGACAAACAAAGCGGTGAAGCCTACCCCTGGGAAGAGCGGCGCGGTCAACACGCCTGCAACTTCGCCCGCCAGCACGGCGTGCTGCTCCGCCCGCTCGGCAACGTGATCGTCATCATGCCGCCGCTCTCCATCACGCTCGACGAGCTCGATACGATTTGCCGCGCCGCGATTGCCGGGATCGAGAAGGCGACGTCGACGTGACAACTCGGAGTTTCACGCGCTAGCCCGCCAACCTGATCCTTCGGCGGCGTTCGCACCGCGTAACGATTCCATTCTGGCCACCGCACGAATCGCGCGGCGCATGTGCGGACGGACATCGCATCGGCCAATCCGGCGATCCTCTCTCGTTGATCGCTCATTGTCTACACGGCAAGTGCATTATATCGGCGGGTAAGTAAGGCGATGCGCTGTGCGCGAGGGAAGCCATCTCTGCCACAACGCTTCATGCTCAACTTCAAGAATTCTGCGAACCGACCCCGAAACCTTCACCCGTAGGTGGGGTTCTATGCGTCCAACACCACCGCCTGTGCTGACTTGATTCGATCGTGTGGGGCGAATCACTCCTGCGCGAGCGGTGCGCGCTCGTTGTGGCATATGCGATGTGCGCTGATACGTCGCCGGTGCGCGCAGTGCCACACGCGCGGTCGGAGTCGATGGCGGCTCCTTGAACTGCCTCGGGTTGATGATGGCGTTCCAACTGCGCAGTTGGGGACGAGAACGTCGGAAAGATCACTGAAATGCACGTCGATGGATCACAGGACGCGATGCATAGATGCCCATGTACCGCGTGGCCAACCGGCATCGAGGTCAGCCAGCGTGACCACACCGGGGCTCTGTTGGTTGGGGGGCGGCGGGAAGGGAGATTGCCGCACCGTTGAGGGGATCAGGTCTTTGCGGAGTCCGGCAGCGAACAACATTGCGACACACGCGGCTCGGGCCGCACTTTGAAACGGAGCGGTCGGCAGACATCGGCATCGTCGCCCATTGCAAACAGGGGTTCTGCACCATGAAGAGATTGCAACGCAATCAGGGAAACGCTAATGAACTCGACCAGGCACGTCTCTACTTCGTTGTTCAGCTGGATTGTCAGTGCACTTTTGTTGAGCGCGCACGGCTCACAGACGGCGCTGGCACAAACATTCACGATCGATAGCCAGAGCGCATCGATTGGCACGCCCGACAGCTTCTCCAGCCTGCCGATCAATGGCGGCGATCTTCTCAGCGGTCCGGCGGGAGGACCGCCAGTTGGTATGCCCGGCCCCGGACCGGGCCTGCCCGCGCCGGGGGGTGTCGCTCCGATGGCATCGACTCTGCTCATCGATCCCGGCGCCGGGGGAGCGATCGAGATCGATGCCATGTCGTACGGCGTGGACAAGAACTTCGCACAGGCGGGCGCGACCGATGTGTTCTTCTCCGTCGATGAGTTCGCCGTCGGCGCAGCGGGCACCGTAATCGCCAGTGAGGGAGCGGCTGGTGCTGCGGAGGCCGCGGCCGACGCCTTTTCAATTTCCCTGGTACCCACACTGACGGCACCTGTGCCATTCCTCGATGGCAACGGCGTGGCCCCCAGCGGGGCGCTGGGGCTCGGCTTGATTGAACCCAACGCGCCTGGCGCGGGGAGTCCCGATCCGGGCGACAACCTGGACGGTCTGGACGCCAACACCACGCAAGCCCACATCGCCGGTGGCTTGTTCTTTTCGCTGGACGCAGGTTTCACCGATCCGCTGGAAGGTCTTGCTCTCACCGGGACGGCGGCTGCCAACAACCGTGTGGGTGGTGACGTGCTGACGTTCGTTACCATCTTCGGATTCATCAGCACCTACGCATCTGCCACCGAGCTGGGGCTCGACCAGGCTGGCCCCGGCACCGACGACATCGATGCACTGTCGCTCTTCGATGACGGTGATGGCGTGTACACGCCCGGCATCGATTCCATCGCTTTTTCGGTGCGCAGGGGTTCGGCCATCATCGGGACCATCGATCCCTTTTCCGGGTTGGCGATCGAGGAAGGGGACGTGCTGACCGATGCGCTGGCGGTCGGCGGACTGGCAGGCGCTCCGCCGGCGATTCTCGTGCCGGCCGAATTGTTGGGACTGAAGACGGCCCGCACGCACGGAGTTGCCTTCGGCGACGAGCTCGACGCACTGGACCTCGTCGAGGTTGTTCCCGAACCGTCGAGCATCGTGTTGATGGCCTCCGCCGTCGCGCTACTCGGCGTCTTCGGATGGCGCAAGCGACGCCAAACCTGATCGGTCAGCGCTGGCTCGCCCTGATGACGCTTCGCGTGGCAAACGCCGGTGTTGTCGGGGCGAGCCTGCCGCGCTGGCGTAGACGCTACGAAGCCTGCTCGTCGCGCAAGGCTCGTGCCATCAGTCGACGGCTAGTCGATATCATCACCCAGTGAGTCCCGGCCGGCTGCGTCTTCCTCGACGATTTCGCGGCCGATTTCCTCGGTGCCGCGCGGTGCGCCGGCCGCATCGACGGCGGCTTGTGCCTCTGCTTGAAGTTCGCGGGCGGCGGGGAGGCGGGCGTCGATTTCGAGGGCGGCTACAGCCATCGAAAGCGCTTCGCCGGGACAGCGCTCGGCGAGGTAGAGACGCCCCAGCGCGAGAAAGGCGGCGATCAGCCGCGGGTCGCGGCGTATGGCGATTCGGTAGGCGGCCAGGGCTTCCTTGCGCATGTCCAGTTGTTCGAACGTTCCGCCGATGCGGGTGTGAGCTTCACCTTTGAGCGGCGCCAGTTCGGCGGCAATCTTGTATTCTTCGAGCGCACCATTCAGGTCGCCCCGCGCACGAAGCAGATCGCCCAACGTCAGCCGGCAGTTGGCATCTAGTGGATTGAGGCGCTGCGCTGTGATCAGCTCGTCTAGTGCTTCGTCCGTCTGGCCTTGCTTTTCGAGCAGGTATCCCAGCCGGTAGTGGGCGATCATCAATTGGGGGTTGCCGGCCAGCGCCTGGCGGTAGGAGACAATCGCATCGGCGTCGCGATCGAGCTTGGCCAGTACGTGGCCGCGCATCAGGTGAGCATTGGCGTTGTGAGAGTCGAGCGAGATCGCTTTCTCAGCGGCTTGGAGCGCACCTTTGAGCTCGTCGCACTCGCTGCGAACGTAAGCCAGCCCCAGCCAACCGCCGACGAGGTCCTCGTCGTAGCGGACCGCGCTTTCGAGGCATTCGGCCGCCGCCGGGAAGTCGGCCAACCGCGCGAGTACCAGGCCCTTGAGAAACCAGGCCACGCCCAGCTCGGCGTTCTCATCCAGTATCTCATCGACCAGCCGCAGCGCTTCGCCGTGGCGGCCGCTCTGAAACAGCCCTCGCGCGACGGTCAGATGCGCCGCAGCCGAACCGCCGAGTGCTCGCAGACGTGGTACGAGTTCCGACATACGTCGAGGAAATCTTCAATTGGCGAAAAATGGCGGCGGCAGGCCGCGAGATTAGCTCGCCACCGTCGATGGCGTCGATCCTTCGATTATAGGCCGTCAAGCACCGCAGCCCGCGGCAAGAACTGCGCCTATTGCGCTGCCACCGAGCCTTCGAGCGTGAACTGGGCGAAGAACTCCCAGATGATCCGGCTGGCGGGGAAACTTTCGATCATCCGACCGGTGTTGAACCGCGCCGTGATATCCGAACCCCCGGGCCATGTATGCCCGCCTTCAGGCAGCTTGTAGAGCAGGACCGGAGCGCCGGCGTCGGCTTCGGCAGGAGCGTATCGCTCCATCACGAATTCGTCGCCCTGCTGCGTTTCAACGGGTCGGGGCTGGCAGTTGTTGGCCTTGACGAAGAAGCCGATCGTCTCGGGAATCGAGCGATGCGGTACGGGCTGAAATTGATTGGGACCCACGCCTCCGACGAATAAGACGTTGGGATCTTTCATGCCGTGAATGTGCAGCACCGGCACCGGACGCCCCGGCTGCGGCCCATCGACGCCCAAATCGCCGCTGACCACGGCAATGGCCGCGATGCGATCCGAAAGTTCGCACGCCAGGCGGTAAGCGAGCATTCCGCCGTTGCTCATGCCAGTGGCGTAAACGCGATCCTCGTCGATGCCGTAATTGCGGGCGAGATCGTCGATCATGGCGGCGGTGAACCCAACGTCGTCGACTTTTCTTCGCACTGCGTATCCGCAGCAACTGCCGGCGTTCCAGGTCTTCGCGCGTCCTGTGCCTTCCGGGTAGACGAGCAGGAAGCCGAAGCGATCGGAGACCTCGCTCATGCGGCTCTGCCGTCGCTGCGCATCTGCACTGCCGGCACCACCGTGGAAGGCGAGCACGACCGGCAGCGCCGACTGGCCATCGTGTCCGGCGGGGAGATGCACGTAATACTCGCGTTTGGTGCCATCGTGCATCAGCAGATGGTGACGATCAGCCACTGCCGCGCTCCCTTGTCCGGCGGCCCCCACTAAACCGTTCGGAGCGCCGAATCCGCCGCGTGGCTGAATGCAAGCGGCCAGAACCAAGAGCGCCAGTCCGCAACCGCAAATGGCCCACATCACCAGCCGGGTACGCCCCGACATATCGTGTCTCCTTCACAGAAGGCATCTTGCAGGCATCCAGCAACGCACGTTTGGGAAGCATCCGCCCTCGCGTCCGAAGTTGAACGGGCGGACACATTCACCATTCCACCCAGCAAACGTCAAGTCTACCAAGTTGCCAGTGAAGACCCCAAGCTGGGATCTTCATCACGTTGAGCGCCATTGGCTGCTTGTCAGGCCGCAACGGTTCGCCCGACGATCCAGCCCATCGCATTACAGAACTCATGAGGTGCATGCAACGCACGTCGCTACTCGACGTAGCCCAGCGCTCGCAAACGTTCGAGGATCTTCTGCTCGGAGTCGGCTTGATCCTCGGCGCTAGCCCCATCGTCGGCTCGGGAATCGTCAGCCGCGAGGTCGACAGTCGGCGGGCCGGTTTGTGGTGGCGATGCTTGCAGATGTTCAGCGGTGAACGCATCGCGGATCACGCGGCTTTCCAGGTCTTCGGGAATCGGTAAGCCGGCGCTGTAGAGCAACGTGGCGGCCATGTCGAGAATCGACTGTTGGGCCAGCGTCTCGCCTTCGCAAATGCCGGGTCCGGCCGCGAAGAAGACGCCTTCCGGCGCGTGCGTTCCTGCCACGACCGGGCGCTGCCAAATCATCGGTTCGGCGTCTAGCACCGAGAAGAAGCCGTGATCGAACAACACCAGCGTCACGTCCGGCGCTTGACCGTGTTCGGTGCCGGGAAACGCTTCTTCGCGCAACAGGATGTCACGCACGAGCCGTTCGCCGGTGTCGGGGTGCACGATCGCGCGCAGCTCATCGCAGAGTTGCCGGCGGAAGGCTTCGTAGTTCTCGGGGGCAATGCCCGATTCGCCCGCCTCACGAGCGACGCGGATGTGAATCCCGTTGGTGGCACCGCTGGGCGCGTAGGCCACGGTGTGATCCCAATCGAGGGCCACGAAGTGCGACTTCTGTGTTGCCTGCTCATCGCGCGGCAGCCAGCGCAGGTGCCCGCGGCTTTCGAGCCACTTGTTGATCCGCAGCACCGTCTCGGTGGGGCCGAAGCCGTGATCCGAGGCAAGAAAAACCCGCGCGTCGGGCCCTGCTGTGCGAACGAGCTGCCCGATGAACGCGTCGAGATCGCGAAAGTATTGCGCGCACAAGTCGTGCAGCGTGCGTTCCTGCGGAGTGGGATTGTCGCTGTAGTAGGCAGGATCGAGAAAACGCCAGCAGCCATGTTGCAGCTTGTCCACGCCGTCGAACATGACGGCCGCCAGGGTCCAAGGTCGCGAGTTCATCAGGTGCCGGGTGATCTCGAACCAATGTTTCTCACGCACCAGGTGAAACCTGACCCAGGGTTCCAGTTCGTCGTCCTCGAGAATCTGCATCGCCTTCTTCTCGTGTTCGAAGTCCCACGAGATTTCCTGCGAGCGGAAACCCGGGAGCGACTTCAACTCTTCGAACAGTTCCGGCGGATGCACGTTGCGGCGTAGGTGTCGCCAGGAGAGCAGTCCGGGCACAATCGCCGCACCGTCGAGCTTGGGTGGCGGCGCCATCAATGGAAAGTTGAGCGAGATGGTATTGCCGCCCGCACGACTGATGATCGACCAGATGGTCTCGGCGCGGATGTCGCGAAAATCGTTCAGGGTGAAGAACGCGCCGCCGGGGCGGATCTCGGAGCGCAAGAAGTCGTAGATGCCGTGATTGCCCGGCGAGCGACCCGTCATCAGCGTGGTCCACGCCGGTGGGGTCAGCGGATGCGGCGTACTCAACAGTTCCGCACGAACTCCGCGTTCGATCAACGCCGCCAGCTCGGGCATCGCGCCTTCGGACAACAGCGGATCAAGCACGCGAAAGGTGGCGCCGTCGAGTCCAATGAGAAGCGTCGGGTGCATAGTGGGCTCCGCGGTCGGCGCGACGCACATATCGCGCCGGCACAATGATCAGGCACTCAAATGACTGGCGAGGAATTCGCTTAACTGGCCGACGGTGACTTCGTCGACGTATTTGCCGTCCTGCATCATGACTTCTTCGAAGGGCAGATCACGGCGACCGTAGTGCTCTTCGATGGCGGTAATCAAGTGCACGACGTCGATCGACTCGAAGCTCAAATCACCGATGAGTCGCGTTTGTGGGCCGATGGGCGCGTCGAGCGAGGTTTCCCAGTCGGCAGTCAGGTCGGCGAGGATGTTCGTCAGATCATTCAATACAGTTGGCTGGTCCACATCTCTACTCGTTGAGGTCTGCGATGAATCCTGGGGATAGACTTTCGACTTAATCGTTGGTTGTCTGCTGGGAGCGACGGTATCCGCGCACCAGCACGTGCGCCGCGACGGTCATATTGCCGCCGGGCAGGGCGGCGACAATCGCGCGGAAGCGGTCGGCATCGATCTGCCGATGCAGAAACCGGGCCGCGAAATACCGAAAGCTGTGCTGACAGAAACGGACCCAGCCCAAGCGCGTGATGTCGAACACTTCCAGGCGTTCGAACTCAGCCCGGGCGAGATGTTGCCGGTACGATTCACGCACGACGACATGCCGCTCGCGGGGTTCGCCATCGTTCTCGTGGTGGTTTTCTGGCTCGGGCGATGAGGTGTGGCAGGTGAGCGCGGCTTCGGGAATGAGATCGGACGCGACGAGCAAGCCGCCCGGCGCTAGAAGCCCCGCCGCTTTGGACAATGCCCGACCGCCCTGCGCTGAGAGCGGTCCTTCCACCCACACTAGGAGCGAAAAACTGGCAGGTAGCTTCCCAGCTCCGACATTTTGCGGCCCAGAGCCTTTCCTTTTCCCAGCGTTCCCACGCTGCTGTCTCTTGGCGATGTAGTCCGGCAACGTCGTCCAGGAAAAGTTCAGCAGCCGCTCGGCCAGTTGGGCTGCAATGGCCTTCGAGCCGTGGCCGATGACCAGCGCGTCGCCACCGCGGTGCGCAAGGTCGTCGGGCACCAGCCACCGTAGCTCATCAATCAGCGCGGCGCCTGCATCGGCAGGTGTGGTTGCCTCGTCGCGCCAGTAGCCGACGTTGCGTAGCGGGCTGCCGCGAAAGTAATTGTGAACGTCGCTGCTCAGTTCGTCGTCCTGACGTATCAGTTGCGGGTCGGACCGAGCCAGCGCCAAGAGCGGATCCAGCCGCGGATTGTGTCTGCGGGCGTCTGCCCAGCGGCGGACGTCGTGCTTTGCCGGCGCGGGAAAGCCGGCCGCGAACACGTCACCGGCCAGCGCCTCGAGCAGTCCCCCGTCGGACGAACCGGCAGCAGCCGCTAAGAAGTCAGCCTGGCCGACGTCGTTTTGCGAAGCAGCCAGGTCCGGTAGCTCGAGAGCCTTCTCAAAGGACGTGGCGCCATCCACTGTGGCTGTCGCCTCGGGCACGCGCATCGGATGCACACCGTCCGAGTCTTGCGCCCGTCCAGCGTGTTCGGGTCGGCCATGCCAGACCTCGATGCCACCACGCGGGTTGAACTCGTAACGCCAGCCGGCTGGGCCGGGCTGTGCGACCTTGGGTCCGAACGGATTGGCTGTACCTACGAACAGGCCGTAGGGCGAGGAAACGAGTGTGCGGATGCCCCAGTTATAGGGATTCTCGAAGCCGTTGCGGGTGACCGGAACCCAATGGTCGCCATCATCGCTGCGCCATAGATCGCAACCACCGCGAAACTTCATGAACTGCTCACGCGTGGCAGGATCGAACACGCGGCGGGCCCGCTCGTCGAGATCGGCAAACGGGAACATCGACGAGGAGTCGAACGTGCCGACGTAGATGGCGCCATCGTGCTCACACATCCGCCAGATGTAACCGGCGAAGAGGTTGTCAAACCCGGGGCCGAGTCCGCTGGCGGGAACCTTCAGCCCCTGCTGCGTCATGCGCGGCCGGCCGGCGACCAGCTCCCAACTGTCGTCGGGCCAGGCTCGTAAGACCTCGCCGGCATCGGGACCGACGTTGTTGACGCGATCGTAGCCGCCGTTTTGGATGCCTGTGCCCAAGTAGACGGCTTCGCCGAAGGCCGTCAGCGAGACGACACCCTGGTTGTAACCGCCGCGGCCGCCGCCGCGATCGAAGACCTTGGTCCAACGGAACGGCGGCTTGCCCTCGGCGTCGGTCTTCCACAGCTGGCAGCCGTCGCGGAGGTTCATCGTGCCGGCATACAGATAGTCGCCGGCTACGCACATGTCGTAGATGCCATAGTTGGTGGGTTCGCCGAACGAAGTTTCGTTGCAGGCTTCCCAGCCCCCCTTCACAGGGTCCTCGGTGCAGAGAATCCGCGCGTGATACGAAACATTGGGGTCGAAGCCGCGGGAACCGGCAGGCGTCATGAACAGGCGATCACGGAAGGCCACCATCGAACGCACGCTGGTGACGTTCGGATCGCCTAGCCCAAGCCCCTGGTCGCTCACGGCGTCGAAGCGGCTACCGTCTTCCGAGCGAAACAACACGGGTCCCACACCATAGGTGCCGCAACTACCGATCGTATACAGTGCAGGTGCACTATCCGAAAGACCCCGGAAAACGGCCATGTTGCGAAAACCCGAGGCCAGCGGGACGCGCATGTCCTCCAGCCCTGGCACGTAGGGCGAATGATAGACCTTGTCCCACGTCTCCGCCGTGGGGTCGTACCGCCAGATCTGCGCGCCGAGATCGAGCGTGGCCAGATCTTCCGGCACTTCCACCGGCCAGAATGCCATGGGGACTTCGAAGCGGAAACGCTTGCGGGCCAGCACCAAAATGTCGCGATTGGTGCCGATGAACAGACAGCCGCGGAACCAGGCGTAGCCATAGGCGTACGAGTTGTGCCCGTCGCCAAATCCTCCCGCAGCGATGCGGCGGAAGTGTCCCGTGCTCAGTCCGCCGGCGGCCTTCATTCGATGTATCCCAGACTCTTTAGCCGTGCCAGGATGATGGCCTCATCTTCGGCATCGAACTGCGCCTCTTCGTCGTCGACCGCGGCTTCGCTTGGCTCGGCCGCTGGAGATTCCGTCGCGATGCGCGGTGGATCGCTGGCGACATATTGCGGATCGTACAACGCGGCGGGGAACTCGCCTTCCAATTCCGCAGGGATGGGCAAGCCGAGGCTATGTAGCGCCAACGGCGCAATGTCCAGCAAGTTGTAGGAGTCTTCTGCGGTGCCCGTTCGCAGTCCGACTCCGCGTCCCAGCAAGATGCCGACGGGATGATGCGTGCCCACCGGCGCGGACCGCGGGGCAACGGCCGCGCGCCCGTTGAGCACCGAAATGAAGCTGTGATCGCGGAGCGTCAATGTCAGGTGCGGGAACTGCTCAGAGAAGGCACCGGGAAACGTCTCTTCACGGCGCTTGATGTCGGTGACCACCGGCTGACCGTCGGCCGCGACAACGTTGCGCAAACCAGACTCGAGTTCAGCGCGGAACGACTCGAACTCGTCGGCAGCCACGTCGATCCAGATTCCGTTGCTGCTGGGCGTAAGCGCGTAGGCGCGGCTGGCTTCCAAGTCGACAAGGTTCGCATCGGCCGCCGGTCGATCGGTCTGGCAGGCTTCGGCATCATCTTCGGGTACGTCCCCCCGCCAGGTGAGCCAACCCTGGTCGTGCAGCCAGCGATTGACGTAGAAGATTTCTTGCGAGGCCGTGAAGCCGTGATCGGAGACCACGAACAGGCGACCCCAGGGACCAACGATCTCCAGGGCGCGACCCAGGTACTCGTCGACCATGCGGAAGTAGTCGTGGCAGCGGGCGACGACGCGCTGTTCCCACTCGTCCGGTTCAGTCGGGAGATGGGCCGGGTCGAGATAGCGATAGGCCAGGTGTTGAAGCTTGTCGACACCGTCGAGCACGATGGCCGTGAGATCGCTGGGTTCTTCTCGCATCAGATGCGTGAGCACCTCCAGCCACACCCGGTCGCGCTCGATCTGGTGGTCGATCCAGGGGAACCACGCCTCGCGATCCATCTCTTGTAAACCCTGGGTCTCGACGTCGAAGTCCATGCCGAGCACCTTAACGTCGAAGCCATCGACGGCGCTCAAACGGGCGAAGAGGTCCGAAGGGTGGCTCGAACGGCGCAGATGGCGGCCGGAGGTGAAGCCGGGCATCGTGTGACCATTGATCGGTTCGGGGGGCGCGAGTCCGAAGTAGTTGAGCGCCGTCACGCGCAAGCCCGCATCGGAGACGCGTCGCCACAAGGTAGGGCAGTGGTTGTCGCGCGAATCGAACAGGTGAATGAAGGTTCCCTCGCCGCGACGCTGGCATCGAATCCAATCCGTGATGCCGTGATGGCCGGGGCTGCGACCGGTGGCCAGCGTGGTCCAGGCCAGCGGGGTGAGTGGCAGGGCGGTGGATTCGAGATTCGCCCGGACACCCTGACTGGCTAACGAGGCGAGATGCGGCATCACGCCGGCAGCCATCAAGTGATCGAGCACGGTGTACGTGGCACCGTCGAGGCCGAAGAGTACGGTTTTCATGGGTTCTCAGACTCCCGTGCCGCCGCATTAAGGCGGCGAGTCGGTGTCTCTGGCAGGCGACTTACTCGACCGGCGCGGCGACGCGCTGACCACGTCGTCGCCGACCGCCGATCACGAAACCTGCGATTCTAGCAGGCACAGCGCCACGCAGTAGTCGTCGTGGCGACGGCAATAGGCCGTGAGCGGACGGTCGACCAAGTTGGGAAACGCCTCGGCCATGCGATTGCGGAGCTGCATCACGACCTGACCGGAAGTCGCGTCGATCGACTCGACTTCGACGGCCAGCGGACCGCCGAGGACACCCCGTCCCAGGGCTTTGCCGAGCGCCTCCTTGGCGGCCCAGGCCGCCAGATGCCAGTGATCCAACGGCCAGCCATTCGCGCTGGCCGCCTGGGCGAACAGTTCGCGCTCGCGCGGTGTGGTGGCGTCCTGTTTGAGCCCTTCGTCCATCGTGCCGAGGGCCTCCATGTCGATGCCGACCGACGCGACGTGCTGCGGGTCGGCCGCGACCGCCACGGCGGCGAAATCCTTGTGCGTGATGCTCACCAGTGGGTTCGCGCCGTTGCCCAACTCGATGTGGGGCTTGCCGGCCTCGTCGACGATGATCTCGACATCCGCCATGTAGCATTTCTCGTCGCTATTTTGCTCGGCCAGATGGAGCCGCACGGCGTCCTTGGCCGCCATCCGCCCGGCCAGCCAGAAACCCAGTGCGGCCGGTGCGAGCTTCAATGCGGTCAGCGCCTGTTGTTCGCGGCGCGACAATACCATTCGCGTCACAGCGTGCGACCACAGCCGATGCGACAAGATGCGGCTGCCTGCCGTTCCCGTCTGCACCAATGTGCAATGTGAGCCACCCGGAATGTCGTCGAACAGGCCCGTCAGGCGGCGGCAGCAGGTCACCTCTTGTGGCGCCTTGGAGTAGTGATGCAGTCCTGTCGGGAAATCGACGACCTGACAGACCCGGCCTTGCATTCTCAGCACCACATCGCCGGCTTCGTTCTTCACTTCCAGGTCGGAAAACAGGTCGTTGTCCTCGCGACGCGTGGTGGCGATGGCTCGCAGCGGCTCGCGCGACCATTGTTCGTCGGGGCCGATTTCGAGCCGCGCAAAGCGATGCGGGAAGACCATGTGGACTTCTGGATCGCTGACGTCCCACTGGCCGTAGATCATGCCGGGAACCTGAATCGCCACATCGAGCAGCGCCGGCCGGATCACGAGTGGCGGCGTGTCGCCGGCGAACAGCAACTGGGGATTGGGTGCGTGAATGATGGCGCGGATCGCGTCGACATCCGCAGCCTCGACTCTTTCAACGCCCTGAAACGCCGGCCCGTGAAACAGGATCCAGCCGTAGATGTCCTTCGCCCAGGTGGCCGCGCCCGTCGCGCGATCGGGCACTTGCGGCGGTCCCAGCGGGAGGCGGCTGTCTGCCAACTCCACGGTACCTTCGGTAACCACGGAACTGAATCCTTCGCGATCGGCCTCGAACACTTGGACCTGAGCGCGTGTGGGGTCGACCGCGCGGGCTTCGACGCGCAGGCGGCGCGTCTCCGTTTCCATCGCCAACCAGCGGTGTGTTTGCACGTCTTCCAGCGCCACCACTTGCAGTTGCGGGAACAGCCGCAATGCGGCCTCGGCCATCATCTCCAGCGTCATGGCCATGGGCATCACCGGCAGCGTCATGTGCTGCGGATCGCGCAGCGACAAGCCACGCCCCAGGAAGGTGTGATCGCGAAGGAACCCGTGCCGTCGGGCGTCGAGCTCGCATTCGGCGACGAGTCGCGCGCCGGGCTCATCGACGAGAATGGTCTCCAACAGCGGCCATTGATGATGTGTGTTCGCATCGGGCGTGGTTGTGGCCGTTGCGTTCGATTCGACCGCAGCGCTCGCGTCGCTCCCGTTCGAGCCCAGGAGAGGTCGAAATCCCTCGAGCACCGCCCGCAGCGTTTGCGAGCCGGCCAATTCTTCCATTACGTCGGCCGGTGGCTCGATGTCGCCAGGCATCACGGCTCGGCGAAAGGCGCCGATCACTTCGACGCGTTTGATCGAGTCGATCCCCAGGTCGGATTCGAGCTGCGCGTCGAGGTCGAGCATGTCGACGGGATAACCGGTCCGCTGGCTGACGATGTCAAGCAGTTGCGACTGCAAGTTTGTTGTACCGGCACACGATCCGCTATCGGTCGTTGCCACCGCCACCGCATCGCTCGTCGAGGCGGCGTTGACCGGAGCGGTTTGTGGCACGGTTGCCGGAGCCGGTGTGGCAGTTGATATGTCAGCCCGCGCGGACGTCCCCGCTGGCGCGGATGCAGCGGGCGTCGCAGCAACCTTCGCCACTTCCGGCACCGGCGCCGTTTCGGCCGGTGTCGCTTTTAGCCGGGCGAGCAGCACCTGCTGTTGCGTATGTATGAATTGCCGCATCGTCTGCTGGTAGTCCGCGATCGCCTGCGAGCGAGCTTCGGCAGATGGCAACGCGGCAGGCAACGGCGAAGAGGACCTTGTGACGACCGGCACAGTCAGTTGAGGGGTTGGCTGGGCAGTCGGCGCGGGCGTCGCGGTCGCTGCCGTCGCAGTCTGGGCGGGAGTGGTTTCGGCGGGCTGTGATTCCCGTAGCCGCGAAACGGTTTCCTCACCGAGCGCCAGCCGAGGGAGGTCGAGCCGCAGCGGTGGTTGCGGTCGCGGCGCTTCGGGCGGAGCTGCATTCAGCTCGAGCGGCCGGGGTTGGCGCCTGGCGTAGAGAGCCGGGAGATCGAAAAACACGTTGTGCGCGGCCAGCATCCCCAACGCCCAACAGAGCTGAGTCAGCCCGTCACGGCGGGGCACGTCGAGCGGGACCGCGGCGTGCGGTTGCTTACCGAGCGTATCCGCCACAAACGCGGAAAGATTCCCACGCGGACCCACTTCGACGAAGACGCGCACGCCGGAGGTGTACATCGCCTCGATCGTTTCGCGGAAACGAACCGGGCTGCTCCACTGCCGCACGGCGAGCTCTTTCACGCCGGCGGGATCTTGTGGATAGCGATCGACCGTGGCGCACGACCAGGTTTCGATCCGGGGTCCGCGCAGGTCGACTGCGTCGAAATACTCCTCGATGATGCCGACCGCCGGGGCAAAGTCTGGCGTGTGGTACGCGCGATCCCAGGGGAGCCGCTCGCACAGCCCACCCTGACCACGCAGCCCTTCCAGCGCTGCAGCGGTGGCCGACTCGTCGCCCACCAGCACGCGCTGGCTGGGGCAGTTTTCCATTGCCACGACCAGCTTGCCCTTGGATTCGGCCAACACGCGCTCGACCGCATCGGGATTCGCGCCGCCCACGGCAATCAACACGGCCGGTGGCACCAAGCCCGAGGAAGCGAGCTTGGCGGCATTCAATGCGCCGGCGGCCGTTGCGGCCACGAGAGCATCGTCGTCAGCCGGAGCGATCGCACCGGCGGCGATCAGCGCACCAAATTCTCCGCTGGAATGCCCGACGATCGCATCGGCGCGGAGCTTGAGCGTCCCGAGCAAGGCCAACAGGGCGCGGCTGGCCAGCGTGACGGAAGTCACGGCTCCGCCCAGATTCCAGAGTTCGGCTTCGGCCGCTTCTGCCTCTTCGGGCAAGGGGAAGATGAGCCGGCTGAGCGGGACTGGCATTTGAGCTTGTGCGAATGCCTCGTCCGTCAGGTCGAACTGCCGCCGCACCTCGCTGAAATTGCGGCAGAGGTCGCCGAGCATGCTGGTGTACTGGGCACCTTCTCCCGGGAAAACGAACGCCACCCGGCCGGCGTCGCCCTGCGGCTGGGCATACCAGAAGATTCCGCCGCGGTCTTGAATCTGCGTGCGGTCGCTTTCCCGCAACCGCGCGGCGCCGACCGAAAGCTTCTTCGCCAGATCGGACAAATCGCGAGCCACGACGGCCAGCCTCGACGGTCCCGATTGGGCTGCACAGGCCGCGGCCACATCGAGCAGGCTGGCGTCGCCGGCTCGGCGGACCCAATCGGCCAGCGCTTCAGCTCGGCGGGCCAGTGCTTCACGGTCTTGGGCGGAAACGACGACCAACTCGGCCGGCCAGCGACGTTCGAGTCGTGGCAGTGTGGTTTCGTCGGCAACTCCGTCCTCTTCGAGAATCGCGTGCGCGTTGATCCCGCCGAAGCCAAACGCGTTGACACCCGCTCGGCGCGGCGTTGCTCGATCGCCATGTACCCACGGTCGCGTCGCGGTCGAAAGGTAGAACGGCGTTTGATCGAGCCCCAACTCTGGATTGGGATGTTCGGCATTGAGCGTCGGCGGGAGCACGCGGTGGTAAAGCGACAGGGCCGTTTTGATCAGACTGGCGGCACCGGATGCCGGCAGCAGATGCCCGATCATCGACTTCACGCTGCCCAGCGCCACGTGCGGTCGATCGCCCTGACGGGACGGGAAGCAAGCGCCGAGCGTCTTCACTTCGGTCGCATCGCCCAGCGGGATGCCGGTTCCATGGGCTTCGACGAGCCCCACGGTGGCCGGATCGACGGCGGCTTCCTTGTAGGCGCGGCGCAGTGCCAGTTCTTGTCCTGCCTGCTGAGGAGCGAGAATGCCGGAGCCGCGACCGTCTGACGAGAGGGCAACGGACTTGATGAGTGCATAGATTCGGTTACCGTCGCGCAGCGCATCTTCGCGGCGTTTGAGCACCAGCATGCCGCAGCCCTGGCCCAGCAGCGTGCCGCTGGCTTCTGAGGAGAAGGGGGCAATCTTGCCCTCGCGGCTGAGCGCATCGAGGTAGCAGAACGCCATGTGGACCATGCCGGGCGTGGTGACCTGCACCCCGCCGACGACGACGGCCGAACATTCACCATCGCGCAGCGCGGCGGTCGCGTGATCGACGGCCAACAGCGTCGATGAACAAGCGGCGTCGACCGTATACGCGGGCCCTTTCAGATCGAGCTTGTTCGCCACGCGGCCCGCGAGAATGTTGTGCGTCAGGCCGGGGACCGTTTCGGCAGAGAAGGGCGGCAGCACGCGCCGCAACTCGCTGCGAATCAGTTCCAGATCTTCCACAGAACGATTCGGTTCGAGCTGCCCGACGAGGCCGACGACTTCATCGACCACGTAGCTTTGGGCGATCATCGTCACCAGGCCGCGGTTGATGTAGATTCCGCGACCGATGATCACGCCGGTCCGTTCGCGGTCGAGCGGAATCTCGGGCACCCCGGCGTCGGCCAGTGCGTCGAGCGCGCAGGCGAAGGCCAGGAACTGATCGGGCTCCGCCCCCTCGATGCTCGAGGGCATGATGCCGTACTTGGCCGGATCGAAGCGGCTCAGCTCGCCCAGAAACCCGCCCCGGGCAACGTATACATGACGGGTGAACTGTTCCGGCTGCCAGTCGGGGGTCGGCGCGCCGATGCAATCGATGCGCTCGACGATGTTTTGCCAGAAGTCCGCCGGCGTTGCTGCGCGGGGAAAGCAACACGCCATCCCGACGATCGCGATGTCGTCGCCCGCGATGCCCGCCGCCCGGCGGGGCGCGGGAGAGAGTGCGTCAGCCATGCTAGGTCGCACTCCGGGCAATGCGGTTCAACGCAGCGCTTCCCGCACCTTCGAGCCCCTCCATGAGTCCCACCACCTTGTCGCCGCGAATGAGCCAGACGTCGGCCTTGTAGCCGTGCTCGTTCGATGCAGGATCGACGCGGAACAGCGCTTCCAGCGGACCGTCTCCCACCGGGCCGAAACGATGGTACTTGGCGACCCGGTTGGGCAGGGGGCTGGTGTCGAACACGGCGCGCGACCAGATCATGCCCAACTGCGGCGCCGCATCGAGCACGACGGGATCGATGAGCCAGTCGCCGTCGGCATGCGGTCCCACACAGTCGCGCGCCACGCCGGGCCGGAAGACTGCATCGACGCCGCTGGAATCCAACCCATCGAAACGAGTGATGGCCTGCAGCGATGGGCCGTGGAACAACCAGCGATGATAGGCTTCGTCGACCGTCTCCAGCGGGAACGCCGTGTCGATGCGCTGGAGGTTGGGGGCATCGGGAAGTTCGGGAGCCAGCCGCGCCGCGTGCACTTCGGCCGAGTAGAACGATCGCGTGGGCACGTCGCGATCGAAAACGCGGACGCGCCAACTGCGCGTGTTGTCATCTTGGGCGAGCGGTTCTGCTCGCAAAGAGATTTCGCGCTGCGGCCCGTCGACAATGATGCCGGAGAGCGAACGGAAGTCCTCGACACGGGTGACGTGCCAGCCTGCGGGGGCCGCGGCCTGTGCCAGTTCCGCCATCAATTCCAACACAAATGCGGCGGGCAGCACCGGGCGTTCGTCGATGCAGTGGTCTTCCAGATAGCGATGCCGCGCGGGTTCGAGCGCGACATGGGCGTCCGCTGAACCGTCGGCGTGGGCGACGACCTGTTGCGAGGTCAACAGTGGAGTGTCGACCGATAGCTCCACACCCCGGGCCGCGAGTTGGTCGGCATCTTCCAGCCAGGGACCCCCACCCAGCAAAACGCAGGGTTCACCCGGACGGCGATGGCGCATTTCGCCCAGCACCGCGGCGCAGCCTTCCGCCACGTCAATCAGGTCGACACCACGTTCGGCGAACTGGCGGGCCACTTCAGGTGTGACCATGCCGGCGCCCTGCCACGGTCCCCAGTTAAGCGCCACGCACTTCGCCGGCCACAGCCGCGAAAGGCGGGAGGTGATGCGGTTGAGGATTTCGTTGGCGCAGGCATAGTCGACTTGGCCCGCGTTGCCGAAAAAGCCCGCTACCGACGAGAAGAGGGCCAGCAGCGAAAGCTGCTCGGAATCGATCAAACGCAGGATCGTCAGTAGTCCGTCGAGCTTAGTGCCCACGACGCGGTCGAACGACTCGGCCGTCTTGTCGACGATGTAGCGGTCTTCGATCACGCCGGCGCCGTGGAACACGGCGTCGATCTTCTCGTAGCGCGAGGTGATGTCGCGGAGTACAGATCGCAAGGCGATCTCATCGAGCAAGTCGCAGGAGATGTATTCCACGGTCGAGCCGGCGGCGGCCATTTCGTTCAGCGTGCTGATGATCTCGCGGTCGGCCAACAGGCGGGAGAGTTGATCTTCGATCTCCCGGGGGCGAGGGCTCTGGCCTGCTGCCCGCATGCGATCGATCAGCGCTGCCCGCAGCGCTGCAGGCTCGGTGATGCCGTCGGCCCAAGCCGACTGCTCTGCGTCCGGACGGGGGCTGCGTCCCAGCAGGATCATCCGCGCGCCGGTGCGCTTGGCCACCGCTTTGCCAATACACGCCGTAATGCCGCGGGCACCGCCGGTGAGTAGCACCACGCTGTTCTGATCGAGCCGCACCTCGTCCGGCGCGTCGTTTTCCAGGGTGGGCAACTCGCTGCGCAGCGGAGCGAGCGTGAGGCGGCGCCCTTCGCGATAGCCGACTTCGACGGGACCTGTTGCGCGAATCTCATCGAGGAGACGGGAAGGCTCGGGAAGTTTATCGAAATCGACGAAGCGGAAACGCGCGCCGGTCCATTCCTTGGCGGCCGTCTTCATCATGCCTGCGAGACCGCCACGCCAGGGTTGGCCGGCCTCTTCATTCTGATGCGGCGCAAAGTCGCCACCGCCGCGCGTCGCGCACAGTACGGCCACATCGCCTGACTGGGCTGAGGAGAGCTCGCGACTCAGCGCTTGGAGCGTGAACAACACGCTGCGGACTTCGAGCTCGAAGCGATCGCGCCAGGTTGCCTCATCAACGGTGGGCAACTCGGGAGATTCGGCCAGCGGTGCGAGATGCATGACGGCGCCGACGGTGCCGTACTCCTTACGGATCTGCGCAACTTGTGCGGCAGCGCCTTCGGCAGTCGCCAACAGCGACGCATCGAGCACGAAGCTGCGGCGGCCCACTGCAGTCAGCTCGGCGACGAGCGCTTGCGCCGTTCCAGCACCGTCGTCGGTGATGACGTAGATGCCTTGCGGCAGTTCGCTGCCCTCTTCGATGTTCAGCGGAGCGTCGAGCGGCGCCACGATGCAGCGCGGACAGCGTGTCGAGGTGGCAATCGCCTGAGTGCCATTGCTCCCCACGTGCACATCGTGGTGACCATTCCCGCTGGCGACGGCCGCGCCATTCTCGCCTAGCTTGCCGTGTACTTCGGGAACGTGTGCTGAATCACGCGGCTGCGGCGTCGTTGTCGCCGGTTGGTTTTCGGATGTGAGCCGACTCACGCCGTCGAGGATTGTTTGCAGATTGGCCGCGCCCGACATCTCTTCCATGAACCAGGCGGGCGGCTCCTCAATGCCCGGCAACGCCGCGCGGCGAAACGCGCCGATGATCTCCACGCGTTTGATGGAGTCGATCCCCAGGTCGGCTTCGAGATTCGCGTCGAGTTCGAGCATCTCGGGCGGGTAGCCGGTCCGTTCGCTGACCACGTCGACCAGCATTTGCTGGAGATCGCCGGCGGGCAGCGGCTCAGCCGCCGGCGCGGACGTGGGATCGGCGGCTGTTGACGCAGCAGCGGGAGCTTGAGGTGCCTCGCTGCCGCTCAGCCGCCGGACGCCGTCGAGGATTGTTTGCAAATTGGCCGCGCCGGACATCTCTTCCATGAACCAGGCAGGCGGCTCCTCCACGCTCGGCAGGGCAGCGCGGCGAAACGCCCCGATAATCTCCACGCGCTTGATGGAGTCGATGCCCAGATCGGCTTCGAGATTCGCGTCCAACTCGAGCATATCTGCCGGGTAACCAGTTCGCTCGCTGACCACGTCGACCAGCACGCGCTCGAAATCGACCGATGACGCGGGAGCGGATGGTTCTGTAACTTCGGGCATACCCGCAGGCACTGTTGGCGGCGCGGGTTCTGTTGCCCGAGCGACGGGCATGGCGGGCGCAACGGGTGGGGCGGGTTCGACGGACTCCGATGCCGACGATGCCAGCTCAGGTGTCGCGTGCGGCGTTGGTGACTCAGCGCTCTGCGATTCAGTCGGCGCGCCTGTGAGGAACGCCGTCAGCACGCGTTCCTGCGATTGCAGGAAGTAGCGCATCGTTTGCTGAAACTCGGCCAACGCGCCGTCGAGCGGTTGATCGGTGGCGGATGTCGTTATCCCTGGTGGAGTCGCCGCACTGGGGCTCGCTGCGGGCGTGGTGGTTGCCGGAGGAGTGGCTGGCTGCGCGACGTGTTTTGCCGGCAAGGGTTGTGTTGGTAGCGTTGTCGCCGGCGCGGCAATCGCGGGAGTCGACGCACCTTCAGCCGGGGCCAATGGCACACGAAGTGGCGCCGTACGCCGCGGTTCGGTTGCGCGGCGAATGTAGCTGCCGTTCACCAGCCAGGTGTTCGGCCCGGCGGTGTCTTGCGGTGCGCCGAGCGAGGTAAGATTCAGCTCTTGCAGTTTCCGCCCCGCGTACAAACGCTCGGGATCGACGGCCGCACCTTGCGAGAGCAGTTGCGCCAGCGCGTCGAGCAGCGGTCTCAGTCCGCTTTCTGTGCGGGGTTGCAGGGCGACGGCAAGCTGAGCGCGATCGCCGAGAATGTCGCGCACGAGCTTGGTGAGCACCGTCCCCGGCCCGACCTCGATAAAGACGGGATCAGCCGCGCGGTGCATGTTCTGAATCTCGGTGGCAAACTGCACGCGCTGGACGAGATGCTCGGTCAGCAGCCCACGCATCTCGGCCGGTGCGTCAGGATAAACCTCGCCGCTGGTGTTGCTGTACACGTCAATCTGCGGCGGTTGCCAATCGAGCTGTTCGAGTGCCGCCGCAAACTCGTCACGAGCCGGCGCCATGAGCGGGCTGTGGAAGCCGCAAGCAACGGCGATGGGCGTTGTGGCCAACCGAGCCGCAGAGAGCCTCTCCGTGGCGCGCTCGGCTCCAGCCGCCGTGGCGCTCACGATCGTTTGTCGGGGGCTGTTTAAGTTGGCCAGCCACACGTCCGGGCAATCGGCCAGCGCCTCGCGCACGGCATCGGCCGAAGCTCGCACGGCGAGCATCGTGCCCAGTTCTCCGCCGCCGCGCGTCATGCCTGTGATCGCGCGACCGCGAGCGAACGACAAGCGGTACAGCGTCGCTTCGTCAAAACAGCCTGCCACATGTAGCGCTACCAACTCACCGTAGCTGTGGCCGGCGGCCAGTGTTGGTTCGACGCCGAAACTGGCCAACAGCCGCACGAGCGCCGTGTCGGCGGCACCGAGCACAGGCTGAAGCAGGTCGGTGGGTTTGAGCGCTTCGGCCGCGGCTCGCCGCTCGGCATCGCTGAATTCCGGCGGCGGAAACACGTACTCGCTGGGCCTGCGATCGAACGCGCCTGCCAACTCGGCGTCCAATCGTTCGAACGCCGATGCCACTTCCCGGAATTCCACGGCCAAATCGCGCAGCATATTGGGGAACTGCGAACCTTGACCGGGGAACAGAAATGCCACGGGGCGCCCCACCGCGACAGGTTCGGCCGCGTAATGGACACCGACGGGAAGACTGGAGTTGTCTCGGGTGCCTGTGACGACCGCCGAGAGCGCGTCGAGCTGAGCAAGCAGTTCGGTTGCGTCGCCGCAGACGACACTTGCTTTCGGGCCACCTGTCGGCTGCGAGACGGAACTGCGTCGATGCCAGGTGTACGCCAGATCGTGCAAGGCCGGCGGGTGGCCGGCCGCAATCGCTTCGCGCAGCGGTTCGGCCAGCGCGCGAATCCGCTGATTCAGCGCCGCGGGCGAGTTGCCGGCGAACGCGAACAACTCACAGGCCCGCTCGCGATGCGGCGCCAGCTCCCGATTCGGCAGGGCCTGGCCGGTGTACTCCTCGAGCACGACGTGGAAATTGGTGCCTCCAAAGCCGAACGAACTGATGCCGGCTCGGCGGGGATGCGGACCACGAATCCACGGCCGCACTTCGCTGTTGACATACAGGGGCCCGTCGAGCAAGCCGGCCTTCTCGTTAGGCTCGTCGACGTGCAACGTCGGCGGGAGCACGCCGTGGTGCAACGCCAGCGCGCTCTTCACGACGCTCGCGACGCCGGCGGCGCACTTGGTGTGCCCGATCATCGACTTCACGCTGCCGATGGCCGCGCTGCGCGGTCGCGCGTCGGCTTGCGTGAGCAAATCGGTCAACGACTGGCACTCGGTCACATCGCCAACTGCCGTACCGGTGCCGTGCGCCTCGAACAGCCCGATTGTGGCGGGGCTGAAGCGTGCCTGATCGTACGCTCGTTGAATGGCCCGCAACTGACCTTCGCGCCGCGGCGTGGCCATGCCCTTGCTGCGCCCATCCGAACCGCCGGCGGCTGCGCGAATCAGGGCATAGATGCGATCGCCGTCGCGCTCGGCATCTTCGCGGCGTCGCAACACGAGCGCTACCAGGCCCTCGCTGATCGCGATGCCGTCGGAGCTGCGGTCGAAGGTCCGCGATTTACCACGCGGCGATAACGCCCCGGCCGTAGCGAAGCAGAGGTAGGTGAACGGACTCTGCAACGTGTCGCAGCCGCCAGTGACCACCATGTCGCTGGTGCCGTTGGCCAATTCCCGGCAGGCCAAGTAGAGCGCACCCAGCGATGAAGCGCAGGCGGCGTCGACCGTATAGTTCACACCGCCCAAATCGAAGCGGTTGCTGATTCGCCCCGCCACGACGTTGAGCAGAATTCCGGCGAAGCTATCTTCGGTCCACTCGGGCAATCGCTCCCAGAGCCGCTCGTCGGGGTTCTCGACCAGACCCGGTAGTGCCGCGCGAACGGCGTAGCCCGCTCCCAGCTCGGCGATGCCGCCGCCTGCGCCGAGAATCACGCTCGTGCGATCCTTGTGCGGGTTCTCATCTCGATAGCCGGAGTCGCACAGCGCTTGATCGACCAACTCCAGCGCGAGCAACTGCATCGGTTCGATGCTGGAGAGAGCCGCAGGCGGAATGCCGTACTTCAGCGGATCGAACTCGACATCGGTGAGAAAGCCACCCCAGCGGCTGTAGATCTTGTCCCGCGCGCCGCGCTCGGGGTCGAACCAGAGATCGGCCTCGAAGCGGTCCGCCGGGACCTCATCCACCAGGTCGCGCTTGTGCAGGATGTTGTCCCAGTAGGTTGCGAGGTCGTTGGCGCCGGGCAAGAGACACGACATGCCGACGATGGCGATGTCCAGTGGCGGCGGTGCCGGCGGCTCGTCGACGACAGTCACTCGCGGTTCGACATCTCGCTGGGCCAGCCGTTCGATGGCGCCGCGAGACACCTGGTCGTGCAGTTCGCGAATCGTGCACGTACGCTCGCGCAGCGCGGCCAACTGGCCGATCATGTACATCCCTTCACGACGCTGCGTATCAGCGTCGACTTGCTCGAACGGGCTTTCGCCCGGCGCAGGCTTGTTCTTGCGGAGGATTCCCTTGGAGGCCACTCGCAGCCGTCCCAGATTCAGGTGTTCGAGTTCTTCACGGACCTGCTCTTGCGGCACGTGCTCGCGTCGGAGCCGGGTCTTTTCGGCCAGGAACGTGCGGTAGAACTCGGTATCCGCGCAGCGCGTAGCGTGGCCGGGACCCGTTTCCAACAGCACCGTGTGCTGAGTGTTAAGCGCCTCTTCCTGGAAGCCGCGCTGGATGGCGCCGGTTTCGACGATCTCGTCGGTGAACAGATACGCGGTGCCCAGCAACACGCCGATCTTCATGCCCCGCTCAACGAGCGGCTGCGCCAAAGCGGACACCATGGCGGCGCTCGTTTCGTCGTGCACGCCGCCGGCGAACAGCACGTGCACGCGCGCGGCTTCTGCTTCGGAGAGTTCGGCATCCAGGAGCACCTGGATCATGTTCTCCCACAGCACGAAGCTGCTGCGCGGGCCGACATGTCCGCCGCACTCGCGACCTTCGAAGACGAAGCGGCGAGCGCCTTCGCTGAGGAACATCGACAACATGCCCGGCGACGGCACGTGCAGATACGAGACGATGCCCCGCGCTTCGAGCGAGGCCGACTGATCGGGCCGGCCACCGGCGATGATCGCGAACGGCGGGCAGACCTGTTCAATCGTCTCGAACTGCGCGGCGCGTAGCTCGCGATCCACGAACCCGAGTACGCCAACGCCCCACGGTTGCGACCCCATCATGGCACTGGTGGCGTTCAGCAGACGCTCTGTCTGCTCGCCGCTCATCAACGCCAGAGCCAAGAAGGGCAAGCCGCCGCTGCGCGCGACCTCGTGTGCGAACTCCGGGACGTCGCTCACCCTTGTCATGGGGCCCTGTACGACGGGGAATTCCGTGCCATGCGAAGAGGCCAGGGGGCCACGTGGCGCGAGAGCACACGCTTTCCGCGCTTCAGCCACGTTTGTACGGGCCTCATCACGTAACAGCGCTATCGCCCGAGCGACGTTCGGCACGACCTTGGCCCAGTGCGAAGCTAGCGCTGCGTCTTGACCGATCGGCCACAGGCGGGCGCTGGCGTCGCGCTCGACAAGCAACTCGGCGATCGTCGTTCGCCACTGGCTTTTGTGGTTCGGGTCCGACGGTCCGTCAAGCGTTTGATTGGCGATCGATTCCAGCCGCTCGCGGGCCGTCATGCCGGGCTGCCAGTAGAACCGAAGGCTGCCACCATCGGGCGCACCCACAGTGACCGTTTCGCTGCCGTCCATCTGCTCGACGCGACGGCGCATGGCGGGCACCAGCGGGGACTCGCGCAGCAGGGCGAGTTGCCAATCGACAACCACGGTAGACAGGCCTGCCGCGTAGCAGGCGGCCGCTGTGCGAAAGCCGATCCCACCCCAGGCGGCGATGTCGCATTGGCAGGCGGCCAGCAGGCGCTGCGTGAGAATGAAGGTTGTTTCCTCACCGACGCGCCCGCCCGCCTCGTGCCCTTTGGCGACCACGAGATCGGCACCGGTGTCGACTGCCCGCCGACCTTCTTCAACCGAAGTAACCACGACACCAACTCGCGCAGCGCGCGTGCGCCAGAACGACACAGCGTCGGACAGGCGATCGCTCATTGGTTCGGTCAACAGGACGCACGCGCAATCACCAACACCATCAGCGACCGCGCGCTGGATGGGGCCTAGTTGCGCCGGCAGCATCACTCCGTAGCGGCGTCCACCCGCGAGACGCGCCAATCGATCCACTTCGGGTAGGACTTGCTCGGCGCTGAGAGCATCACAAACATCCAAAATGCCCAGTGCGCCAGCGCGGGCTGCCGCGATGGGCAAACTGGCATCGAACGAACCGGGTAACGAAAGGGCGACGACATCCAGTTCGTTGACGAATTCGTTGGCGGCGTGCATGTCGCGTCCGCGATGTGCGTTCTATCTGACTAGTTCAGTGGGCACCGAAGTCTGGCGACGTCGGTCGTTGTCTCCGTGCCCCCGTGCTCGCTCGGCCCCACCAAGCACCAATGCTTTGCGAGATCAGTAGCCGGTCGATCGTCCGGCTGCCTGACGATCGCGAATGCCACTCAGAGCTCCTGACGCAAACAGGACGTCGCAAAGTAAGAGTCGGCCGAAACGCGCGATGGCAATCGATAGTCCGTGTTGCATAAATCGAAGTTGCTCGCTGCCCTCATTGGCAGCGGACCGGCCATCATGGCCGGCGACAACTTTGCCCCTGCCGTCGCTGCTCGAAGACGGCCGTGAGAAATGCTCCGGCCGATCCCTGAGACGCCGAGTTCTGAGATGCTGCGAAGATGCTACGCCGTTTGGAGTTAAGGCGAGCGGGACGGCGCCCGCTCAAGCCGTGTCCAGCATAGTCGCATTGGCGCAATTCGCAAGCGTCTGGTGGCTATTTTGGCTCGCCGCAGCGGCAACATGCGCCTATCGAGTCCCGCGCGCTGTTACGCCGGACGCCGCTTGACGAGCAATAAGCGCGACGGCTCGATCCGCAGACTGCGACAGAGTGTCGCATTCCCACTCGCTGGACACGGTTAGCGTCCGGCGTAACAACCCGTGCTCGCTGGAGATCGGTATTGCGGCTGTGTGTCTGCCGGGGGGGCAATGGTGAGTTCGTCCATCGAAATCGACCCACCCATGAAACGCCGCCTCTACGCTTACAAATAGCGATGAGATAAGAAATTCTGCTCACTGCAAGGTTGCGAATTGTACAGGTCGCATGTATTCTACTGCTCGGGGTGCGCATACTGTATCAGGACGGTGGGGCAACGATCGATCGACACCAAGAGGCTCAGCAGTGCGGGGCCATTCCAAGGTTCTCCCGTCGCTGCTTCCATCGTGCCGGATTCCTCTGCCCTCAGCGCGCCCAGCCTGACCGGAGCACTCCAACTTCGAGATCGAATGCATCGTCGGGATTCACTGAATCAGCCAAAGAGCATCTCGATCTCAGCGCAGCGGTTCGATTCAGGCAACGCGTGGTGGGTCCCTGCATACCCACGTCGCGCCGCAAGAACGGCGGCGCTCAGACCGCACGACGGCGGACTGAATGGCATGCCACTGCCGGGCTTTCTCGAGCAGTGCTGATGTCCATCCATGCGACGAGTGCTGAAGGACGTTCGTAACCCGCCACAGGCAGCCCCTTAAAAAGTCGTTGAGGCCACCATCGATGTCACGACATGATCGGTACGATGCCAAGTGGAAGTCGCTGTTGCCCTGGTCGCAGAAACGACGTCAGCGATCGCGCGTCGATCGCGGCGGATCCCGCCTGCAAATTGATCCCTTGGAAGAGCGGCGGCTACTCGCATTGCAATATATGTTGACGCCTCTGGGCGACGTCGCCGGCGGCATTTTCGAAAGCGCCGCGCTGGGAATCAACAACAACGGCGACATCACCGGGTTGGGAGTCGATGGCGACTTCATCGGCCTTCCCACGCAAGTGGCCACTACGTTCGATCCCGTCACCTCCCTCGGCCGCTTCGATGTCAGCGACTTCTCGTCCTTAGGCAACGATATCAACGACGCCGGATTTGTGGCGGGCCGCAGCTCCGCACTACTCCAGGCATTTCCTGCGGGTCCGAAGGAAGGTGATCGCGCCGTTCTTTACGACCCGAACACGCAGACTTGGACCGACCTAGGCGACTTCGCCGGTGGCCAGAACGCGGCTGAGGCGTATGCGGTAAACAACAGCAATCAGGTGGTCGGAACGAGCGAGGGTACGGCCGGCTTTCATGCTTTCTTTTGGGAAAACAGCGTCCTCACCGATCTGGGCGACTTCGCCGGGGGGGACGACCTCAGCGTCGCCTATGCGATCACCGACGACGGCCTCATCGGCGGCGCCGGCACCGACGCCACCGGTATCATTCCCTTCTATTACGACACCACTGCAGGGACGCCGACGATGGTGGCCGTCGGGGCGGGCACCATCGACACGGGCGATCATTTCGCCCGGATTCTGGATATCAATGAAGATGGTTTCGCCGTTGGGCAGGCCGTCTTCCGTGATCAGGGCACCGAAGTCCTCTGGCCCGTCGGTTGGCAGTTGCGCGACGCCCAAGGCGTTCTGCAGCCCGGGGCCCCGGCGGTGCCGCTTATCCCATTGCTGGAAGAGCCAGGACAGCCCGGTGTCTTCACCGGCAACGGCGTCGCCGAGGCCATCAACGAGTTTGGCACCGTGGTCGGATCGTCGGAGATCGCCACCGGTAACCGTGCCACGTTGTGGAGTCTGGTACGTGGCACCATCGATTTGAACGACGTGGTCGACTCCAGCGGCGCCGGCTGGACGCTCACCAACGCAATGGACGTCAACGATTCAGGGCTAATCGTCGGCTTCGGCACGAACCCGAGCGAGGACACCGAGGCCTTCCTGCTCACTCCGTTCAACACGGCGCCTGTGCTCGATCCGATTTCGCCGGACGACTTTGTCGTGACCGAGGGCGTCCAATTCGTCCTCAATGTTTCGGCCAGCGACGTCGACGGAGACGACTTAACTTTCAGTCTCGGGCCCGGTGCGCCGGCCGGTATGCAAATCACGCCGCTGACGGCTACGACGGCGCAGATTACCTGGACGCCATCGTCCTCGGATCCAAATCAACTCGCCATCAGCGTCCGCGTGGCAGACGATGGCTTCCAGTTTCTCTCGGACGCCCAGCCGATCTACTTCAGCATCGATCGGCCCACGATCTTCGAGGAGGATTTCGAAGGTGGGGCCACGCCGGGCGTGTGGCAGTTCATCAACTCAGCGGAAGGCGCGGCCACGGTGGTCAACACCTTGTCGGTGCCTGGCGGTTCCGAGGCTCTGCTGTTCGATTCCTCGGGCGTCGATACCACCAAGGATTTGGCCGAAGCCATCCTCACCCTCGACCTCTCGGCTCAGACGGACGCCATGCTGGTGTTCCACCAGTTGGAAGGCCTGCAGGGGACGACGGCGGACGACGAGACCGATGTGTTGCCCGACGTGCACGCCACGGGTACCGCTGGCGACGGTTTGGCTATCTCCAACGACGGTATCACCTGGTATCGCCTGGAGGACGTCCGCGGCGAGGATATCAACCGACAAGGCGACGGCCTGTGGATGCTGCACGAGTACGACCTAGGCGCCAACATCGATCGCATCAATACCGAGCAGGGTTCGACGGTCGTCAGCTTCTCGTCGACGTTCATGATCAAGTGGTCGCAATATGACGACCGCGCGTTCACCGACGATGGTTGGGCGATCGACGACATCAAGATTTACGATCAGGCCCAGTTCTTCGACGCCAGCCTGCCCGGCGACGTCTTCCATCGCGTCGACTCGTACGATCCAAACCTGTTCTTTCGAGTTGCCAGTTTCGGCACGGTGGACGCCAACACGCCGATCATCGTCAGCGTGCATGGAACGCTCCGCGAGGTGCTCCGGCACACCACCTTCTGGCAGCAATACATCGAAGATCCCGTCAACGGCGTTGGCGACGTGATCGTCGTTGCGCCGCACTTCGCACCGGGGCTGGCGTACGACAACTACGGTGACTTGTCCTGGGATCTGATTGACAGCCTCACGGCTGATGAAGCGCTGTTGGAGGTGATCGAGCAGATCACAGAAACCGGTATCGGCGACGGCTCCCAGCTTTACTTGCACGGTTTCTCGCAGGGTGGTGGTTTCGTCGAACGGTTCACCATGGCGCACCCCGGTCAGGTTGCCGCGGTAGTGGCGTCGGGTACGGACAACCACATTTTCCCCAATTCGACGCTCACCTTCCCGTACGGCACGACTGAGAACCCAGTGCGCCCCACGCCGGACGGGGTCACACTCGATCCGCAAGCGTTCCTCGAGAACCGCCACATGCAGTGGATCGGTCAGCTCGACGAGTTCGTCACGGACATCAGTATCCAGGCCCAATTGCAGGGCTTTTTCCGCACGCATCGCGCGGCCAATATGTTCGAGACAATGCACGATGAGGCCGACAACCTGGCCTTGTCGCCGGCCGACTACGAGTTCGAACTGTTCATCCAAGAGGGGCGCGGCCACCTCTACAACGAGTCCGATATCGGCACCTTCTACGAGTTCCTGTTCCGTAACTTCGATCCGGGGCCACCGCTCGAGGTCTTCCCGCGCATCGTGCTGACTCCATCGGTTGTCGAGCAGAGCGCTACGCTCCCGGCCGAAGACATCTTGATTCCCGAAACCAGCGATTTCTGGATCGAGGTCTGGGCCACCTCGCCGAATTCCAACGGCATTGTCGATGGCTCCGTGACGATCGCCTACGACACCGGCATCATGGATGCCGTCCAGATCCAGCACAGCAGCTTGTTCAATCAGAGCACAACCGGCACCATCGACGACCCCAACGGTCGGGTGAACGACCTGGGCGGCGGCACGCTCTCTACGGGGTTGGGCGTGGGGCAGTTCGTGCTCTTGGGACGCGTGCGATTCACGCCCGATCCGGTGGGCGCGTTCAAGGTGCCCATTTTTGCCGGGCTGCAAAAAGGCGCTGACCCATTCACGCTGGAAGTCGTCGGCGACCCGCGCACCGACTTGCAGCCGCTCACGCGCTCCGACATCGATAGCCTGAACGCACCACCGGTATTGGATCCGATTCCAGCGCAGGTCGTTGATGAAGGCAATCTATTGACCTTCACCGCCACGGCCACAGACGCCGAGCTGCACAATCTCACCTTCAGCCTGGGAACGGGCGCGCCGGTGGGTGCGTCCATTCATCCGACCACGGGTGTCTTCACCTGGACGGCCGACGCCAGCATGGGCGGCTTCTTCCAGATGGAGGTGATCGTCACCGACGATGGAACGCCCATTAAGAGCGACTCACAGTTGGTCGACGTCACGGTCAACCTCATCGGCGGCCCCGTCGCCGATGCGGGTGGGCCTTATTCGGGGGATGAGGGGACGATGATCCCCTTGTCGG
>CALKYM010000213.1 GCA_938003525.1 uncultured Planctomycetales bacterium | reverse complement strand
TGCTTGATCGTCCCGTCGGCCCACCGCCGCTCTTCGACTGTCGAGCCATCGCCACAGCCGGCAACCAGGCAGGCGAGCAGCAGCCAACTGCAACAGGTCGTGCGCGGCAGCATGGCAGGCGAACTCATGCGATCAGCGTTCCGAGTCTTGGTATGCGGGTCGATGCAATCGGAAACAGGACTGCTTGCACGGCGAGCGCTAGCCGCCGGTTCGCACGACGCGGTGGAAGTGCAGCCGCACCTCGCGCTCGACGACGCGGCGAACGCCTTCGACCAGGCAGTGCGGCTCGTTGTCTTGTTCGCCCATCCGGATCACGTCTTCCAGCGGCATGCCCGGGGGCACCGTGAACGTTTCCTGGTTGATGATCTGATTGCCCGCATCCAGCTCGGGCACGATGAAGTGACAGGTCGCGCCATACGTCAGCATCCGGCTGGCATAGGCGGCATGATAGGGCCGCATCCCGGGAAACGAAGGCAGCAGCCCGTGATGCAGATTGATGATCCGCCCGCCCGCGTACTTCCAGCAACTGCTGGGCGGCAGGATCCGCATATAGCGGGCCAGCACGATGTAGTCGACGTTTGACTCATCGCAAATCGAGATCATTTGATCGTTGTCGGCCTCGCCGCGGGCATCGCCGATCAAGTGCCAGTCGACGTCGAACTGTTCGGCCAACGAACGGCAGTTCGACCGGTTGCCGATCAGCGCGGCCGCTTCGGCGCGGATGCGGCCATCGCGAATCGCCCGCAAGAGTGCCAACGCGGGTTCGGGGCGATAGGTCGTACAGATCGCCAGCCGCGGCCGCTCGCGCCGCAGCTCGGGCGACCAGACGCGAATGCTCAATCGCGTTTGATTGGCAATCGCACCCATTTCTTCCACCAGCCGCGGATACTCGTCGTCGGGAAGATCGGCGCGGGTGTACATGGCGAAGACGCGCTCTTCGTCATGGTCGTACATCTGAATCTCGCAGATGTTGGCGCCTTGGCCGGTAACGGCGTGTACGATGGGGTCGGCCAGACCGCGATTGTCGGGGCCGACGGCGGTAATGACTGTTTCCATGTCAGTGAACCCGCGAGTACGGCGGGAATCTGAAAAGGGCGAGAACGGTGATCGTATTGCTGTTGGTGTTGGCCGTGCTGGCGCTGTTCTGGGTGTTGTGCATCGGTCCCGTGACGGGCGCTTGGCCCTCGTGGCCGATGCTCGTCACGTTGGCCGTTCTGGAAGCCGTGTTGTTGGGACTCGTCTGGTGGATGGCGTGGACGCCTGCGCCCGGAGCCGCGTAGCGCGCCTCCCGTCCGCTGCTCCGTAGCCCGATGATACTCGGCCCGTCGTAACGTAGAAACGGTCCCGATCTGCTCCAACTGTCGGCAGCGTGACCGCGCGGATCATCGACTCTTGGCTGCCAACGAGTGCGTCCGACTCCGCGCCGCGCAACCGTAGTCAATTCCCGGCCCGTTTGTTAAGTTGGCACGCGAGCCGCGTGCCACGCCCGCCGACAGCGATAACGCGCGCTGCGACGTGCTCCGACTCGTTTTCATTACTTTGGCGAAATGGAACTCCCAACCTGCAAACGGAATTGACGCGATGGCGCTTGAAGCTCCCAAAGTCCTGCGAGAACACCTCCAGCCCGAAGAGTCGCTCTGCGACCACTGTACGGCCAAGTGCTGCCGCTACTTCGCGCTGGCCATCGATACGCCCAAGAAGGCGGCCGACTTCGACTTTTTGCGGTGGTACCTGCTGCACGATGCGGCGACGCTCTTCACCGAAGACGACGAATGGTTCCTGCTGGTGCACACCGTCTGCAAACACTTGCAGCCGGACAATCGTTGCGGCATCTACCACACTCGCCCGCAGATCTGCCGCGACTATTCGACCGAAGACTGCGAATACGACAGCCGCTGGACGTACGATCGTTACTTCGAGATGCCCGAGCAGGTCGAGGAGTACGTCGAGGCCGTACATCCCCCCAAGGGGCAAGTGGTCCGCAGCGCTGAACCTTCTCTGCTGCCGGTGATCGGTTGAGGTCGTTGGCGTGATCCAGCCGCGCACGCTCAAAGGATTCCGCGACTTTCTGCCCCAGGCGATGCTTCCCCGCGAGCGGCTCATCGAGATCGCCCGCCGCGTCTTTCGTTCGTACGGCTTCAGCCCCATCGATACGCCCGCGCTGGAATACCTGGAGATTCTGGCAGGCAAGGGGGGCGAAGAATCGGACAAACAGCTCTATCAGTTCACCGATCACGGCGGACGTCAAGTGGGGATGCGGTTCGATCTCACCGTACCGCTGGCCCGCTTCGTGGCCCAGCACATCAACGAACTGGGCACGCCTTTCAAGCGCTACCACATGGGCGCCGTGTGGCGTGGCGAGAACACCCAGCGCGGCCGCTACCGGGAGTTCATGCAGTGCGACTTCGACACGATCGGCACCACGTCGATCGCCGCCGACGTCGAAACGGCGCTGGTGATCCACGACTTGTTCCGCGCACTGGGGATCACGGCGTTCACCATTCACGTCAACAATCGCAAAGTCCTCACCGGACTGCTGGAAAAACTTGGCTTGGCCGCACAGTCCACGGGTGTGCTCCGCGCTCTCGACAAGCTGGCGAAGATCGGCTGCGAGCGTGTCGTCGTCGAAATGTGCTCGCTGCCCGGGGTGAGCGAAAGCCAGGCACGAGAGGTGCTCAAGCTCGCTTCGTGCGCTGAAGGTCTCGACCCGGACGATGAAGACTTCAATACGCGCGTCATCGAACAGCTTCGCTCGCTCGTCGCGGGCAACGAACAGGGCCAGCAGGGCGTGTCGCGGCTGGCCGAGTTGGCCCGTGCCGTTCAAGCGGCGGGCGTCTCGCCCAAACATCTGCGGATCGATGCGTCGATCGCGCGTGGACTCGACTATTACACTGACACGGTTTATGAAACGCTGCTCAACGATCTGCCGGGCATCGGCAGCGTTTGTTCCGGGGGGCGGTACGACAATCTCGCGGGACTCTACACCTCGCGTGAGCTGCCCGGCGTCGGCGCCTCGTTGGGGCTCGATCGACTGCTGGCGGCGCTCCAAGAGCTGGGACACATCCCCGCCACCACCACACCCGCCCAGGTGTTCATTCCCTATTTCGCCGCCGATCGGTTCGGCGACTATTGCGCGCTGGCCGCGCAACTCCGTGGTCAGACTTATCAGGATCCGGCGGCACCTTCCCGGGCGGACAAACACACCCCGTCCGCGACAATCAACGTCGAGGTCTACCCGGAACCGAAGAAGCTGGGCCAGCAGCTCAAGTACGCTGATCGCCGGGGCTTTCGCGTGGCGCTGGTGGTTGGCAGCGACGAGTGGCAGGCCCGCACGTGCCAGGTGAAAGACCTCAAGCGCGGGACGCAAACCACCCTCAGCCTCGACGCGCCCGGCGAGCTGTTGGCCGCCGTGCGGGGCGTGCTGGAAACGCCCGCCGAAAAGTCGTAAGTTGTCGCCGGGCGAGCTTGAGAGCACTGCGGTTTGCGCGTTGACGAGCGTTCGCTCCGCCATGGCCAACCGCGAGAACCACTACGAAGCCGCCTTCGAGGCGCTGCTGCGCGAGCGGCAGTCGACCTATCTGCCCGTCGACGAAGCGCATCGCGCCATGCTGGGCTACGGCTCGCTCAAGAGCCTGGACTTCATTCTCACGGCCCGCGACGGTCGCAACTGGCTGGTCGACGTCAAGGGCCGCCGTTTTCCTGCCGGGCGGCGACAGAAGCAATACTGGCGCAACTGGTCGACGCTCGACGACGTCGACAGCCTGGTGCAGTGGGAGCAGGCCTTCGGCGAGCGATTCACAGGACTGTTCGTCTTTGCCTACGACGTCGTCGGCGATCGCGCTCCGCTCCCCGCCGAGCAGTTGTTCCCCTTTCGGCACCGCTTGTATGGATTCATCGGCGTGCGGCTGCACGAGTACGCTCAGTTCGCCACCACGCTCTCGCCCAAGTGGGGCACACTGAGCGTGCCCGCCGCCACGTTTCGACGCCTGGCCGAGCCGCTGGATGCGTTTCTGTGACGCACGGCGATCGGATGCTCTGCAGCCGACAGATCGTGCTAGCCGAGCCGTTCGACGTCCGGCGGCTCGTCGCCCAGCACGTCGAACGAGCCCATCACCTCTTCGGGAATCCTCAGCGGGCGGAGCGTCCCGAAATCGACGAAGGCCCACTCGGTGGCTGCCCGCGCCAGCAGGGCACCATCGCTGCCGCGGAGAATGCGGTACCGCCGCAGCGACGTCACGCGGCCGTGACGCGCGACCCACGTGCGGACGAGAATCGTGTCGTCGGGCATGGCCGGCTTCACGTAGGTGATCTGGTGCGCGCGGACCACCCAGCCGGCGCCACGTTCGAGGTAGGCCTCGTCAGGCCAGCCTTGGGCGCGCGAATGGGCCAGTGCCGCGGCGATCATCCAGTTGAAGTACACCACGTTGTTGACGTGCCCCAGCCCGTCGATCTCCTCGGTCCGCACGCGGTGATGGTGTTCGTAGATGGGCGGCATGGCCCCAGTGAACCGCAGCCTGTGGTCGAGTGTCAACGCCAGCGGTGCGGCAACCTGCCCGCTTGGACGCTCGCGGCGCCCGTGCTACAACACGTCGCGCAGTTGGCCAAACGGGCACTGAAGTGCATCGGCCCACGCACAGTCGATACCAGGGCAGTCCTGACGAAGACGGCCGTCACAAGGGGAGACGATTCGAGCGATGAGCGAGCGTGTCTACAACTTCTCGGCGGGTCCTGCGACGCTGCCACTGCCGGTGCTTGAAGAGGCGCAGCGCGATCTGGTGGCACTGCCCGGCTACGGGATGTCGGTGATGGAGATGAGCCACCGCTCGAAGGCATTTCTGGAGATCATCGGCCAGACCGAAGACCGCCTGCGGCGTCTGCTTGCCGTGCCCGACAATTACAAAATCCTCTTTCTGCAGGGTGGGGCCAGGCTGCAGTTTTCGATGATCCCCATGAATCTGCTGGCCGGCCGGGGGGCCGACTACATCATCACGGGCTCGTGGAGCACCGGCGCGCTCTCCGAAGCCCGTCGCGAGGGCCCGATCAACGTCGCCTGGACGGGCGAAGAGCACAACTTCGACCGCCTGCCGACGACCGACCAGTTGCAGCTCGACTCAGCGGCTGCCTACGCCTACTACGCCTCGAACGAGACGATTCAAGGCGTGCAGTTCCAACAACTCCCTGAGGTGGGTGACGTGCCGCTGGTGTGCGACGCTTCGAGCGACTTCCTCTCGCGCCCGCTGCCGGTCGAACGCTTCGGTCTGCTCTACGCGTGCGCGCAGAAGAACGCCGGTCCGGCGGGAGTCACCGTGGTGATCGTCCGCGACGATTTGCTGGCCTGCTCGGCCGACGAACTGCCGGGCATGCTCAACTACCGCGTGCACGCCGAGAAGGAGTCGGCCTATAACACGCCGCCGTGTTTCGCGATTTACATGGTGGGTCTGGTCGCCAAGTGGCTGTTGGAAGACGTTGGTGGGCTGGCCGAGATGGAGCGCCGCAACCGCGAGAAGGCGTCGCTCTTGTACGACGCGCTCGATCGCAGCGAGGGCTTCTACCGCGGACATGCCCAGCCGGCGTGCCGCTCCCAGATGAACGTCACGTTTCGGCTGCCTTCGCAGGACTTGGAGAAGGAGTTCCTCGCGACGGCCGCCAAGGAGGACCTTCTCGAGCTCAAGGGACATCGCTCGGTGGGCGGCATCCGCGCTTCGATCTACAACGCGATGCCCCGCGAAGGCGTCGAGGCGCTTGCGAAGTTCATGGTCGAATTCCAGTCTCGACACGCCGCGCACGTGTAGTCCTGCGTCGGCGCAAAGAAACGCCTTGGAACCTCCTGTGGACCGCTTTGCAGTCCGGCTGCCAGTCTTATGGTGCCGGTGCCTCGTCAGGGTGCAGGACGACGGGCACGTCGACTTGTCGGGCCTCGACCGCATCCTTGTATTGGCCGGTGTCCGCAATCGCCATGGAAACGAACAGGAACACGAAGGCGAAGGACGCCAGAAAGAAGGCGGAATTGATCGGCTTGTCCCAATAGAGGTGCATGAAAAACAGGCACACCAGCGTCGCCTTCACCGTCGCGATGCCCATCGCGATCAGCAGGTCGAACGGGCCGAAATTGAGCTGTGCCAGGACGACGGTGAGCAAGGTCAACACCATCAAGGTGATCCAGACGGCGGTCAAGATCCACACCGGCACAACGTGCCCCACCTGCGGATGATCGTCGTGGTGGCCAGCGTGGGTATCAGCCATCGAATCAGACCTCTGTTGTCTCGGACGGGCGACGCGACAGGGCCGCGACGCTTGCGTGCACAGTTAGTTGATCAGGTACAGGAGCGGGAAGAGATAGATCCACACCAGGTCGACGAGGTGCCAGTACAGACCCACCAGATCGACCGGCGTGAAGTAGTCCGAGCTGAACTCGCCGGCCATCGCCCGCTTCAAGATCCAACCCAACACGCCGATGCCGACCACCACGTGAAGCCCGTGCAGGCCCGTCATGGCGAAGTAGATGCCAAAGAAGATATGAACGTTCTTCGGCTCCGGCGGGTGTTCGCCGGCCTCAACGCGCACTTCGGCGGGTACCGTGCCGGATGGGGCTGACCCAGGCGGCGCGAGTTCGGAACCTTTTGCCGTGGCTGGCGTGATCGGCACAGCCGCGTCGGTCGCAGTCCCCTCGGCTGCAGCAGGTGCCTCGCCCGCGCCCTCTGTGGCGGTGTCCTCAGCGGAGTCTGCGTTCGCGGCAGCTTCTCCGCCCTCCTCATCGTGTGCAGTGGTTTCATCGTGGCCGGCTGCCGCGCTGCCGGCATCTTCGCCGTGGCTGTCGGCTCCGTGATCGGTATCGTCATGTGCGACGGCGCCATGTTCGCCGCCGTGCTCGCCATGCTCCTCGGGGTTGTAGAGGGTGCCCCACAGCAGGCCGTGCTGCCACTTCTCTTTGTACTCGACGTACTTCACGCCCATGAAGACGAAACCGCAGGCGATCGTGATCGCCAGGCAGCCGACCAACAATCCCTGTTGGCTCTTTTGCGCGGCGCGGACACCCAAGGCCATCGTGAAGCTGCTGAAGATCAGTACCGCCGTATTGAGACCACCCCACTGCACGCTCAAAAACTGGTGCGCGTACTGAAACACCTCGGGATGGTTGGCCCGGTAGACCGCATACGCGCAGAACAACCCGCTGAAGAACAACACTTCCTGCACCAAAAACAGCCACATGCCGAGCTTGCCCGAATAAAACTGCTGCTGCGGGCTCTCGAAGTGGTGTGCCAGATGTGCCGGATGATCGTGCCCGTGATCTTCCGCGGGTGCGGAGGTTTCGGACGGCTGGCTCACGTCGACTGGTGTTGCCATCGGACTGTTGGTTTCCTTGTTGCGGTCGGTTGGCCGCGACCTTGAGTCGGACGGGCGGCTCAGACGGTCGCGCCGGCGGGCGGCACTTCGGGTGCGTCGGGCGTCGTGGCGGCCTCGCGGACAACGTAGCTGCCCTGATTCTCATCGTAAACGATGTCGTGCATTTCGTACGGATCGCGCGCCGGGGGTGGCGACTTGAAGTTGTCGTGTGGCGGCGGCGAACTGCATTGCCATTCGAGCGTGGCGGCGCCCCAGGGATTCGCCGGCGCAGGGCGACCGCGCAACAGTGAATGCACCAGCGTGGCGGTGGCCAGCAACATGCCAATGCCCAGGGTCATCGCGCCCACCGTCGACACCTGGTGCCAGAATTCGAACTCCGGCAGGTAGTTGTAGTACCGCCGCGGCATGCCCTGCGTGCCCAGCAAGAACTGCGGGAAGAACGTCAGGTTGAAGCCCATGAACACGAACAGGCAGGAGAAGCGCCCCAGGTTCTCGTGATACATGCGGCCGAACATTTTGGGCCACCAGTGGAACAGACCGCCCAGCACGGCGGTCAACGTGCTGCCCACCGCGACATAGTGGAAGTGGGCCACGACGAAATACGTATCGTGCAGCACGACGTCGGTCGACATGGTGGACAGGAACAGCCCGGTGAGCCCGCCGATGGCGAACAAGAACAAGAACGACAGCGCGTAGAGCATGGGAGTGACGAGATTGATCGACCCCTTGTAGAGCGTCGCCAGCCAGTTGAAGACTTTGATGGCCGAGGGGATGGCCACCGTGAACGTAATCGCGCTGAAGATCGTCGACACCAGCTTCGACTGCCCGCTGGTGAACATGTGGTGTCCCCACACCAAAAAGCCGAGCACCGC
>CALKYM010000212.1 GCA_938003525.1 uncultured Planctomycetales bacterium | reverse complement strand
CCGTCTTCGTATTGGTCGTGGGGACGAACCCAGGCCATGTTGTAGGGCAGCTCGGCTTCGTTGCGGCCTTTGGGCACGATGTCCAGCAGGTTGTAGATGCCCAGGAACGTCTCCAGCCCCCGGGCGTAGGCGGAATAGGTGTGGAACACCTGCCCGTCAGCATCCTTGGAGAACGCGCTGATGCCGGGCATCTCGGTGGCGGGAAACGCCGCGCCCTGCCGGTAGTTGTAGTACACCTGCTGCTGTTCAATCTGCTCGGGCGTGGTCGAAGCCTGGTAGTCCCAGTTGAAGTCACTCTCAAGCGATGAGAGCCACTTGAAGCGCCAGCCCATCCGCCGCTGGTAGGCCTGGAGCTTCTCAATGGAAGCACGTGAGATCGTGACCATCGTCACGTCGCGATGCGCGAGATGGACGACGAGCGGATCGTAATGATCGGCCAGCATCGAGCAGATCTTGCAGCCATCGTCCCAGTCGGGATCGAACATGAAGTGATACACGATCAACTGGCTCCGCCCGGCAAACAGGTCGGCCAACGACTCCTCACCATCGGGCCCGGCAAACGTGTAGTTCTTCTCCACCCGCTCCCACGGCAACTCCTGCCGCTGCCGCGTCAGCTCCTCCCGCATCCGCGTGAATTCCTTCTCCTTGGCCAACAGTTGCTTGCGAGCATCAATCCATTCTTCGTGCGAAACGACTTTGTGATCTGGCATGGTGTGTACGCCCGCTCGGTGTTTTGGTGTGATCGTCTCGTTCGGTATGCAGCCTGCGCGCGACCGCGCGACCGCGCGACTGCCGTCTACGCCCCGATCCGGCTCCAAGTCGGCCTCCAATCGTCCAGCTCGCCTGCAATAAGCGGCTCAATTTGCTGCTGGTCGATCAGTCGACACTGATTAGCCTTCGCCAATGCTTTGGCAGAAGCTGTGAAGTGGCTGTTGGTGATAACGGCCGCCTGATGACACCTGTGAAACCTTACGCCGGCACAGGCTTGCTGGACCGCGTCGTTTCCCACGCTGTGTTCATATCCCTTTATCTGGATCGCAATACGTATCTTTCCATCGCTGACAACGAGATCGACACCTTGATCTCCAGACGTGGGAGTTGTTTCAACCTTGTAGCCCAGTTCGGAGAACACAGCCTCGAGGAATCTCTCGAACTCGATGCCTCGCATCGCTCTCCAATTAGTCGCAAGCAGCTGATGACGGCGACTTGAAATGATCGACCCTAGTTCCTCTACGAGCGACGTCACTGCGGCAAGCTTCGCGTCCGCAATCTCCAGCTCTGTCTTCAACGGATCTAGACGTGCCGTGCTGGTGGCCAACGATTTTTCCGTGAGGAGAACGTTTGCTTGTGCGCGGACATCGGATGGCGCAGACAACATATGTATTGATCCGACAATGCACACCACAACGAGCAGGCTGGTCAAGCCGATGGTAGTGCCGGTGGAGATGCCAAGAAGTAAGGCACTCGGCAAAGAGATTATGACAGGAGCCGCGAGACCGAAACTCAACATCGCGCCCAGTCGCGTTAGACCGGTTTGATCTGCTATCCTCCGTGCACGGAGGATAGTTGACCAGCGCCAAAGTCGACGTTTGTGCAGCCTAACTTCGGCGCGCGCAGTTCGCACTTGCGACCGAAGTCCCTTAACGACCGCGGTACGCTCTGCTCGCTCTCCAAGTGCCTGCTGGAACGCGCGGTGCCTCTCGGTCGTGTTGGACGCCTTCACATCCCGCCCCTGAGACTCAGCATACTTCGTGCGCTTCTCAAATACTCTCGCCCTCTACTACCCCCGCCCGGTCAGTTTCGCCAGCTCTTTCAGCAGCGTGCGGTTGTCGAAGAAGGGCTCTTTGCCGGTTTGGGCCCAGCGGACGATGCCGCCGTGGTCGATGAGGAACGTGCCGTGCAACAGCCGCGGGAGTTGATCGACTTGGCCGTCGATCAATGTCCCATACGCCCGCGCAGCCGTACCGTCGTCGAAGAGCACCGGATAGCGGAACTCGCCGTAGCGCTCGAACTGCTTGCGGGTTTGAATCGGCGGGTCGCCGCTGACGGCCACCACCTGGCCGCCCAATTCGTAGAACAGCCGCAGATCTTCGTTCAGCCCGAAGAGCTGGGCCACGCAGTGGTCGCAGAAGTAGCCGTTGTAAAACACCAACACCAACGGGCCGTCTTGGAGGTATTGCCGCAGGCTCATCTTGGTGCTGCGGTGCGTGATGAGCTGGAAGTCGGGCGCCGCCCGGCCCACCAGCGCGTGCGATTCGCTGGGCAGCGGCGTGTGCTCGTCGTCGGTCAGAATCGCTTCGAGCTCGTCGGAGAGCGCCTCGGGTTTTCGCTCGCGCAGATAGGTCTGAGCGCGCTGGGCGATTGTCTCGTCGTACCGCTTGTCCTCGCAGTAGAGGAACATCACGGCCATCGAGTCCTGGTCCTGGTCGCTGGTGTTGTTGTAGACGCACACCACCTCGTACTCGTGATCGCGGGCGACCGGGATACCCTGGCGGCTGCTGTAGATATCGACCTTGGCCAAACCGATGCCCGTCTCCGTGCCGTGGGCTTTCGCTTCGTAAACGACGCGATCGTCGGTCACATCGCGCAGCGTGATCGATTCGGCGAAGGGGTGCATGTGTACGGCGACGTAGTGAATCTTGCTGTCGAAGTGCAACAGCGGCAGTCCCTGCTGTCGACGGCGAAACTCGTGGCGACCCGGCGGCACGACCCAGTGCACGGTGAACTCGTTGCCCTCGTCGTCGCTGAGCACACCGTCGCTGCGCTGAAATAGCGCGTGATCGCCCACGGCACAACTGATGCCCGGCGCCTCGAAGCAGATCTCACCATTTTCCTTCCGCAGATAGGGCGACTGATCACCCACCAGGGAAACGACCACCTGGGCGTAGGTCATCATCAGCGGCACGAACTTGCGGCTCGCTTCGCTCTGCGGCACGAAGTCGATCTGCACGTGCTGCTTCACCTTGAGCGGTTCGTCCACGCCGTTGAGATTGAGCACCTGCGTCCACAGCTCCAGCGGCTCGTTCGACATCAGCGGCAGAGCGAAACCGTCGGGAAAATCGATGTCGAACTGTCCTTGCGAAAGCGTGAACAGCCGCGGCGCCCGGGCATGACCGATGCTCACCGCCGTGTGCTTCGAGTCGAGGTTCGTATGGCACATGAACTCTTGCGAGAGTTGCTCGGCGCCATCGGCGCTCACCACGCGGGCGTGATAACCCGTGACCCACATCACTTGCGGCTCGGCCTGATTCGCATCGCCCAGCATCAGCGCGGCCGCGCTTTGCGGGCCTTCCATCGAGCGATAGACCCGGTCGACTTCATACGTCGGCGAATAGCATTCCAACCGCCAGCCACCCGACTGCGAGTCGCGATTGCGGAGTACGACCGGGCGATCGGGATGATCGCGCATCACCTGCGCGAGCTGCTCTTCAGGCGGCAGCGACGGATCGAACGCGACCGCCACGCTTTCTTGCACGGGCGGCGGCCCGACGGACTCTGCAGCCGGCTCACTCTGCCCACTCGGCGCGCAGCCGGCCAGCAGAATAACAGGCAGCAAGCCCCACGCGTCGGCGGCGCGCTTCATCGGATGTGTCCTGTCAGGGCGGTGATCGATGTCAACGGTAACCCCCACCTCTGCGCCGATCCGCTCACACAGCGCATCGTAACACCAGCCAGAAGTGATGCAATCAAAGCGTCACGAAGCGGTACGACACGGCGTCTGCAACCATCTCTGCGGCGCCGGCTTGACGGCCCTGTTGCACTCGCCAGTCGGCCCGATTGACGGTGCTTGGGGGCGCTGCGACGATGGCTACTTCGGCTCTTCCCGGCGGCAAATAGTGGCGGCACGAGTCCTCGATTCGGCCGCGCCGTACGTGGCGCGAATGGCGGGACACACGGGTATTTCGTTGATGAACCTACGACGAACGGGTGCCTCGCGGCTGCTGATCGTTGTTGCTCTGGTGACCAGCGGGCTGTGCGGCTTTGCGCTGCGCGGACTCTGGCAGCCGGGGCCGCAGCGCGGTCGAGCAGTTGCTCCCGCGACTTACGAAGGAACCGCCGAGCAGCCCTACAACGTGGTGCTGATCTCCGTGGACACGGTTCGCGCCGATCACCTCTCCTGCTACGGCTACGAGCGCGAGACAACGCCCAACTTGGATCTACTGGCGCAAGACGGCCTCCGCTTCGAGCACTGCGTCGCGACTTCGAACTGGACGCTGCCCACGCATGCGTCGATGTTCACGGGGCTTTACCCCGAAGTCCACGGGGCACACTTCGTACGGCCCGAGGAATTTGGCCGCAGCGACGACGACTACGGGCGACTCGAGGGCCGCCTGTCGCAGAACTATCTCACAATGGCCGAGATTCTCCGCGAGGCCGGCTATCGCACGGGCGCCACGATCGG
>CALKYM010000211.1 GCA_938003525.1 uncultured Planctomycetales bacterium | reverse complement strand
CGCGATCGCCGCAAAAATACTCGCGAAAAGAATACACGGCCCCGATCACGTCGTTGACCTGCTCGTATTCGGGCGTCACCTTACGCGCTTCTGGAGCGCCATCTGCGACCAGCACGCCGGTTGGATCGAACAAGTCCAAGCCCCGCACCACCATTGAGGCGCTGTTGTCGGACGTTTCGCCTGTTTGGCCAAACGCAGTATCCAAACGCACGACCGCATCATCACACATGGCGTGAAAGTGCTCCCGTACAGCTTCGGGAGACTCGTCGCGAGCGCGCCAGGCATGCACCGACCACTGTTGCGCGTAGGCGTCAACAAGATCTCGCGCGACAGCGAGTCGCTCTTTGAACTGTCCAATAATCCGCACCGTATCGGCATCTACCAGGTCCTGGTACGTTTCTCGGGCTTTTGAGATCCTGCCGCGCCCATCAAGAACGGCGACAGTAAGCATGATCGCGAGCAGAAGGGTCGGCAGTGCCAAGCCGGCCACCAGAATCTTGCGATGAAGCTTGGCTTCTTCGACACGGTCGAGCGCGTCCAGCACGCTACGGGCGTTCGGCAGCCGCTTCTCAGGGTCCAATTGGAGGCAACGATCGATGACGCGGGCCAACGATTTGTCCATCCCGGGCACATAGCGATGCGCTTTGGGTTCGTCAGCATCTTGAAGCGCCTGCCTATAGATTTGCAGACGGTCACTGGCTCGCAAAGTCGTCTGCGTGAGCTGCGTGTTCAGGTCGTCTGACCAGCGGGGCTTCTTTCCGGTGACCATCTCGTAGAACACCGCGCCAAGCGCGTAAACATCGCATCTGCAGTCGGCGCTAGGCGAAACAATGTCGGCTTGTTCGGGTGGCATGTAAAACCAAGTACCGAGCGCCGGCCCTTCAAGCTCGCTTAGCCGCGCCTGGCCGAAGTCAGCAATAGCTGGACATTGCTTTTCATCCAACAGGATGTTGTGCGGCTTGAGATCGCAGTGAGAGATTCCCTTGTCATGGACATCGGCCAAGGCCGTCGTCAGAGCGCGAAAGATCTGCGTTGCCTGGTGGACTGGCAGCGCGCGACCATCGTTGTCGTTTGCGGCGACACTCTCTCTGATGAGATAGGCTAGCGAACCTTCCTCGTAGTAGGGCATCACGTAATACGGAAACTCGTGATGCGGCTCGGCTTCTTTCAGCTGCACGATGCCGACTTGCTTTTCAAACAGGCGAATGACCTCAGCCTCGCGGCGTAGCTGGGAAAACCCTTCTTCATCAGTACGAGAGAGTACTTTGACAGCGTACAGGTGGTGCAGTTGGTCCGAAGAACGATGCGCGAGGTAGACATCGCCGTACGTGCCGCCGCCCAGCTTGCGAATGATTTTGTAGTCGCCGATGTTCTCGATCGGCCGACTCAGCATTTCGCTGGTATCGAGTTCGTCGGACGAAAGGCTAGGGGTGGGCGCGTTGTCGTCGTAAATTTTGGTGGGATCGTCGGCACGCGACGATTCACGGCGGGGGTCTTGCGGCGACCGGGCGTCGGTGCTCGCCATAGTGATGGGCCCCGTTTCAAATCATCCCGCGCCGCAAGTTCGCTCGAGGGGAAAGGCCCCTAGCGGCCAACGTGTGCGGCGCAACCTTCGACAGGATACCAAGCCACCTCGACGGCCCGCAAATGCTTCTTCTTGGCTGAACGGGAAAGAACTGCGGATCACGTAGACTGTGCGACCAGTCGGAGAATCTGGGGACGGCGTGAGGCGGGGATCGCGTCGTGCCTTCACGGAAGCGCATCACGTAGACTGGTGCGCAGAGAAGCTCGCGTGCCTCGCGTAATCGCTAGACACGGTTACACAAGGTGTCGTGTCGTTCCGCCCGTTCAAGCAAGTAACCGTGCTCAGATACGTCGGCAGGACCACGGCAAGTGAAGTAGGACGACAGGTCGCTCGACGCCGAAACGCACGTCAATGGCAGTCTGAGTGACACCTATCACACTCCGGTTTCACAGTGCCGGTACGCGATGCGGCTCGGCTAGCCGCTGGCAGACACGGAGGGTTCGAGGGCTGCGGACAACCGGCGACGTGATCGCGATGCTCGGCGTACGATCGGCGCATCGTCCGCCGCGTCGTGACGTAGCCGACACGGCGCGGGGGATCCGTCGCGCTGGAGAAAAGCCCGGTACGCGGCCAGGGTCTCTTCTGGTGGACCTTCCATTCGCAGCGTCCCGCCGTGCACCCAAGCGACACGATCACATAGTTTCTGCAAAAGAGCGAGATCGTGTGAGCAGAGGACTACTGTTCTAGCTTGATCCATCAGCGCGCGAATCCTGTTCTTCGATTTCTGCTTAAACGCACCATCGCCGACGGCCATCACCTCGTCGAGCAGCAGGACGTCTGGCGCGATGGCCGTACTGATCGAAAAGCTGAGACGGGCCAGCATCCCGGTCGAGTAGGTTGCGATCGGATCATGGATTTGGCTACCCAACCCTGCAAAGTCCTGCGCTGCTGGCAAGAGGGCATCGACCTCGCGCCGTGTGTGGCCTTGCAGGAGCCCGAGCAGTTGCATGTTTTCCAGGCCCGTCAGTTCCGGCCTCAGCCCAAACTGCAGATTCAGCAATGGAGTCACGCGCCCGAAGCTATGAACAGTCCCGCGGGTGGGGCGGTAGACGCGGGCCATAACCCGCAAGAGCGTCGACTTACCGGCGCCGTTGACGCCGATCACCCCCAGACACTCACCAGCCGACACACGCAACGAGACGTTCCTAAGTGCCCAATGCACTTGCGGTGCCCGCCGCCTCCCGGGGCGCCACAACAGAGTCATCCGAGTGACCAATTCCGAAAACGGCACACTGCGAGAGGCTCGATACCGCAGGCTCACGTCGTTCAGGTCGATCATGGTGTCGCGCGTCGCTGCCGGCTTGGCCGTCGTCGGGGCTCAAACGTACAGCGCGAGGCGTCCCTCCTGTTGCCTTAGTAGCAGCGCGCCGCTAACCAGAACGAGTGTCGCCACCAGCGCCACGCCCAGCAGTCCTAGCAGATCGGGACAGCTGCCGTGTAAGAAGATGGTGCGATAGGCCGCAAACAACGTCGTAAACGGATTCCAAACGAGCAGCCACCGCATCTCCGCCGGCACCGCGTCCAGACTGTAAAGCGATGGTGTGGCGAAGAACCAGATCCGCGTGATCACCGACCAGATGTGCGCCGTGTCAGCAACCACTGTGTTGGCCAGTGCAAGCAGGAACCCGATGCCGACGGTCAGCAGTAGCTGAACGCCGACAACCAGCGGCAGCGCCGCGAAGCTCCAACTTGGCCCGAAGCCGTACCACGCCGCGACTGCCGTTAGGACGCACAGCCCTGCGACAAAGCGATAGGTGTGAGCGAGTACCTCGGCCGTCGGGAGCAGCAAGTGACTGACTGACGCCGAGTGGAGGAGACGGGCGCTACCTCGGAGCGCCCCACCGGCCGCACTGGTTGCCGCCGCAAACCAAGCCCAGGGAATCACCGCACAGAGCACAAACAATGGATAGTTGTCGTAAGTGCCGCGGAACGCGAACCGGACGACCAGCGAGTACACCGCCGCCAGCGCCAGCGGTTCGAGCAGCCACCACCATAGGCCCAGCAGCCGATTGCGGGTCCATGTCGCCACGCGCGCGCGCGCCAGAAACCGAACCAACTCCAGAGCCTGCAAGAGATGGGCAGCGGGGGGGCGAGGACTGGCTGGAAGACGTATCAATTTTGCAAGAAACGCGGTCATACAGCGTTCAGACAGTGGAGCCACCAGCAGATCACGACAGCAGTGCTATCGCTGTCGATCGGAAACTGGTCGGCCTAGCCTTGGCCCAAATCGCAAGAGCGGACAGTAACGATAAAGGCCACGGAGAGGGAATACGGGATCGTGCCAGTGCCGTCGGCCTTGCTTGCAGAAAAGTGGTGCAAGGTGTCGTAAACCAGCTTCCGCCAGACGCCGTACTCGTGGAGCATCAGCCCGATTCAGTCGGGTGACGCGAAACGTTCGCCAACCACGCAAGTGCTTGGGCGCAGAGACCAAGGTAGCGCTCCGCCGGATAGCTCGCACCCGAGAATGACGTGTTGACCGAGATCTGCGTGGGCGGTTTGACTACCCAGGATGGGATCGGTCTTGCGGCGGCGGTGCGAGCAACGGTTGCGCTCAATTGGGGTCGCCGACCAGCACGAAGCTGGCCCAGAAGAAGGGATGGGCGGCGCTGTGCTGTTCGCGGCGCTGTTTGATGATCTCTAGCTGCGCATCGCGCAGTGCTTCGAGTTTGGTTGCGCCGCCGGTGAGTCGGGTATAGAACTCGGTCATCAGTTGTTGGGTGGCTTCGTCGGGGACTTTGTAGAGGCTGGTGATCAATGTCTCCGCGCCGGCGTAGATGAACGCGCGGCGGAGGCCGGAGACACCTTCGCCGGTGCGGATGTCGCCCAGACCGGTCTCACACGCGCTGAGGACGACGAGTTCCGTGCCCTTCAAGTCCAGCAGGCCGATCTCTTCGGCGGTGACCCAGCCATCGTCGGGACGTTCGGCCTCGTCGTTGCCAGTCGTTCCGCCGTGCTGCCGCCGATTCGCTCCGGCCAGCACGAGGCCGGAGCGCAGCAGTGGATTCTCGTAGTTGCCCAACCGCGCCATCGTCGCGGCACTGGAGTGGCTCGTCCCAGCAGGATGCGTCGCATTGGACACGATTTCGATGCCGCGGCCGAACCCATCGTCGGGTAGCGGCCGCTCCTGCTCTTCCAGATAAAACCCGTGCGTGGCCAGATGCAGGATGCGGGGCGCCTGCATGCGCTTGAGCAGCCCTTCCAACGCGTCGGCGCCAAGGAACGCGTGTGCGGGACCATAGACTCCGTGCATGGCCAACAGCTCAACGACGCGGGCTGCTTCTGTCTCAGTCGCCGGCAGGGGAGTCCAACTCAAACCACGCGTGTCGTCGGACAGATCGCCCTGCCGGGCATCTGAACTACTGCGGGTCAGCTCGGCCAGCAGCGTCTCGCTCGGCACGGTAGGTATGTCGTTCAGGTCGTAATCTGGAGCGGCGAAGACGATCGTGCCGTCTGCAGGATCGCTTGGTTCTCGCAGTAGGTCGCTGCCACTGGAGAGATAGGTGAACGCGTAGCGCTCGATGAGGTAGTTGCCTTCCCGATCGACCAGCGCCTCGAAGGGTATCCGCGTCAGCTCACCGTCGGGTGCCAAATAGACGCTGTCGACGCCTTCGAGATGCGGTTGAAGCGGCGCGAAAACGGTCGCGGAAAGCGCTGCGGCTGCGTCCATGTACTGCGCTTCGATCCCCTCTTCCGATGCAAATCGCAACTGCCGTTGCGTTTCGCCCACCAGTTCCCGCAACTCGCCGATCTGCGTTTCGATGGGTGCTGCCTCTCCGAGGTCGACAAGGGACAAATCGGCGGCAGTCTCACCCCCACGCACTACAAACGCCACATAGCGCGGCGGCAGCCAGCGTGGCTGGTCGCCAGTGGCCT
>CALKYM010000210.1 GCA_938003525.1 uncultured Planctomycetales bacterium | reverse complement strand
CCTTCGGCGGCGATGCGGTTGATGGCGTCCAGGAAGGCTCTCGCGCTGGCTTCGACGCTGTCGGTTGAGACGCCGCGGCCGCGGTAGAGGCGGCCGGCGTGTTCGACTTCGACGGTCACTTCGCCCTGTGCGTCCTTGCCCATCGAAACGCTGTGCACCTGGAAGTCCTTGCAGACGACCTGGATGCCGGTCACGTCTTCGATGGCCAGAAAGATTGCGTCGATCGGCCCATCGCCACGCTCGACTTCGGTGGTCAGCTCTTCTTCGCCGCGCCGCACGGTGAGCCGCGCGCGGGGCGTCTTGCCCGATGCTGCATCGACGTGATGGGAGACGAACGTGAAGACTTCCGGCACGTCGCGAATCTGGTGTTCGATCAGCGCGGCGATATCGCTGTCGTAGATTTCCTTTTTCTTGTCGGCCAGATCTTTGAAGCGCTCGAACACGATCTGCAATTGCTCGTCGTCGAGGTGATAGCCCAGCGTCTGCGCGCGATCGGCCAAGGCGGCGCGGCCGCTGTGCTTGCCCAGCACGAGATCGGTCTTCGCGAAGCCGACGTCCTCGGGTCGCATGATTTCGTAGGTGGTCCGCTCCTTGAGCAGCCCGTCTTGATGGATGCCGGCTTCGTGGGCGAACGCGTTGCGGCCCACGATGGCCTTGTTGCGCTGCACGTGAATGCCGGTAATGTTGGCTACCAGCCGGCTGGTCGGCACGAGCCGCTCGGTGTTGATGCCCGTGTCGCAGCCGTAGATGTCGCGCCGCGTCCGCAAGGCCATCACCACCTCTTCCAGCGCGCAGTTGCCGGCCCGTTCGCCGATGCCGTTGATCGTACACTCGATCTGCCCGGCGCCGGCTTGTATGGCGGCCAGGCTGTTGGCCACCGCCAGGCCGAGATCGTTATGGCAGTGAATGCTGATCACGGCCCGATCGATGTTCGGCACGCGATTCACCAGCGTGGCAATGTGATTGCCCATGTGCGCCGGGGTGGCGTAGCCGACGGTATCGGGGATGTTGACGGTCGTCGCGCCTGCCGCGATGGCCGCCTCGACGACTTCGCAGAGGAAATCGACTTCGGTCCGCGCGGCATCTTCCGGCGAAAACTCGATGTCCTCGCAGTAGCCGCGCGCTCGCTTCACGCCTTCGACCGCGCGGGCAATAATCTGCTCCTTGTCCATCTTGAGTTTGAATTCGCGATGGATGGCGCTGGTGGCCAGAAAGACGTGAATCCGCTGCCGCTCGGCATGCTCGATGGCCTCCCACGCGCGATCGATGTCGGCGGTGTTGCAACGCGCCAGGCCGCAGATCGTGGCGCCGCGAATGTTGTTGGCGATTTCGTGCACTGCCTCGAAGTCGCCCCGCGAAGCGATGGGAAAGCCGGCTTCGATGACGTCGACGCCGAGATCGACCAGGGCTTGTGCCACCTCGAGTTTCTCGGCGTTGTTCATGCTCGCGCCGGGCGACTGTTCACCGTCGCGGAGCGTGGTGTCGAAGATCGTGATGCGTCGTGTGTCGGTCATGGTTCGTGAAGTCCTGTTCTGGAAGCCTTGTGCTTGGAGGTTGCGCGATCGAAGGCCGGCTCATCGCCGGCCGTCATAGCAACAGCCGCAGCTCCCAGCGGTGACAGGACGCGTGTTTGGCGGCAAGTTCGTTCATCGTTGATCGATGACCAAAAGAAAAACCCTGAGGCGGCTGACCGGCCTCAGGGTTCGTGGCAGTTTCGTTCGGTCGGCTGGTTACTGCGCGCGAAACCCTAAAGCCTGCTCGTGGCAAGCGCCAGTCGTAGCAGCGATAGCAGGTTCGGACGCGGCATCGTCGTTCAGTAGTCAGAAATCATGCTGACAGGGCCCACAGCCCAGTTCCTTGAGACTCTACCGAGGCGATAGGTTCGGGTCAAGTAACGGCTTGAGACGGACCGGTTTGTGATCCACTGGCGCCGAAGACGTCCGACCGCTCAACCCGGCGGATCGCTACGACCGAGCTTTTCTGGGTCGCGGTCGATCGTTACTTTGCCCGGCGGCCGAGAATGATCAGGGGCCACAACGCAGCGAACACGCAGGGCCGGACATGCCGGGCGAGCACCTGGATCTGACGAGCGGCGCCGACGAAGATCGCGCTCGACCCGCGCTGGGACCCCGCAAGTTTGTCGGCATCCAGTTCGCTTGCTGCGATTGCTACGGGCGAATCTACGTCAACGCCGACGGCACCGCCTACACGGGCTACTGCCCCAAATGCGCCCGCCCCGTGCGAATCCGGATTGGCCCCGGCGGCACGGACAACCGCTTTTTCGTGGCCTACTGACGACTGAGGGCACGCTAGCAGGCGCATGGCTGCGTTCGAGCAGCGGGCGACGTCCGCTTGAGCGAGAGGGCGGATTTGACTAATCTCCCGCCCGCTCTTCTGCTGGGGGGTGTCCGCGCGGTTCGTTTTTTTAGAGCGGGCTTATGGATTACGACGTTCAGCGTTGCACCCGAGTCTGTACAGCCACCGGCCGCGAGCTGGCCGAAGGCGAGGTGTTCTACTCCGCGCTGGTCGCCAAAGGAGCCGAAGTCGAGCGGCATGACTACTCGGCCGAAGCGTGGCAGGGGCCTCCGGACGATGCGCTGGGATGGTGGCGGGCACAAGTTCCCACCCGCGCCGCGCGGCGGGCGAGGCTCGCGCCGAACGACGTGCTGCTCGAGTTCTTTCACGAGCTCGAGGATCAGCCCGACAAACAGGATTTGCTCTACGTGCTGACATTGTTCCTGGTCCGCCGCCGCGTGTTTCGGTTGGAGGACGACCATCCGCAAGCAGCAGCGGCGGACCGGCAACTCGTCGTAAGCTGCCCGCGTGAGGACGCGACCTATACGGTTTCCATCGCTACACCAAGCCAGCAGCGAATCGAAGAGATTCAGGACCAGTTGGCGCAATTGTTGTTTGCCGATGCCGCCTGACGCCGCGCGAGAAACAGCGAACCGGGCCGCGCCAATCGTCACCGCCAGGCAACTCACTCACCTTAACGCGGCAGGGAAGCACGCACTTTGTCTCACCAGCGCCGCAACACGTCGACCTTCACGCCGGGAAGTGATCTGCGCGCCGTGCGCGTGGCGCTGGTCGTGCTGCTGCTGGCACCTTCGGCCGGTGCGGGCTGTCCACAAGTGCTCGAACAGTACACGATCTCGACGGCGCACCGACTGCCCGCCTCCGCAACGCTGCCCGAGGTGATCGCGGCCGTCAATGAAAACGCGGCTAACATCCAGACGCTGTACGGCGAGGAAGTGAAAATCAAGCCGGCCTTCCTGCCGACGGTCTCCGCCAAGCTGGCTTACGAAGCACCGCGTCGCCTGCGGCTGGTCGCTGAAACCGCGCTGACGGGTACGGAATTTGATTTAGGCAGCAACGACCAATTGTTCTGGTTTTGGGTGCGGCGGAGCGAACCGCCCGCCTTGTTCTACTGTCGTCACGATCAGTTCGCGCACAGCGCCGCGCGGCGCGTGTTGCCCATCGAACCACAATGGGTGCTCGAAGCGTTGGGTCTGGCCACCATCGATCCGGCCGCGACGCACGTCGGTCCGTATGGCTATGAGGATGGCAAACTGGCCGTCGACACTCCCCTGCCCCGTCCGGATGGGACTTGGACCAAGACGACGGTCATCGACCCGGAGGGTGGTTTCGTCGTTGAACAACAGCTTCGCGATCCGACCGGCACCCTGTTCGCACGGAGCGTCGCCAGCGGTCAGCGCCGCGATCCGCTCAACGCGGTGAGCCTGCCGGAGCGCATTGAGTTGGAATGGCCGGCAGCCCGGTTCTCGCTCTCCATCGAACTCAACGAGTTGGAAGTCAACTACGCCCAGCGGCGGCCGCAACAACTCTATGCCCTGCCCGTCGCGCTCTCCTCGCAGCACATCGACCTCGCCGCCCCGCCCCCCCGCGGAGCCTCGCTCGCGCCGCCCAGTGCGCCGCAGTAGCGAACCTCTCTCGGCACCTCGCGGGTTTTGCGCCGCTATACTGGCGCCACGTTGCCAGGCAAGTTGTGTGCGGCGGCGAAGGGCGAACTCTCTTCACTAGGGCAAGGTGCGAACCGATGACGGAAACGGATACTCAAGCGGCAGAGAGTCCGGTGCAAGCCGAGTGGCGACCGCTCGACTCGCTGGAGCGGCGGGTCGCAGGGGTGCTGGTCGAGAAGGCCAAGACGACGCCGTCGGCTTATCCGCTGACGCTCAACGCCATCTGCACGGCAGCGAATCAAAAGAGCAATCGCGACCCGGTGATGCAGGTCGAACCGGACGACGTGCAAGAGGCGCTGGAACGTCTGCGGGCGAGCGGCGCGGTTGTTGAGGTGCAAGGTGACGGGCGCGTGCCCAAGTACCGGCATCGTCTGTACGAGTGGCTGGGCGTGGACAAGACCGAGCTTTCGGTGATGGCCGAGCTGCTCTTGCGGGGACCGCAGACTGAGGGCGAGCTACGTTCGCGGGCCTCGCGGATGAACCGAATTGACGATCTGCCCGCCTTGCGGCAGTTGCTCGAGTCGTTGGAGGCGAAGCGACTCGTCGTGCCGCTCACGCCGCCCGGTCGCGGGCACATGATCGCCCACGGGCTCTATCTTCCGGAAGAACTCGAGACGGTTCAGTCGAGTTACGCGGGTGGAGCCCCGTCTGCGAGTGCACGCAGCCCGGCGGCGTCCACACCATCGATGAGTACATCGTCCTCGTCACCGCTCGATGACAGTCTGCGTGGTACGGTGGCGGAACTTTCGGCGCAGCTTGAAGCACTCCGTGGCGAGATGGCGACGTTGTCCGAGCGCATCGAGCGCCAAGACGCGACCATCGACGACCTTCGCACGGCGCTCGGTCGATAATCGCCGGCTCACTACTACCTGGGGATCTTCAGCGCTGCGCAGCGAGACCGTTCGGGCTAGAGCCCGCGGGCCTGCAGGTCGGCGCTGAGCACTTTCTCGATGCCCTGATCGAGTTCCATCAGGTGCGCGCGACTGTAGTCGTCCAGATCGAATTGGTCGCCCAGCGCGAGCTGCACGCGTCGGTGAAGTTCGCCCAGATGCATTCGCGCCAGGGCACGTGCATCGGGCGGTGCCGAACTACTGAAACCGTAGTACAACAGGTCGTAGAGGTCGGATGAGGAGCCCGAACCGAGCACCATGTCGGCCAGCCGGCGATAGTGCTCGCGCTGCAGATTGCGGCGGATCGTCGAGATGCGGATCGGCGTCGGTTCCGATTCTTCCCCGCCGGCCTCATCGGGCAGTTCGCTCCAGATAGCCGCGCTGAGCACGTCGAAGACCTCCGGCATCCGCAGCACGTCTTGCTCTTCTTCGGCGTGCAGCTCGATGTTTTGCAGGCTCCGCAGCACGCCGCCGCTCATGAACCGCGAGAGCACGATCCGCTGCACACCCAGCACCGTGTCGTAGACCGGGTAGCCCTCGTCGCCACCGCTGGACCAGTACGTCGGTGCCAGCCGTTTCAGCAGCGCGGGCGAAAAGCTGAAGGCGTCTTCCTGCAGAATGTGCTCGCCGAGGAACGCCATTGCCTCGCGCTGTTTGGCTGCGGGAATCGGCTCATAGGGCGTACGGGCATTGGGGTCGCCCTTGTGATCGCGATACGTGTATTCAGCGCCGATGTACTGGGACGCCAGGAACGAAGCATTGGACAATTCGCTCATCAACATGCCGAACGCTGAACGGGCGCGCTGCCAACCTTCGCCTTCGGCCACGACGCGCTCGGCTAGCGACTTCAGATGCTGTTCGACGAGGGCCGTGCGCTGCTGGGCGTAATCGAGCGGATCGCCCAGATCGTAGGTGTTGATGCGCGGGTCGGGATTGCCCCACATATCTTCGTCGGTGCCGAACGCCAAGTCGGGTTCGGCGACGCGCGAAGCAATTTTGGCCAGCTCTTTCTCTTCGTCGCCGGAGATCGGCTTGTAGGCGTACTCGACGGCCCAGTAATCGTAGGGGCCGATCGTCTGGCTAAAGTAGTGGCCCTGCTGTTCGCCCTCCAACGCGAAGTTGGCCGGCAGGTAGTCCATCACCGAGCCCGCCATCCCGCGTTCAGATGTGATGTCGGGATCGTTGCACTCTTCGAGGCTTAGCATCGTGCTGGCTTTGAAGTTGTGCCGCAGGCCGAGCGTGTGGCCGACTTCGTGCATCGTGACTTCTTTGATGGCCTGACCGATGAACTCCAGCGGCACCTTGCCTCCCGGCTCGGCCTCTCCGCTACTTTCCAGCACGGTAGACAGTAGTGCCAGTTGACGATTGATGCCCGGTCCCAACATGCAGCGCTCGTGCGATGCTAGTCCGCCGCCGAGCAAACTCGGCGGCGCGGGCAGATGCAGGTGATCGTGGGCTTGCAGCAATTCGGCAGCCCGCGGATCGCGCATGATCTGTCGCAACTGCGGCGCGGCCAGCACGAGCCAGGGGATGTCGTGGGCGTGCTGCTTGAACCACGCCTGCTGCGATTGCCGACCCTGCAACAGTTTTAGCCCCGCCGGCAGTCCGGCGGTCGTCAGATATTCTTCGCGCCAGTAACGCACGAACGATTCATCGAACAGAATATCCGCGTCGAGAATCTGCCCGGTGCGGGGATTGGTGCGCGAGGGCCCCATGGCGAAGGGCACGCTGGTGGTGATCCAGCGAAACGTGTTGAAGCGAATGTCTTCGGGATCGAACTGGTCGGCGTCGAGCTGGTCGCGGACCTGGATCGCATCGATGAAGCCGACCTTCTCGAAAGCCTTGTTCCATTCCAGGATGCCCGCCTTCACGTAAGGGCGATACTCCCGCGGCACAGTGCGTTCGATCCAGAAGATGATCGGCTTTTTCGGCGGGGACATCTCGGCCGATGAATCGCTCTTTTCCAAGTGCCAGCGCGTGACGTAGCGGACATACGCTGTACGGTCGTTGTCAGTGGAAAAATCTTTGACGACGCTCAGGAAATGTCCCACGCGGTCGTCCGCGACGCGCGGCTTATAGCTGCTGCCCGACGGAGCTTTCGACAGGCCGTAGTGCACGACCGCCTGTACGCCCCGCATGTCCGGGATGTCGCTCGTGCCACCGAAAAAGAAGAAGAACCCACCGCCCAAAGAACCAACGGCGCTGACCTGAATGACGACGTTATCGTCGAACGACTTCACCGCGTACCAACTGCTCCGCTCGCGGTCGGGCGACAGGCCGACCTGCGCGAGATCGGTCATGAAGATGTCGGCCGCGTTGATCAGTACCGAGCCCCCCTTTTCGCTGCGAATGGCCACCGCCAGGATGACGCTGTCGGTGTGCGAGACCTTCACGGCATCGGCCTGCGGCGAGCCGTCTTCGGCGCGGACGTAAACGTTGGGCCGCACGACGAGGATCTTGTCGGCGACTCGTTTGAACTGCACGATCCATTGGTTGCCGAAGTTGAGCGTGTCGCCGCCCATGATCAGGTTGCCGGCACCGCGCGCCACGGAAATCGGCATCAGAAAGTCCTGATCGAGATCGCCGCTGCCGAGTTCAATCAACAGCGATTGCTGGTCCTCGTCGTAATAGAGATCGAGCAGGCCCTCGAGCTTCTTGTGGTCCTTGGTCACCTCGTCCCAGGCCGGGAACTTCGATTCGTTATCGGATGTTTCGTTGGCGCGCGTGGCTGGCGCCCCGATGGCAATCAGAGCGCCGATGAGTAGTAGGTAGAACAACCGCGTTCCGCTCGCAGCCGGCCTGTTGCGATACATGACAATGCTCCCCTCGAACCGCTCGATGTCTTTGTCTGTGCTTGGCCCTTCATTGTCACCCACCCGCCTGTTCGGGCGGCAGCTGGGCTCCCTGCATTTGTACCGCGCCAAATGGGCGCCTGCCCGGCCACCGGTCGCGAAAGCGGAATTCATCCAGACGTTGAGTCGGGTATTTCCGCCCCCGATGTCCTACGGGCGGCGTCGGGAGCCTGTAGAATTCGTGCGGTCGCAGGAGCGCAGGAGGATGCCCGATGTCGAAGGCTGAGAGGGAAAGCGAATCAACTCAAGCGACTCCGCCGCATCGCCGCCTGCTGGAGATGATCGTCGGCGGCTGGATTGCGCAGGCGATCGCGGTCGCAGCGCGGTTGGAACTGGCCGATCAACTAAACGGTGGACCGCGCACGGCGCGCGAAATCGCTAGCGCGTGTGGCTGCCACGCCGCGGCGGTCGAGCGACTCATGCGGGGACTGGCCGATGCCGGTCTGCTGCGCGAACTGCCGGACCGGCGCTACGAGCTGACGGAGTTGGGCGGCTTTTTGCGTCGCGGCGCCGAACGTTCGCTGTGGGCCACCGCCGTGATGATGGGGCAGGAACATCACCGCGCCTGGGGTGAACTGGCCCACAGTGTGCAAACCGGCGAAGCGGCCTTCGACCGCGTCTTCGGGATGCCGGTGTTCGACTATTACGATGCCGCGCCCGATTCCGCCAAGGTGTTTCACGAGGCGATGGGCGAAATCGTTTCACAATCGCACGACGCGATGCTCGCCGCTTACGACTTTTCGCCTTATGAGCTGCTGGTCGACGTCGGCGGCGGGCACGGCAAGCTGTTGGGCGCTATTCTGCAAATGCATGCCCACCTGCGCGGGATCGTGTTCGATCAGCCGGGCGTTGTCGAGGGCGCGCGCCAGGAGATCGACCGTTTGGGACTCGGAGATCGTCTTACCACCGTCGGGGGCGACTTCTTTGCCGATGCCGTTCCCGTCGACGGGGATTGCTACCTGCTGTCGTCGGTGATTCACGACTGGAACGACGAGCGTAGCGTGCAAATCCTAGCGAACGTGCGTCGTCAGATGCGCTCCGACGGACGCGTGGTTTTGGCCGAGCGCGTGTTGAAACCGGCGGGCGAACCGGACTTCGCTCGCTGGTCCGACCTCAACATGCTCGTCATGACGGGGGGCCGCGAGCGAAGCGTCGAGGACTACGCCGAGTTGTTCCGCCAGTCGGGGCTCGAGTTCAAGAGAGTCGTTCCCACTCGGTCGCCGATATCGCTGGTCGAGGCCACTGCTGCTTGATTCATTTCCTGTAGCAAGTTGTGTCAACAAGTGGTGCGCAAGCGCCGCCGGACGTCTTAGCCGTGGAAAGTGAGTTGATGCAGGAACTCAGTAATTCGCGGATCGTCGATCTCAGCGTGCCGCTGGAAGCCGGCGCCGTCAGTGAGCCGTGGCCGGCGGAGATCGACTACATCACGCACGAAGAGCGTGGCCTCGAACAGATGACGCAGCTCTTCGGTATCCGGCCCGCCGACCTGGTGTATTCCGAAGGCCGCGGCTGGGCGGTTGAGGAAGTTCGCGCCATCACCCACACCGGCACCCACGTCGACGCGCCTTACCACTACGGGCCCGAGTCTGAAGGACGTCCGGCGCGGCGCATCGACGAGGTTCCCTTGGAGTGGTGCTTCGCGCCCGGCGTGGTGCTCGACATGCGTCACAAGGAGCCGGGTGAGCTGATCAGCGTCGACGATTTGCAGGCGGCGCTCGAGAGCATCGCGTATCGCCTACGGCCGCGAGACATCGTGTTGTTGCAGACGGGAGCCGACGCGCGGCTCAACACGCCGGAATATTTTCGTCAGCCCGGCCTGGGGCGCGAAGGAACCCTGTGGCTGGTCGAACAGGGCGTGCGCGTGATTGGGATCGATGCGTATACGTTGGACCGGCCGTTCGCGGACATGCTGGCCGAGTTCCAAAACACGCGCGACGGTCGGGCGATCTGGCCGGCGCACTTCGCGGGGATCACGCGGGAGTATTGCCAGATCGAGAAGCTGGCGAATCTCGACCAGATCGGCCGCGCTCACGGTTTTCTGGTCTCGTGCCTGCCGGTCAAGATTCACCGCGCCAGTGCGGCCTGGTGCCGCGCCGTCGCGCTCGTGCCAGATCAAGTTGCCGCGGAATAGACGGCCGCATTCCGCGTCCATTCTTGCCTCGGCAATTCGGGTCCGGTAGCCTCGAACGCGCGAGGCCATTGTTGATGCAGGGGGAAGACATGCCAAGGCAAGCAAATCGACGAGAATTCTTGCAGCACTCGGCCGGCGCGGCCGCCATGACGGCGTCGCTCGCGACGCTGCGCAGAGTTCATGGTGGAGAGGCGGAACGCCCCGCTTCGGTCGCGCTGGGATTGATCGGTTGCGGCGGGATGCTCAACGGCCACGTCCGCAACCTGACGGAGAATCAGGTGGCCGCATCCATCGGCTGGATCTGCGACGTCGACGAAGCGCAGCTCGACCGCACCGCCGAGAACGTCGCGTCCTTCCAGTCGGCAGCGCCGAAACGGACCGCACGCTACGAAGAGGTGCTCGACGATCCAAGCATTGATGCGGTGATCGTCGCCACGCCCCACCACTGGCACGCGCCAATCGCGCTGCGAGCCATGATGGCCGGCAAGGACGTCTATCTGGAGAAGCCGATCTCGCACGTCTACGACGAAGGCAAATTGATTGTCGAAGCCGCGCAGCGCTACGGACGCATTGTGCAGCATGGCAGCCAAATGCGCAGCAGCCCGGTGACCGCCAAGGCACAACGGCTACTCGACGAGGGAATCATCGGCGAGGTGAAGGTGGCGCGCGCCTGGACTGCGGAATCGCGCAGCGTGATGCGCTCGGTGCCGGACGAGCCGGTGCCTTCAGGTGTTGACTACGATCGCTGGCTGGGCGCGGCGCCCGAGCGTCCCTTCAATCGACACCGCTTTCATGCCACCTGGCGATTGTTCCGCGACTACGGCAATGGCGAGATTGGCGACGACGGTATTCACGATCTTGATATGGCCGCCTGGGGACTGGGAGTCGACACGCTGCCGACACAGATCACGGCTCGCGGCGGCCGCATGATGCTCCAAGGGCACGTGAGCGACTATCCCGACAATCTCTCGGTGCAGTACGAGTACGCCGACGGGCGTCTGCTCGTCTACGAGAACTATCCGTTCACCAGCTACGGGCTTCACGGCTTCGACAACGGCAATGTCTTCTACGGGACCGAAGGTTACATGATCTTCTCGCGCCGCGGCGCGTTCAGTGTATTCCTTGGCCAGAAAGGCGAGCCGGGGCCGACGGAGGGGCGTGAAATTCGCGGAGCGCGCGGATACGGAGAACACATGGACGACTTTCTCAACTCGGTTCGCACGCGCGAACCAAACCGGGCTCCGCCTCTGGTGGCACATCGCTCGTGTGCGTTGGTGCACCTCGGCGAGATCGCGTATCGCACGCGCGGCCGGCTCGATTTCGACGTGGATCGGCAGCAGTTCGTCGACTGCGACGAGGCCAACGCGCTTTTGACCAAGGAGTATCGCGCGCCGTATACACTGCCCGCGCTGGGTTAGCTTTGGCTGGAGCGAGGTGACCGACGATCGTCCCGTGGCGCGCGCGGCTGGTTTCGATCGGGAGCGTGTCCGAGCGGATTCGGCGTGCGCTGCGACGTGAATGGGCTAGGCGCCAGATGCTGCGTTGTCGTGCGGCGCGCCGCGTGAGGCAGCTCGCGCCACCTTGCGATCTCGGTGTCGAGCTGTTTCTGTCGGCGAATCCGGCACAGGAGACAGGGTGGAGTGACCAGCCCGCCGCATCCCGGGCAGCGTCGCGGTGCTGCGTTCGGCTGATCGGCACTTCGGTCGCTCTGTTTCCCGGGCAGCACTCGCCTCCGTCCGCGCGCGATGGCGCCGACGGTCGTGCGGCTGACGCCGAGTTGCCGGGCGATCTGGCGCTGGGAGAGTCCGCCCCGCTCGATGAGCCGCTGAACTTGCAGCACGATTTCCGGTCGCAGCATGTTAGTCCCCCTTTGGGGCCACGCGGTGAAGGCTGGCGATTCTTCAACGGGCAGCTCGTGACAGTGGATCTCCGGCGGTTGATGGCCACCGCATGCTAGGAAATGTGAGGCTTAATTTCAATCAAAGTTTTGTACAAAATAATCCGATTCCGAAGGAGGCATTCTGTTCTCCTAAACGGTCGAAAGAATGGAGGTGTCGACAGTTTACGGGGGGCTCGTTAAGATAGGTCTGTCAGGCATCTGCGGTGGTGGGTTGAGATGGGGGGAGCTGTGACACTCGAAGCACACACGCCCGAGCAGCTCGACGAGCTGGCCCTGGCGGCCTTGGACGTCGCCGGCGCCTTTCGAAATATGGCTAACTCGTGCCGAGAGAATGACTTACAATCTGTTTCGCTGCACTCACGCAAACCCCGAGAATGGCTCAGCAGGCTGCTCGAATGGACTCACAAGGCAGCGGCCGAAGTGGAGCGCGAAGAGCGCAGGTGGCGGGCCGGGATGCGGGCCCAATCGGTCAAGCCGTACCGCCCGCGCAAAAAGTCGAAGACCGCCCGCAAGTGAACGAGCGGTGTCGAATTCAGGCGGCGTAAACGGTCTAAAAAATGGTCAAAATTATGTGGCTTAGACACCGTCGTGAGCGCTCAACGTGGCTGGCGATGGTCGCCTCGGCGCGACGACATCGCTCTACGTCCACCAACCGTCCCTGCGGGCCGGGCAAGCTCTGCCGTTTGACGAAGCCGCCCGGCTCGTGCCGCCTCTAAGCCCGCTGGCATTGCCGCTCGATTGGGCGATCGCGGATCGCCGATGGAGGAAGACGGCGGACGTGTTGCGCGCGAAGAGAGAGACGCGCTGGGGCGTCCGCAGGCGGTGGGCCATGACCCTGGATTTCATCAACCCGATCTTGAGCTTCGCGTTTCTCGCCGTGGTGGCGCTGGTGGCCGACATCGTGCTCACGCACCGTGGCGCCGAGCGAACTCAAAAAGCGGGAGACGTTCCGGCGTTGGTGCGACGAGTGTCTTCGACGCGATAGAGTCGCATCTCCGTGCGGATGTAGAGCGCCCGTCCGGCAACTGCGGGCGAGGCGAGAATCGCCTCGGGGAGAGCGTTCTTGGCGATGAGATCGTAGGTCTCACCCGGTCGGATCACGTAGGTGAATCCTTCTTCGCTGGGCCAGTAGATGTGCCCGTCGGCGTAGACGCCCGATGCGGAAAAGTTGCCGCCCAGCCGCTCGGTCCAAACGGGTTCACCGGTCCGCGCGTCGAGGCACGTTCCCACCCCTTTGTCACTCACCATGTACAGCCGATGATCGATCCACAGCGGTGAAGGGCTGTTGGGCACACCGCGCGCGTAGCGCCAAACGACGTGGCTGTCGGTGACGTTGCCGCGGCCATCGGGGCGAATGGCGAGCAGACTGGGCTTCATATAACCGGTCGCGACAAACACCAGGCCGTCGCCGAATACGGGCCGCGGCACGTTCGAGAAGCCTTCGTAGTCGACCTGCCAGACCGCTTCACCGGTCGCCGGCTCGTAGGCCAAAACGCGACTGGCCGCCGGGCTGACAACCAGGGCGCGATTGTCAACGTCGATCACCAGTGGGGTGCAGTACGCTTTGCGAAAGTCGGGATTCGGATCGTGCGGCTCCGGGCGATCGCTGCGCCAAGCGAGTTCGCCGGTCTCTTTGTCGAGCGCCGCCAGGTACTGCACGTCCATCCCATCGCAGGGGATGATCAGATGGTGCCCGTGCACGACGGGCGAACTGCCGGGGCCTTCTTTATGGTCGAGTTGCAGCTCGTCGTTTCGCCAGACAACTCGTCCCGTTGCGCGCTCGATGCAAGCCGTGCCCAGCGTTCCAAAGTGGACGTACAACAGCGGTCCATCGGCGATGGGAGTCGGCGAGGCGTAGGTGTTTTTGGCGTTGATCGCCGGCAGGTCGCTGCGATGGAAGACCTCGACGTCGTGGACGATTTTACCACGGTCTCGATGAACGCAAATCGCCCTTAGCGAATGGCCCTGGTCGGTTGCCGTCGTGAGCCAGACTTGATCGTCGACGATGACGGGCGACGACCAACCGCGGCCGCGGATGAGAACATTCCAGGCGACGTTTTGTTGGTCGTCCCACGTGGTCGGCAGGTGCCGCGCGTCGGCATGTCCTTGTCCAGTCGGTCCGCGAAACTGCGGCCAGGCGGCTTCTTCCGCCCGCGCGCTGGCAGAGAAGGCGCAAGAGGCGAGAGCGAGGACGACGAAGAGCGTGCGACGCACCATGGACAATGTCTCCACCGTTAGGCTGCTGCGTGTTCGCAAGTTCAGTCGGCCGCCGACGGAAACCACGCATTGGACTCGCAAGCGGTTGCGGACGAGCTAGTGCTCCGTCA